>JBAXCX010000050.1:0-19099 GCA_037141255.1 Actinomycetes bacterium | reverse complement strand
GCCAAGAAAGCTGCGCCTGCTAAAAAGAGCACCCCTCCTCAGAAAGCAGTACAAGTGGAAAAGACCCCCCCGGTCAAGAAGGCTGCGCCAGCCAAGAAAGCTGTGCCAGAAAAGAAGGTTCCGACAAAGAAAGCTCCGAAACCCCTCGATAAGAAGTTCCTTGACTCGCAGGTACTCTTGCTCAACGAACAACGCGCAACGCTGCTCTCCCAAGCGCAGGCATTGACTGCCGAAGCCGATGCACTAGCTCGAGATCGTGAACCGGGTGATGTTCAGTTTGATGATGAGTCTGGTGAGGGAGACACCCTTGCCGTTGAGCGTGATTTTGACTTGACCCGCGCAGCTTCGGCTATGCACGTAGTTGAAGAGATTGACGATGCGCTTCTCCGAGTCAAAAAAGGCACCTACGGAATCTGCGAATATTCGGGCCTCGCTATCCCGCGGGAGCGACTCAAGGCAATCCCGTATGCACGCGAGCGTGTGGAATTCAAGACTCGTAGCTTCCGCTAATGAGGAGCTAATGGAATCTGTTCCATCCACCCCTGTTCCAACTCAGATTTCTGCGCTTCGGCGCTGGGGTGCTGTTGCACTTGCGACGTTGTCGGTGTTGTTGGTGGATCAACTCTCCAAAGCCTGGGCCTTACGTCGCCTGAGTTCGGGCGAGATGGTGCATGTGTTGTTCTCGCTGCGATTTAATCTGGCGTTCAACACAGGGATGGCGTTTTCTAAAGGAGCGAGTCGAGGTCCGCTGATTGGGCTGGTCGCTCTTGTGGTGGCCGGACTACTCCTGTTCATGGCGAGAAAATCCACTTCGATCCTTCAGCTTGTCTTCATTGGGATCGTGGTCGGTGGCGCTATTGGAAACGTGATTGATCGCGCAAGTCGCGTTGGCGAAGCCCCAAAGTTCACCACCGGGTTTATGTCAGGCGCAGTCGTAGACTTTATCGACCTGCAGTGGTGGCCAATCTTTAATGTGGCGGATGCTTCTATTGTCGTCGGTGGTATCGGCCTGGTTCTGATTGGTCTGCGATCGCCGGACTATGAGGCCAATCCGGCGGATGATCCCGCCGATGTGGCTGACGGATCCGACACTGAGTCAACAGATGTCTGAAGGCGAAGCAACTCCTGATCCGTACATTGTCGAGACAATCCCCGAGGCGCTCGCAGGCGAGCGTATTGACCGTATCGTGGCGTTGTTGACGGAATGCTCACGTGCCGAAGCTGTGGCGCTGATCAACGATCAACAGGTACTCGTGAACGCTCAGGTGATGACGAAGCCATCGCTGCGATTGCTTGCAGAGGACACGGTGGCGGTGTTGACGCACCCCGTCCGCCCCGTGGAACGAGTCGAGCCGGACGAATCAGTTGCATTCTCTGTGGTGTATGAAGACGAGACGGTGATTGTTGTTGATAAGCCCGCAGGGTTGGTGGTGCATCCTGGTGCTGGGCACTCGGGATCTACACTCGTTCACGGACTTGTGGCGCGCTATCCGGAGCTCGCCTCGGTGGGTGAGGCGTTTCGCCCAGGGCTCGTTCATCGGTTGGATCGTGGCACCTCGGGTCTCTTGGTAGTGGCGCGCACTCAGGCGGCCTATGAGGATCTCGTAGGTCAGCTCTCGGATCATTCTGTGATTCGCATCTACACGGCGCTTGCCTGGCGCCGGTTTGAGCATCCACAAGGCGTAGTTGATGCTCCCATTGGCAGGTCTCGCCGCGACCCACTGCGCATGACGGTGGCAGTGGACGGGCGGGAATCGCGAACCCACTACCGGGTGGATGCCGAGTTCACCGAGCCGGTCGAGGTTTCGCTTATCACCTGTCAGCTCGAGACAGGACGGACCCATCAAATTAGGGTGCACCTCGCCTCAATCGGCCATGCCGTGGTCGGAGACGATACGTACGGCGGCCTCAGAAGAAGCTTCTCGGCGCCTCGGCCATTCCTGCACGCTAGAGAATTGAGCTTTGTGCATCCTGCAACGAGAGCGCAGGTGAGCTTTACCTCGCCACTACCAGCCGACCTGCAAGGCGTGCTGAACAGATTCAGCTAGCGTTCATCCGGTCGAGCACGCGGAACTACTTCGTCGTTGTGGACTGCGTCGAGTCGAGTCCACCCGGCCAAGGCTGGTTTCCATCCGTCATCGCCGCAAGGTCGGCGAGGGTGTAAGCCTCGAGCAGTGAACGCATCTGCATTCCTGCGTCATTCCAGATTGCGAGGAGCACACATTGGCCCTCGTGATCACAAGAACCGTCGGTGTGGGGTTGACCAAAATCGCCTGCGCGGATGGGCCCGTCAACAGCCGAGACAATCTGCGCCAAGGTAATCTCTGAGGCATCGCGAGCAAGGGTGTAGCCGCCGCCCACACCGCGCTTGGAACGCACCAGCCCGGCACCTTTCAGAGCGAGCAGGATCTGTTCGAGATAGGGCTGAGGTAGGGCGGTTCGTTCCGCGATATCTCGCACTGCGGTAGGCCCAACCTCGGGATGCAGCGCTAGAGACAGCAGCGCTCGGCTCGCATAGTCACCTCGTGTCGAGACCTTCACGACGCGTATCGTAGGCGGGTCAGTGGGTGAGTGGAGGCCAGACTGCCTCTGTCGCTCGCACGGAACCAAACTTTATTGTCAGACACCCACTGAACCTCGCTAGCTTGGGGTGTGACAAGACCAAGGAGAATGTAGCGGTGGGTGACCAACTAGCGGCGCCGGCGGAGTGGGCATCCACGCCTGCCATCGCAGATGACAAACCCGTGCTCCCTGATTACGCGGGCGCGTGCAACGCCAACATTGTCGATGTTTTGTTGAACGACCCGGATAGCGCACCGGACTGGTTTCCTCCAGGTCTTGAAGGGGTCGATCAGATTGTGTTCTTGGTGCTTGATGGGCTGGGCTGGGAGCAGATGCTGGCGCGACGCCACCTTTTGCGCGGCCTTAGCCGAATGCAGGCCGCACCAATTACCACGGTGGCACCCACCACGACTGCAACGGCGCTTACCTCGATCACGACTGGACTCCCACCGGGAGAGCATGGAGTGATCGGTTACCGCATGAGTGTGGATCGCGACATCTTGAACGTGCTGCGCTGGACCACCTCGAAGGGTGACGCTCGAGAGGCGATCCCACCCGAGTCAATTCAACATGAAGTTGCCTTCGGTGGTCAGCGGCCACCGGTGGTGGTTCGGGCTGAGTTCCGAGACACGGGATTCACGCGGGCTCATCTCGGAGGATGCAGGCATGTTCCCTACCGCATGAACTCCACGTTGGTCGCCGAGATCGGGCATCAACTCCTAGCTGGTGAGCCGTTTGTGTATGCCTATTACGATGGAATCGACAAGGTTGCACACGAATATGGGTTGAACTCTTTTTATGATGCTGAACTCGTCTTCGTCGACCGCTTTGTGGAGTATCTGATTGAACAACTCCCCAGTGGCGCGGCACTCGTGATCACGGCAGATCACGGCCATGTTGATGTTGGTTCTCGAGTCATGTTGCCCAACGCTGAAGTTCTGAGCAACGTCGCGTGGCAGTCAGGCGAGGCGCGATTCCGTTGGTTGCATGCACGCCCTGGAGCAAAGCATGACCTTATGGATGCGGCGACTCACTGCCACAGCGATGTTGCATGGGTGGTCTCACAGGAACAGACCTTGGATGAGTGCTGGTTCGGTCCCAAGGTCCTGCCAGCAGCACTCGACCGACTCGGAGATATTGCGCTCGTGGCTCGCGAGCCAGTTGCCTTTGAAGACACTGCCGACACAGGGCCATTTGTCTTGCAGGGGCGACACGGGTCGATGACCTCGGCGGAGATGATGGTGCCGCTTCTGATTGCTCGTGCCTGACCCCGACTTGGCCTGCGTAGACTCCTCTGAATGTCTGACCTAACAGCTAACCCGGCTTCTCATGCTGCTGCCGATCCCCAAACTGGAGCTCTCACCGATGAGCCGCTGGTCCGCTTGCCCACGGCTTTTGATGAACTTGTTGAAGTTTCCGATATTGAGTCGCCGGGCAAAATCATTCGGATTGGCGCCATGATTAAGCAGTTGCTCGAAGAGGTGCGCAACACCTCGCTTGACGATGCGTCAAGAGAGCAACTCGGCCGAATCTATGAGAGCTCCATCGTGGAACTCAAAACGGCTTTATCCCCTGAGCTTGGTCAGGAACTTGACAGTTTGAGCTTTAATTTCAGTGGCGAGGAACCACCCACCGAGGGCGAAGTGCGCTTAGCGCAGGCGCAGCTAGTGGGCTGGCTTGAAGGGCTCTTTCATGGCATTCAGGCCACACTCGTAGCACAACAGATGGCAGCACGGCAGCAACTTGAAGGAGTGCGAGGAGAATTACCGGAACGAACCGGACCTTCTACCGAACCTGGGCCCGGGTACATCTAAGAGTCTGAGTTGAGGGCTCTTGCGCCCTGCAGATAAGCGGGGGTCCGAAAGAGTCGCTGAGGCGCGCGATACTCACATGACACCATTCTGAGCTGCATGAGAAGCAACTCCGTGCTCAGGAACGAAGCGTGGAAACTCTGGGGAGGCTTACTCACCGTGGCGGATTCTTTCGTCCATCTTCATCAGCACACTGAGTATTCGATGCTCGACGGTGCGGCGCGAATCGGAGACGTTGTGGCCTCGGCGGTCAAAGACGGCCAACCTGCTATGGGAATTACTGACCACGGCAATATGTACGGGGTTTTGGACTTCTATCAAGAGTGCAACAAAGCCGGTGTGAAACCAATCATTGGTAGCGAGTTATACATGGCCCATGAGCATCGCGATGAGCGACTTCCGCTCCGTGGTTCCCGCATGGATGATTCCGGCGGAGAGGTAGAAGGCGGAAAGAAGGCCTATTACCACCTGACTACTCTGGTTGAGAATCAGGTTGGCTACAAGAACCTCATACAGCTCTCCTCACGGGCGTTTATGGAGGGCTACTACCGAAAGCCCAAGATCGATTGGGAAATCCTCGAGGAGCACTCAGAGGGACTCATCGTCACCACGGGGTGTTTGGGTGGCCATGTTCTGCAAGCCATGATGAATCAAGGGTTTGATGCCGCTTGTGAGCGAGCAGGTCGGCTGCTCGACATCTTTGGTCGTGATCACTTATTTGTCGAGATTCAGGATCACGGCATTCCCGATCAGCTCCGAACAAATCCGCAACTCATTCAGCTAGCAAAGCGGCTCAAGTTGCCACTGCTCGCTACGAACGACAGCCACTACGTCAATCAGGGTGATGCCGTTGCCCACGATGCACTTCTCTGCGTTCAGACTGGTTCCCAACTGAGCGACCCTGATCGGTTTCGGTTTCATGGGGATCACCATTATCTGAAGTCTGCTCAAGAGATGCGCTACCTCTTTCGAGAGGTAGAAGTGGCCTGTGACAATTCACTCTGGATTGCTGAGCGGTGCGAGCTCGAAATCGAGTTCGGTAAACCGCTCCTGCCAAACTTCCCGCTGCCCGAAAGCTTCAGCGATGCCGCCGCATACCTTGAGCACCTGACCTTTGCTGGGGCACATGCTCGCTGGGGCGATGACCTGCCCGAAACCGTGCTTGAACGGTTGGCCTATGAACTCAAAGTCATTGGAGACATGGGGTTCTCCTCGTACTTCCTCATTACCTGGGACCTCATCAAACATGCCAGAGATACCAATATCCGAGTGGGCCCCGGCCGCGGATCTGCCGCCGGATGTGCCGTTGCATACTGCCTGCGAATTACGGACTTAGATCCCATCAAATACGACCTGCTCTTTGAGCGCTTCTTGAACCCCAGCCGAGTCTCAATGCCAGATATCGACATGGACTTCGACTCGCGATACCGCGATGAGATGATTCGTTACGCAGCGGAGCGTTATGGCCGAGACCGGGTTGCGCAGATCGTCACGTTCTCTACCATCAAAGCTCGCGCCGCAGTGAGAGACGCAGCGCGTGTGCTCGGCAAGCCCTATTCGGTTGGCGACAAAGTAGCCAAGGCGATGCCCGAATTGGTCATGGGCCGCGATACGCCCCTGTATGCATGTTTAGAGGAGCATCCGAAGTATCTCGACGGCTACAAGATGGCCTCTGACATTCGTCAGATGTATCACGAGGACCCAGATGCCCGAGAGGTGATTGAGGTTGCCAAAGGCTTAGAAGGGCTGCGCCGGGGCGATGGTATTCATGCTGCGGCCGTAGTGATTACCAAAGAGCCGCTCACGAATTACTTGCCCATTCAACGCAAGCCAGAGTCGGGCAAGAACCCCGAGGATGCTCCCGTCGTAACCCAATACGAGATGCACGGGGTTGAAGATTTAGGTCTGTTGAAAATGGACTTCCTTGGGCTTCGAAACCTTGATGTGATCTCTGACACGTTGGCCCTGATCGAGCAAACTCGCGGGATTGAAGTTGATATCGACAATGTCGACCTTGAAGATGAGGCCACGTTTGCGCTGCTGTCTCGTGGAGACTCCATCGGAGTTTTCCAGTTGGAGTCATCGCCGATTCGTGCCCTGATGCGATCATTAGCACCCACTGAATTTGAAGACGTTGCGGCGCTTGTGGCGCTGTATCGCCCAGGACCAATGGCTGCAAACATGCACTACGACTACGCGGACCGCAAGAACGGCCGAAAGCCGGTTGAGTATCTGCACCCGGATGCCCAAGAGGTGCTCGGAGACACCTATGCGCTGATGGTGTATCAGGAGTCGATGATGCGTATTGCTCAGAAATTCGCCGGCTATTCACTCGCTGAGGCGGACAATCTGCGTAAGGCTTGTGGCAAGAAAGACAAAGAACTGATTGCACGGGAGCGAATCAAGTTCACGCAAGGGTGCATCAACACGGGGTACGGCGAGGAGCTCGGCACCGCATGGTTCGACATTATCGAGCCGTTCGCCGATTACGCGTTTAACAAGTCCCACGCTTACGGCTATGGCTACATCGCCTATCAAACGGCGTATCTAAAGGCGAACTACCCAGCAGAATATCTTGCCGCTCTGCTGACAAGTGTTCGAACCTCGCTCGACAAGGCAGCGATCTTTCTTGCCGAATGCCGAGTCATGGGAATCCAAGTTGTGGTTCCCGATGTAAACGGCTCAACCACCGATTTCACGCCGGTGATTGAATCACTCGAAGACGGCACTGAGAATCGCCGGATCCTCTTTGGTCTCGCGGCTGTTCGTAACGTAGGCGCTGGCCTCGTGGCGCATATTGTGAGCGAGCGCGAAGCCGCAGGGCCGTTCGAAGATTTCTACGAGTTCAGCCAGCGCGTGAATACTCAGGTGTTGAACAAGAAGACTATTGAAGCGTTAATCAAGGCGGGTTCCTTTGACTCAATGGGCCACTCTCGTCAAGGCCTTTTGATGGTGTACGAACAAATCATCGATCAAACAGTGGCGCGCCGAAAAGAACATGAGATGGGTGTGATGTCGCTCTTTGCAGAGGCAGAAGCGAAGTCGCCAGCCTTTGATGAACGCGTGGTAATTCCAACCCAAGACTTCGATAAGAAACAACGATTGGTATTCGAAAAAGAAATGCTGGGGATGTATGTGTCTGATCACCCGCTGCTGGGTGCAGAGACGGCCTTGCGAAAGAAGACAGATTGCACCCTGGCAGATCTCAACGAGTCCGAGGTAGAAGATGGCGCCCGAAGAACCGTTGGCGGAGTGATCTCTGGGTTGCAGCGCAAGTGGACCAAAAAGGGCGACCTGATGGCGGTGTTCACCCTTGAAGACCTGCAAGGAGCACTCGAGGTCATGGTCTTCCCGCGCACCATGACCGAGATTGGGCACCTGCTCGCAGAGGATGCGGTCGTTCTGATCGGGGGCCGGGTAGACAAGCGCGACGACACCCCGAAGCTGATTGCTACCGATATCGAGATTTTTGATGCGATGCCCGATACGGATCCACCGCTGCGGCTTCACTTAAGTCCAACCCGACTCACTGACTCCACGGTAGAGCGACTCAAAGAGCTGTTTTTGGATTTCCCCGGAGCATCTCAGGTGATTCTGCTGTTGGACGGGACCCACGTGCTGCAATTGCCCGAGCAATACATGGTGAGTACCCAGAGTGGCCTCGTGGGCGAACTGCGGGCGCTGCTCGGTCACGAGGCAGTGGTGGTCTGAGCTCAGGCTGTGGCGCCTGAGGAGCTGAATCTGCTCAGGCAGTTTGCTTTCAGAGGCCATTTTCGACTGAACTAGAGGCACTACATCTGGATTACTTTTATGGGAGCTGTGCATGGCGCTCGACGTCACGACAAAAGATTGCACTGCCCTCAGCGACTCGGAACTGGCCGAGATGGCCGATATCTGTGCTGACGGCGGCCACTGCTACGGGGTCGGGGAACTCTCGAAGCAGGTAGATATTTGGGTACTCGTGACGCTGGTGCGCGAAGGCAATCTGCTGCGCGGTTTTTCGTTTTCAACGCTTGAACGCATTGGTGGTACTCCCTGCATTTTGTTGGGTGTGGCCGCGGTGAAGCGCACATCGAAGCGTGACGCGGCCCTGAAGGCGCTGATCGGCGACAACTTCCGCCGTGCACTCATGGCATTCCCAGATGAAGATGTGCTGCTCGGCACACGGATGAGCGATGCAGGCGCCCTTGAAGGTTTTCGGCTACTGACCGACATTGTTCCTCGGCCAGAACACAAGCCTTCGGGTGAAGAGCGGGCTTGGGGTCGCCGACTCGTTAAGCGGTTTGGAATTGAATCACATCGCTATAACGACAAAGTGTTCACCATTACCGGAGACGGATCGCCACCACTCGTTCTTGATCATGAATCGCTCAAACCTGAAACCATTGAGGTTGCAGTGGCTGCGCAGTTCACGCACCTTGACGGCAGCCGAGGCGATTGTGTGGTCGTGTGTGGATGGGCAATGGCCGAGGAACTCGTCAAACACGGGTGAGCAATCCCGCAGGGCAGTTTGCACAGGTTCTTGCCTCGCGTCGCATGTGTAGGGACTACTCCGAGAAGTTGATTCAACCCGAGGTTCTTCATCGGGTCACCGCTGCAGCGTTTCGTGGGCCTTCTGCGGGAAACACTTCTGCACTTGAGTTGCTGGTGTTATCCGGGCCGAGGGTGGCCGATTACTGGGCCTTGACGCTGCCAGAGGGGAAGAGGGCGAGTTTTGCTTGGCCAGGACTGCTGAAAGCCCCCACACTTGTGGTCCCCTATGTGCGACCAAGCGCTTATCAGCAGCGCTACCAAGAATCAGATAAGTCTCATACGGGTCTTGGCGACGGCGCCGAGGCTTGGCCGGTTCCCTATTGGTTTGTGGATGGCGGCGCGGGCCTGATGGCGTTATTGCTCGCAGCAGAGGCGGAAGGTCTTGGCGCGTTACTCTTCGGGCAGTTCGAACATGAGGTGGCAGTGGCAGCAGCTTTCGGTGCGCCTGAGCAGTATCGAGCCCTCGGCACCGTGGCCTTAGGATGGCCAACTCAGCAGGGCCGTAGAGCCTCTGCTTCAGCAAAGCGCGGTCGGCCCGATCCAGCCTCGCTCACGCATCACAATCGCTGGTAGTTCCTCAACATGAACCAGGGCAGCGAGCTGTTCAACTAGGTTCAACTCTGATCAGCAATCAAGGCAGGGTCGCGATAATGAGAATGCAACGTTTTTGGTCTTGGATGGCGGTCAATTTGGGCCGACATGCGGGCATGGTCGCGGCGATTGGTCTGGTGTTTACCATCGCACTTGGTTTTGGAATCACCAAGCTTGAGTTCGCCACCGGGCAAGACAGCTACCTCAACAAAGACGACGTGGTCTACAAAGACAACATCGCCTATCAAAACCTGTTTGGCGGCCAGGCGATGCTCTCGGTTATCTCGATGGATCCCGGCGCCAAAATTGATTCCATCTTTACTCCCAAAGGCCTTGCCACCATGAAGGCGGTGGCCCAAGAGTTGCGCGATTCTGGGCAGGTGCTGGGCGTTATTTCGCCAGTAACTGCGCTTGACTTCTCTGCATCGCTTGTGACCTCAGCCGATGGAAATCCGTTCAACGCTGTGGCTGCGAAAGCCCTCGTGAATGCTCAGAAGGTCGCTGAGGATTCCGGAGACACGGTCAGCGCAGAAGCCCGCACAGCAGACTTCGCGGTGACCACGCAACGACTTCTCGCCATACCTCCTGATCAGCAAACCTTGGAGAATCCCGAGTGGGTCAAGTTTTTGCTCTATGACAATGCCGGAGAAGTGCGGTTAGCTCTGCGGCCGTTTTTTCCTGATGACACCCACGCTCAGATGATCACCCGGCTACCTGGAAACGGGTCGATTGAGGCCGAGGGCGCCGCATCCGAAACCATCGTTTCAGCCACGAAGGCATTGAAATTCCCGAACGCTCAGGTCACCACCACCGGTGCCCCCGTGCTGCTGAAGGGGATTAACGACTACCTCAAGGGCGGGATGTTGGGCCTGGGTGCAATTGCCGTTGCGGTCATGATGGTCATCTTGTTGTTGTTCTTCAATGTGCGCTGGCGACTGCTTCCGCTCTTGGTAGTACTCATCGGGGTGATCTGGGCATTTGGTTTGGCGGGGTACCTCGGCGTGCCGCTGACGTTGGTCACTATTGCGGGGCTTCCGGTGATGCTCGGGATTGGCATTGACTACGCCATTCAGATGCATTCACGCATCGAAGAGGAGGTCATCATTGACCGTTCTCCACATCCGATTCAGTCGGCGGCTCGTGGCCTTGGCCCAGCATTGCTGGTGGTCACCTTCGATGCCGTGTTTGCATTTCTGGCAATTCAGATCTCGAAAGTCCCGATGATTCGTGAGTTCGGCTGGCTGCTCATTGTGGGCATCGTTGCTATCTGTATCTCTTCAATCGTGAACCCCCTTGCTGCTCTGGGTATCCGCGAATACAAGTCGCCTACCAAGGGGCGCGACTTTAGCGAGGGGAAACTCGGCAGACTTGTAGTCAAGATGGGAAGTCTGCCAGCAACTGCAGCGCTCTGGCTTGCTGTTGCAGCCGTAGTTGTCTTTGTCGTGGGTAGCGTGTTGGAGCCACAACTCAAGCTAGAGACTGACCCCATAAACTGGGTGAATCAGGATTCTCAGGTCATCAAAGACCTTCGCAACATTGAGTCCGAAATCGGCGGTTCATCTGAACTTGGGGTCTTTGTGCAGTCCACTGATCAGGCGAGTCTCTACAGTGACTCATCAGTCAAGTTTGTGGACACCTTTACCCGTGAGCAGATGGCAAAGTACTCCAAAGAGTTGCTGATTGGATCCAGCATCGTGGCTACGGTCTCTGACCTGACTGATATTCCCGGTGCCAAACATGTCTCGCCTGCTGCGGCGGATGTTCAGCAGGCTTGGAAATTGGCACCGAAAGATATCCAACTGTCTACGGCATCACCGAACGCGCAGAACTTCAATATCGCATTCCTCACCCGACCTACCTCACTTGAAGGCCAAGCAGTAGTTGTCGATGGGATTCGTCAGACGGACGCTCCGACTGGCATCAAGGTGACCCCCTCGGGACTAGCAGTCGTGGGTGTTGGGCTCCTGCAAAACCTTGAGGCAAATTTGGTGCAACTCACTTGGCTCGCTGTCGGCTTGGTGTTTTTGTTCCTGTGGGTTCGATTGCGGTCCTTCGTGCGCGCTGTGCTGTCGATGGTGCCGGTGCTGATCGCATCTGGGTTGGCAACGATTGCTATCTACTTGCTGGGAATCGAACTCAGCCCGCTGACTGCGGTTGGTGGGCCACTCGTGGTTGCGACGTGTACCGAGTTCACCTCGCTGATTCTGTTGCGATATATCGAGGAGCGGCAGCGCGGCCTTGAGCCACGCGAGGCGATTGACGTCACTGCGGGCCGCACCGGTCGTGCCTTTATCGTCTCGGCGATGACGGCGATTGCCGGGGTAGGCGTCATTGCGTTCTCTTCTCTGCCGTTGCTGGCCAACTTCGGCCTGTTCGTGGCACTCAAGATTGCAATTGCGCTCATTGCGGCACTCACGATTCTGCCTCCGCTCATCGTGTGGGCCGACAAGCGCGGGTGGGTGTCAAAGGGGATGCTCGATCGCCCAGAGGCTCCATTTATCGAGGTGTCTGATCATCAAGTCGAAAGCGTTGGCTAGCGCTGAAACCTTGTGGTCTCTATCCCTTGGAGTCGAGCTGCGCAAGCAACTCCGTAGTGGTAGCTGCTGGCGTGGCACAGGTATGGTCCCGACACACATAGGCCACCCCTGTGTCACCCGCGACTGCTCGGCCCTCCCAGAGCGGCCCAGACCCTGGCTCTCCCCAAGCCAGAATGCTGCCCGGGTCAAAGCGGCTCTGCAGCACCTGAACAAGATCTGGTCGGTCCCCGGTGACGACCACCTCGGTCACTCCAAGCGCGTGCAACTCAATCGCCCAGAGCAGATTGCCAAAGCTCATGGCGTGCTTGCCGGCCACCCCACCGAGGGTGCGCAAAATGGTACGAGCATGCTCCCCGTAGCGCGATTCGCCCGTATGTGCTTCGAGGCGTAACAGGCCAACTGCTGTCATGCTGTTTGCCGAGGGTGTTGCGTTGTCCATCAAGTCTTTCGGCCGAGAAACCAACTGTTCTGCGTCCTCGCCGGTGGTCCACACCCCGCCGTCGATATCCCAAAAAAGTTCGATCAGGCTGTCTGCTGTTGTCGTTGCCTCTTCCAACCAGCGCAGCGTTCCGGTTGCCTCGTATAGAGAGATGAATCCGTCGATCAGCGCGGCATAGTCTGATCCATACGCAAGGTGCTTCGCTCCGCCAGAACCCTCGTTCAGGTCTGCTTGCCATGACCGCAGCCAGCGTGCTCCCGATGTGACCGCCTCGGAGGGTACGCGTAGGGATTCGCATAAGAAGTTCGCCGTTTGCTCGGCGGCTACGAGCCAGTCGGCTCGCTGCGTTGCTGCTGCGGCCTCTGCCAGAGTTGCCAGCATGAGGGCGTTCCACTCCGTCAGGACTTTGTTGTCCAAGCCCGGTCTGGGGCGCGTAGATCTGCTAGCGAGGAGCGCTGCGCGTGCTTGGTCCATCTCGGGAGTGCGCTCAAGGTGGCCGCGTTCGTGCATGCGGTTTGGGATGGATGCGCCTTCAAAGTTGCCAGCCTCCGAGATGCCGTAAAAAGCGAGGGTCTCCTCGGTGAGATGCCCCAGGTTTGCTTGCGCTAACGCGTCCTGCACTTGTGACGGAGTCCAGACATAAAACGCACCCTCCTCTGCGTGGTCGGCATCTGCAGTGGCAAAACTGTCGGCGTCCTCTGCGGAGTAGCGGCCTCCGAGCGGATGTGAAAGGTCGCGAAGGACGTAGTCAATAATCTCGGTGAGTACCTGCAGGTAGCGTTCCTCACCCGTTACTTGCCAAGCCCATAAGTAGCTCCTCCCGAGCAGGGCATTGTCATAGAGCATCTTCTCAAAATGTGGCACCAGCCAGCGCTCATCTACGGAGTAGCGCGAGAACCCACCACCGATATGGTCATAGATTCCCCCGGCGGCAAGAGCGTCAAGCGAGGTTGTCACTGCCGCAAGCGCTGTATCGGAGCGCGTACGTCGAACATGGCGCAGCAGGTGGCCCAAGCTCATCGATTGCGGAAACTTGGGCGCGCCGCCGAATCCTCCCCATTGTGGGTCATAGGCAGCAAGCAGGGCCATGGTTGCCTCATCGAGCACCTGTGCAGGTGGCAGCGGGGCATCAGTGCCTGCAGATGGGTTACGCCCGATGCTCTCTACGAGTCGAGTTGCCTGTTCCATGAGTTCGTCTCGGCGGGTTTGCCAAGCGTCATCTATGGCAGTGAGCAGGTGCGTAAAGCTCATATGGCCGCCGCGCTGCTCCTTGGGAAAGTAGGTACCGCAGTAGAAGGGCTCGCCCTCGGGTGTCATGAATACGGTCATCGGCCAGCCGCCGTGGCCAGTCATGGCCTGAGTTGCCTCCATATAGATGGCGTCGATGTCTGGGCGTTCCTCACGGTCAACCTTGATGTTCACAAATTTCGCGTTCATCAACGCTGCGGTGTCTTCATCCTCAAAGGACTCGTGCGCCATGACATGGCACCAGTGACAAGCCGAGTAGCCAACGGACAACAGAACCGGTCGGTCCTGCGAGCGAGCAAGTTCAAAGGCTTCGGGTCCCCACGGAAACCAGTCCACGGGGTTCTCGGCATGCTGGCGCAGGTAGGGGCTGGTCTCAGTCGCAAGTCGGTTCGTCACGCTGTCACGATACCTATCAATGCAGGGCTGACTCGATTCGCTACAGTGTGTTGATGAACAGTGAAACCGAACTCATCGAAAAAGCTGAGCAGATCCTTGGGCCAAACACATCCACCTCAGACCCGGTGCTAGCCGCGGGAATCTTCGGCCTGCAAACTAATTATGCGGCGATTGCAGTTGCTGGGGTAGCTGCGGGTGCCCTCACTGGAGCCGTGACGGATAACCCGCTTGCCATGGGGGCTGGGGTAGGTGTGGCAAATCACGTAGCCAGGACTGTGGATGCCGAGGGAAAAGGCGTTACCGTCCGCATGCTCGTTGCCGTTACACTCAAGTCCATTCGTATCTTGGACTGGGTGACGGCCTCAGGACCTACGAAGGAATTATTGAGTTTCGAGCGGGCGAACACCGAGGTGCAGATCACAAAGTTCGGCCTCAGTCGTCATCTCAACTTTCGAGATAACGCTGCGGGCACCTCACTCGGGCTGACAGGGTCAACCGCTCCGTTTAGTGCAGAGTCGAAGGGTGACAAGCTCGTACTGCATCTGCTCGCTGACCCAGGCTGACCTGCCCCTGTTCGATTCGCTAGCCAGCAGCTGAGAAGCGGGGTGCCGATGGGTGGACCGCTAATGTTCTGCGACTCTTAGCGAAAGGTAGAGCATGCAAATCGGAGTTTTGGGTGCTGGACGGATTGGCCAGACCCACATCATCAATCTGGCTGAACTGCCAGGAGTGACAGAGGTGTTGGTCTACGAGCCCGATGCCAATGCTGCCAGGCGTGTTCAAGAAGTGGCAACCGTTTGTTCCTCCGCCGAAGAGGTCTTTACGCGTAGCGATGCCGTCGTGGTTGCAACCCCGACCTCTCGCCACCCTGAAGATGTTCGCGCTGTGGCCGATGCGGGCCTGCCCTGCTTTTCTGAAAAGCCGGTCTCGCTCAATCTTGCAGATACCGAGGCCACCATTGCCTACGCAGCCGCAGCAGGCATCGAGTTGCAAGTCGGGTTTCACCGCAGATTCGACCCCGGTTTTTTGAAGATGCGCCGTGCTGTTGAGTCCGGTGACCTAGGTGAGCTCTACCTGATACGAGCTGCTTGTCACGACTACGAGCCGCCACACGAAAGCTACTTGCCCACAGCCGGCTCAATCTTTTGCGATATGCACATCCATGATTTTGACGCGATTGCATGGCTGAGTGGCAAGACCCCGATTGACGTGATTGCTCGCGGGTCAGTACTCGTAGATGAGATGTTTGCCCGCTACGACGATGTTGATACCTCATCTGCAATCATGACGCTCGAGGGTGGCGCTCTCGCAATGCTGACTGGTACCCGGCAAAACGGGGTCGGTTATGACCACCGCACAGAGGTGATTGGATCTCGTGATGCTCTGAGCGCTGGGCTGGGACCGCAGATGCCACTGCGTTCGGCTGACCCTGGGGTCCTTCAGCCTATGGACCCGTACCCAAGTTTTCCGGTTCGTTTTCACCAGGCCTACGCAGCCGAGATGGCTGCCTTTGTCGACCTCGTGGCAGGCGAGGGACCCAATCAGTGTCCGGGAAGCGCTGCGGAGGATGCTCTGCGGGTAGCGCTCGCCGCTGATCTTTCACTAGCTCGGGGTTCGGCCGTGCGAATTGATGAGATCTAGCTAAACCCAACCCCGTACTTCGGGCAGAATAAGGGGATGGACCTGAGGCTCGATGGCAAAGTGGCACTTATTACGGGTGCGTCACGTGGAATCGGCGCGGCTATGGCGGCTGAGTTTGTAGCTGCAGGTGCCAAGGTCATGATCTCATCTCGAAAAGAAGCCGCTCTTGTCGAGACTGCAGCCGCGATCGAATCCCGATTTGGCGACTCGGTGGGTGATGCTCAGGTGGCCGTCTTTGAGGCGAACGCCGGAAATCCAGAGGCTGCT
Source organism: Actinomycetes bacterium (assembly GCA_037141255.1). Taxonomy (GTDB): domain Bacteria; phylum Actinomycetota; class Acidimicrobiia; order Acidimicrobiales; family Microtrichaceae; genus IMCC26207. The sequence goes on along the minus strand of JBAXCX010000050.1, from coordinate 3,074 downwards.
GAAGCTTGCGTTTCGGCCACGATCGAGCGGTTTGGTCGCTTAGATATTCTGGTGAATAACGCTGCTACGAATCCATATATGGGCAGCATGATCGAGATTGATCTTCCCCGTTTAGACAAGACCTATGAGGTCAATCTGCGTGGAGCGTTTGTCTGGGCTCAGCAGGCATGGAAGCAGTCCATGTCAGAACACGGTGGAAACATCATCAACATTTCTTCTATTGGTGGCCTGAGCGTCGAGACCAGCATTGGGCACTACAACGTGACCAAGGCAGCGCTACTGCATCTGACGCGTTCCCTAGCTAAGGAACTTGCCCCGGGAGTACGGGTCAACGCTCTGTGTCCGGGTCTTGTCAAGACTGACATGGCTCGAGCCCTGTGGGAATCAGGCGAAGAGAAGATCGCTCAAATGATTCCCCTGCATCGCCTAGGAGAACCCGAGGACATAGCCCGTGCAGCGCTGTTCTTGGCCTCTGATGCCTCTTCGTGGATTACCGGTACCTGCATCGTGGTAGACGGCGGGATGCTGCTCTAGTCACTGCACGGCTAGGGCCTGCAAACCGGCGACCGATCAGCGAGCGCTCGAGGAAATCACTAGGCGTGTGCCGAGCACCTCATCGCAGTCAACTACCCAGCGACCAGATGCAACCTTGTGCGCACCGGGCACGTACTCGGGTTCATCGAAATTGAAAAACAGGTGGCGAATTCTGCCGGGCCGGTCACCAACCCACTTTGCAATCTCAGCGTGTGCTGCCTCAAGGAGTCGGAGTCGTCCAGGACCACCCCATCCAAGCTCGGCCCAATGGTTTCCATCAACGGCAGCGCCAGACGAGAGCACCCGTCCGCCAAGAAGGTCTCGAAAAAGCCCAAGGGCAGCAGGAAGGTCATGCACTGCGTGCACCACCCGGCCCAGTGAGGCCACCGGATGGTCAAAGCCAATCTCGGGGAATCCTTCGGGTTCTTCGAGTACCTGCTGATGTGGCTCCGTGATCTGCGCAAGTTGCAGCACGACTCCCTGAGCATCTCGGGGTCGTAAGAATGCCTCCTGCCAACTCGGATCCTCGTGATTCTCAGCCACCGTGTCGATGCCCGCTGCATGGAGTCTTGTAAGCATGGCTGCAAGATCGGTCACCAGAAAGGTCAAATGGTGCGGCCCGACGCCATACCTTTCCAAGAAGCGCTCTACCACCTCTGCAGCAGGCTCACCTTCGCCGTCAACTCGCTCGGGGTGGATGCCTTCCAAGATGAATCCATTGGCAAAGCGAAGATCAGTCCATCCGTACCCCTGCCCCGAACCGCTGCCGGCGAATCGGCCGCCGAGGGACCCAGCCATCATTCCCCACAGATCAGTCGGCCGCTTAACAACAAGAGCAACGCGGTCAAAACGCACACCAATTTCTGGGGCGCTGTCTGCTGTGTGTTCCGCTGAACCATTCCCGCTCACGTAACGACCAGTCTACTAACGCTCTCTGCGAGCGTGTTGCTCCGAGAGGACGATTCTACGAAGTTTGCCCACTGAAGTGCGAGGCAGTGACTCAACGAGGCGAATCTCTTTTGGCGCCGCAGCCACGGGCAACTGTTCGCGAACGAGTTGCCGCAGCTCGTTGAGCGTTGGTGCAGGGTGACCCTGGGCGGGCACAACGAGAGCGATCACACGCTGCCCCCACTCTGGGTCAGGCACGCCAATGACTGCCACCTCGGCAATCGACGGGCTCTGCAGCAGGACCTCTTCCACGGCCTGTGGCCAAACCTTTTCGCCCCCGGAAATAATCAGTTCATCTGCGCGTCCGTGCACCGACAGAATCCCGGTTGCAGAATCCACGCTACCCAGATCACCCGTTCGCATCCACCCTTGGGAATCTTTTGGGTCACTGCCGTCTCGGTAGGCGCGTAACAATGTCGGAGACCTCAGTTCGATCACGCCGGATTGGCTCGTTGACGGTTCAGTAGGCGCGCTTGAAGGCTCTGTGTGGACGGTTCGGACCTCGACCCCGTTGAGTGACAAGCCGTCATAGACAATGCCGCCAAAACTTTCTGTCATCCCATAGGTAGCAATGCAGTTGCTGGGCCGATCCTGCGGGATGGCCGAGCCGCCCAACAAAATGGTGTGCCAATGTTTGGCGTCGATTCTTTGCAATACAGTCGGCACGAGCGAAACATGAGTTGCGCCCTGACGTTGTGCTTCGATGAGTCCGACACGATTCGCGCGATCAAGCATCAGCAGGGCCGCTCCGGTGTGGAGCGCTCTCGTGACCACCGATAACCCGCCAACATGTGACAGAGGCAAACAGGCAAGCCAACAGGCATCAGAGATCACTCCGGCAGCAGTTGAACTGCAAAAAGCTGCGTATTCAACTCCTGCGTGCGTATGAACCGCTCCTTTGGGGGTGCCCATCGTTCCCGAAGTCATGACCACGAGGGCATCGCCTTCTTCTACCGGCAGCGAGTCAGCTAGGCGCTGGCGCTCGCCATAAGCATCGATCAGGGCTGCTGGCCGCATTGCAGTGAGTACTGCTTGGGTATGCGCACGCGGGGCAGTTGGGTCGAGTGGCAAGACGGCATCGCCGTTTTCCCATGCGGCGGCTAGGGCCTGAAGAAACACTTGGCCAGCAGGTACGTCAAGGGCAATGAGTTCTCGCACTGCACTAAGCGTGCCACCTACAGTTACTCAGTGCAGAATGGGCCGGGCCAACCAGCAGTAGTCACCTTGTCGGCTGGGCCGCCTGCTTGGGCGTTAGCAGCCGTGATGCCACTCGCCGCGCTGGGATTGATTTGGTTTCGTAGTTCGGACTCGGGGCTGTCCTCAACGCCCAGTGATCCGGTCTCGCCGCTGGTCATGGCAGTTGTCACACTGGTAGCAGTGGCAGTGCTTGCCTGGCGGTCCGTGACCCAGCGTGCCGCACTCGACGAGGACGGCTTGCATTGTCGAAACTTGACCATGAGTTTCCACGTTGAGTGGGAGCGAATCGAGCGGTTAGAGCTCGTGCATCGCGGTGGACTTCAGATGGTCGAGGTTCGAGTTCGTGGACTCCGCCGGCATAACCGACTCGGTGCCGCAACCCGCTTTTCTGGAGA
>JBAXCX010000049.1:0-19203 GCA_037141255.1 Actinomycetes bacterium | reverse complement strand
GGCGGCCATTCCGAGCCGGCGCGCCGAGTGGCCGCTGAACACGCTGATGTGTTTTTGACTTGGCCCGATACCGAGGCTGCAGTGGCTGAACTCGTAGCCGATATGCGTGCTCGCGCTGCTGCCTTCAACAGGACTCTGCGCTTCGGGTTTCGAACCCACGTCATTGTCAGAGAGACCGAGGCAGAAGCAAAGGCTGCTGCTCGCTACTTGCTCGCTGGACTAGATGAGCCAACGGGCGCAGATATTCGTCAGCGTTCCCTGGACAGCAACTCGGCCGGAGTGCGTCGGCAGGCGGAGCTTCGTGAGGGCTCCGATGATGAGGGTTATATCGAGCCTGGTCTGTGGACAGGAATTGGCCGCGCCCGATCAGGGGCCGGGGCCGCGCTGGTTGGCGACCCCGACCAAATTATTGCCAAACTTCGGAGCTATCAGAACCTGGGTGTGGACTGCTTTATTCTCTCTGGTTATCCGCATATTGAGGAGTGCAAACTCTTTGGCGAATATGTGCTGCCAGCCTTCCGGGCTAGCTGAATTACTGGGCTAGCTGAGTTACTGGGCAAACCTTTTAAGTCCAGCGCGGTTTCCATCAAGGTCTGGGACTTCTTGCATAGGGTCCTCGACATTGTCGTACTCCAGGTGCAGCGCCTTGGAGATGATTGCGTACATATCGTAGGTCGCTGTGATGTAGGTGAGTTCTAGGATTTCAACCTCGGAGAGTTCGGCCTTGAGCGCCGCAATGACACCATCGGGAACTCGTCCGCCTTGCAGAACTAAGCAGTCGATATAGGCAAGCACGGCGCGCTGGATCGGGCTGAAACAGTCGGCAACTTGCCAGTGCGGAACTGCGTCCACCTGCTCGTTGGTGAGGCCTACATCGCGAGCGGCTTTGCAGTGTTGGGAGTAAACGAAAAGTGAGGAGCGTGCCCAGCCAACCCGCAGCTGCCCCAACTCTCGCAAGACGGGTGAAATCTGACGATCCGGTGACCGGTAGTACTGAATACCGCCAGCGATGTGATCGAAAGCATCGGGAGAGAGCGCCGTGACGCTCCACCAGTCTCCGGGTGTGCCCGAGGCTGTTCCGGGCTCCACCGTTGGGTCTCGATCACCAAACAAAAGGCCGTACATCACCTCGCCAAATGGGTGAACTTCTGAACGCGGAACCTCGCGTAAACGTGGCACAACTGACCTCCTGTTGATGCAGCGCTGTTGATGCAGTGCTGTCGATGTAGTGCTGTCGATGTAGTGCTGTCGATGTAGTTAGGCATCACCGTAGCGAGGTCAGTTCAGCCCGCGCCGGAATCTTGGCGGTTTTGCAGCACCTGGATCTGGGGGCTACTAGAACGCGTTCCTGTTTTGCATTACCTTGGGTGAATGCGTACAGAACTTTGTGATCGACTCGGTATTGAATTCCCTATCTTCGCCTTCACGCATTGTCGTGATGTTGTTGCCGCAGTGAGTAACGCTGGCGGCATGGGAATGTTGGGCGCGGTGGGTTACACCGTTGAACAACTCGAGACTGAACTTGCTTGGATCGATGAGCACACTGACAAGCCGTACGGGGTAGACGTGGTGATCCCCGGTAAGTACGAGGGCATGGGCGAGATGGATCCCATCAAGTTGGAGCAGGACTTGCTCACGATGGTGCCCGAGGAGCACCGCAGATTCGTCAAGAAGATTCTGGCTGATCACAACGTGCCAGAACTTCCCGAGGATGAACTCCCTCCGGCCTTGATTGGTTGGACCGAGGCAACTGCTTCGCCACTCATTGACGCAGCGCTTCGTCACCCCAAGGTCCGCCTGATTGCGAATGCCCTCGGAACCCCTCCAGACGAGGTGATTCAGCGAGTTCATGAATCAGGTCGGTTGATTGCTGCATTGTGCGGTTCGCCCAAACAAGCACTGCACCATAAGGATGCGAATGTCGACATCATCATTGCTCAGGGCACCGAGGGCGGCGGCCACACAGGTGATGTCGGGTCGGTAGTTCTGTGGCCACAGGTGATCGACGCCGTGTATCCAATTCCTGTGCTTGCCGCTGGCGGTATCGGCACGGGTCGCCAGGTTGCTGCCGCTTTGGCAATGGGCGCCGAGGGCGTGTGGACGGGGTCCATCTGGCTAACTGTTGAAGAGGCCGATCAGGCTCCTGCTCAGGTTGAGTCACTGTTGGCTGCAACGAGTCGTGACACGGTGCGTTCACGCAGTTGGACGGGTAAGCCTTGTCGCATGCTTCGCAACGAGTGGACTGACGCTTGGGAAGATCCAGCAAATCCAGATCCACTTGGCATGCCGCTGCAGTTTATGGTGACAGGTGAGGCGGTGGCTCGTGGCCATCACTACTCACAGCAGGCCAAAGACGTAAACTTCAACCCGGTTGGTCAGATCGTGGGCACCATGAACAAGGTGCGCAAAACAAAAGACCTGATCGCAGACATGGTTGATGAGTATCTGGAATGCTCAAACCGTCTTGACATGCTCAACGAGCGTGCAGCGGGTGCCGAAGTCAGCTGAGCTTTGCCATTTGGGTGACCTGAGCCACGGGCGGCCAGCCTGCGTTATTTGACGATGATGTCGCGGCAGCCAAGCGAGATACCTTGGCCACTTGGTTCATCAAACACCGTTACGCAGACACTGCGGGTGCCTTTGCTTCCGTCCCAACTGACAGAGAACCTGCCATCGGTGGAGCGGTAATCACGAACTGCTTGGACCGTTCCCATGGTCGAGACCACGCGCACCAATGGTGAGCCGTTCGGGTCAGATGATTGACCGCTGACGGTGATCCGTCGGCCTGCTGCTGCAGCCTCGGTAATAGAACCGCTAGCAAGTGAGTTGGACGGAGTGGGTGCTGGCGTTGGTGGCGCTGCAGCGGACCCGTTCACGGTGAACCTCGTGGACATCAGTTGCCGATTTGAAGCAACGTTCGAATTCACCACTGAGCGGAATGCTGTACCGGTCAGGTCTCGACTCGTGCCGCTAGGCCCGCCAGTACCAATGACACGAATCGTTGCTTTGTCTACTCGTCCAGACACTCCGAGCGGTCCAAGAACCTGAACCGAGGTAACGGTTCCTAAGCCGAACCAAGAGCCAAGTTCAGTACCGCTAAAAGCTCTGCTCCATGCAGCGTGTGGGTTCCCGCCAGTGCCATCAAATGGGTCCGGAACGCCTCTTAAGTAGGGGACTGCTGAGACCCAGACATACTCGCTGTTTTCTGTGTAACCGCCCGATGAGGCGGAGTAGACCGCATCAATGAGCTGTCCGTTATAGGTGATGACTTGATTGGCCGTTGCGTTGACCGCATTCTGCCAATTGGCCACCTCGTTTTTTGTTCCCGTGTAGGACTGATGCAGCACCGATCCGTACAGGTCAAAGTCGGCAGCGCCTCGAACAGCAATGCGCTTTTGGGCAAAAGTGCGGCCGGCTGTGGCCTGGGCCTTGAGTGCTTCGATCGGCCAAGAGCCAGACATTTCTCCGAGGCCGTACAAGTACTGCTGCATGGGTAGTCCCCAGACAACTGCTCGAAGACCACCCGCTGCGTCTAACGAGATGCGCAGCATGCCGTAGCGGTAGCTGTACCCCGGGTTGCTGAGCTTGAGCGGGCCGCCAGCGCTCCACAGCTGAATGTCTACGGTGCCGCCAGTAACAGCAGTGAGCCCGCCCGACCAAGCGATGTTGTTGCCAAATCTTGTGGCAGTAACGGTTGCGCCGCCGGGAGCCCAGCCGATTCCCTCAAATGCTGTTGAGCCACCAGTAGTGAGCGTAAAGGAACTCTGTTTCTCGGCGAGTAGTACTCGCAAGTCGTTGTTGATTGTGGCGGCCGGCGTTACTGCTACACCACGGTAATACCAGCCAAGAATATCGTTGAAGGAACTGCCGTTTGCGGCCATTCCCCTTGCTCCCCACTGGCTCATTCCAACCGCATGGCCCCAACCAGAGCCGTTGAAACTAAACGTTGCATCTTGTGCTGATGCCGAAGGGGCTCCGGCGCTCATGCCGTAAAAGGCGAGCGAGATAACCATGAGCAACCAAGGCAGCACGAACTTCATTGGACGCAGGCGCGAGGAGCCACCGCTATGTTGCGGCGATGAATTCAACTGCAGGCGCGAGACGATCACGGCTAACAGAATCGACTCCCACCTTCGCTGACTTGAGAATTTCCCCGAAGAAAACTCACCGCTGAAATGCGCTCTAACCTTGTAATTACTTACTCCTGCAGGTTTTCTGCCGATCAATGAAGTCAGCGGGCAGCGAGTCTGCAAGTGATATAGCTAGGTAGTAGGGGTCCACTTCGCATGAATAGCAGTCAAAGCAGTCGAACTGAACCGAGCTTTGGTGCCCCGCGTCGGCCGTTATTTGGATCGTCTCAGGCTGATACCGAGGAGGGAGCGGCGGGTCCCTCTGCTGCTGGTACCGAAGCAGGTTCGCTCGCTGGTCGTTTAGCAGTGATCACGGGTGGAGCGGGACTACTCGGCGCCGCCATGGCCTCTGAGCTTGGTGCTCGTGGAGCAGATATCTGCCTGATGGGTCATGACCAGAGCGAACTTCGACGCACGCTTTCGATGCTTGATCCCGACGTGCGCTCAGCGATGTTGCGGTGTGATCTTGCCTCTGAATCCGAGGTCATCTCGGCTGCGGATTTCATCCACCGCATTGGACGCCCCGTGGATCTGCTCGTCCATGCTGCAGGGCTGCAGGCCCCAGCCTCTGTGGCCACGGGCACCTTAGAAAGTTTGGACGAGCACTACCTGTGGAACCTTCGTGGGCCGTATCTGCTCACTCAGCAGCTACTCCCCGTGATTACTACTGCACAGGGGCAGGTCGTGTTTTTTGTTGCCACTGAGACCAGTCCAATCGATGGGCTAGGTGGGGACGTGCATCACAGCATTTCTCAGGCTGCAGTGCAGGCCTTTGCTCAGGAACTGCGAACCGAGACTTCGCGTCTTGGTGTTCGGGTTCTGGTCGTGGACGCAGTTGCTCAAACTTGGTCGGATGTGTCGACCGAACCTGCTCGACCAAGCGGACGAACGGTGGTGGAGTCGCTTGCGTCTTCGGTAGTCGACACGATCAGTAGCGCCGAGATGGATGTGACTGAATTGCGGGTTCAACGACCTTCTGGCCCACAGCGCAGAGAGCGAAGATAGATTGCAGTGATGGCCCGGCTTTGCATGCGCACAGGATGTGATCAGATTGCGGAAGCTCAGCTCTCTTTCGACCCCGTTCATTGCCACGCCTGGCTAGACCTGCTTTCGACTGAGCCGGGTGCTGGCCAAGAACTCTGCGGGCTTCACGCAGCGAACCTGAGGGTGCCCCAAGGGTGGGATTCGCAGGATCGCAGGGCTGCTGGCACTGTTGCGAGTGAAGCACCTGCTGAAACGCCCGCTCCGACACTCAGTGAAGGGTCAAGCGAGCTCGATGTTGAGCAGCCAGTCGAACTCGTGCACGAATCAGACCCGCTCCCTTCGTTCACAGAGCAACTTGAGGCCGAGCCTGAACCTGCCGCTTCGACGGTTGCCAAAAAACCCCGCCGCGAACATGCAAAGAAGCGACCGAAACCCTCGCTACTTTCTCGAGCGCTACGCTCCACGGGCCCTCAGCGCTCTGCGCTTAGTGAAGAACTGGGTGCTCCCAGTTCTACCGAGACCAGTTCAACCGACCCGAAAGAATAAACCTTGTGAGCTTGAACCCATATTTGAGTGGAAACTTTGGGCCAGTTACTGAAGAGGTCACGGCTTTTGACCTTCCGGTCACGGGTCAGATACCTGCTGAACTCAACGGACGGTATCTGCGAAATGGGCCGAATCCAATTGCTGCTGACCCGGAAACCTATAACTGGTTCTTGGGTGAAGGAATGGTCCATGGGGTTCGTCTACAAGGTGGTCAGGCTGAGTGGTATCGAAATCGATGGGTGACAAGCCCGGGCGCTCCTAACACAAATGTGATTGGCCTGAATGGTCGGACTCTTGCGCTCGTCGAGGCTGGGGAGCCGCCCGTTGAACTGGGATTCGAACTTGACACAATCGGAGCCAGTGACTTTGGTGGCACCCTCTCTCACGGTTACACCGCTCATCCAAAGGTTGACCCTGTCAGCGGTGAACTTCATGCGGCTAGCTATATCTGGTCACTGCCAAACGTCATTGAGTACACCGTCACTGGGTCTACTGGAACCGTCATTCGCCGTGAAGAGATTCCGGTGCCGGGCAGCCCGATGGTTCATGACATCTCAATCACCGAAAGTTACGCCGTATTTTATGATCTGCCCGTTGTGTTCAATCTAAAAGACGCGGCGGCGGGTGCAGGCTTTCCTTATGCCTGGAGCAATGATTACGGCGCTCGAGTTGGTGTGCTGCCGCGAGGCGGAGCAGGTACTGAAGAGTTGCGCTGGTTCGAGGTAAACCCCTGTTATGTGTTCCACGCAGTGAACGCGCACGACGCAGTCGGACTGAACGGGCAGCCACTGATTGTGCTCGATGTAATTCGCTTCGACCGGGTGTTCGACCAGAGTCGATTAGGCCCAGATGAGAGTATTCCGTACCTCTGGAGATGGACGCTTGACCTGCAGTCCGGCAGGGTTACTGAGGAACAACTGAGTGACCAGCCCATTGAGTTTCCGCGAGTAGATGAGCGGCTAGTCGGCAAGAAACAACGCTATGGATGGGCTACGAGTGTGTACAGCGGCACCGAGGACGCCGGCGCTTCTGGGATTTTCGATGGGGCAAGCATCGCTTGTTATGACTTCCAAACCGGTTCGCTGACTCGCCACGAGATGGGGCCCGGCAGATTTGCAGGAGAAGCAGTTTTTGTCCCCGCCTCAGAGACTGCGAGCGAGCGGGATGGCTATCTGATGAGCATGGTTTACGACACAGGTACGGATTGTTCAGACTTCGTGATTCTGGATGCACAGGATCTTCTTGCCGAGCCCTTGGCGACTATTCATCTGCCTCAGCGGGTGCCGTTCGGTTTTCACGGGAACTATGTAGCTGGGTAGCTGAGTAGCCGAGTGGCCGAGTAGGGCGAGTAGCAGCGGGCTAAATAGATGTAAGCAGTCTGCTCGCGTAGCGTGTGGGGATGATTGAGTTCGAGTTTCAACCAATGTTTCCCCAGCCAAAGCCAGCCACCGAGTTTCTTAAGCTGACCGGGGATTATGTTTCCGTTGGCGAGTACCGAGGGAGTCCGATCCTTGAGGTTGATCGTCAAGCCTTGACCTTGCTCACCGCCGAGGCGGTGCATCTCATCTCGCATCTGTTTCGCCCTGGCCACCTTGCACAACTCTCCAAGATTCTTGATGATCCAGAGGCAACAGAGAACGACCGATTTGTAGCGCGCACCATGCTGCAAAACGCATGTGTCTCTGCAGGCATGATTCTGCCGAGTTGCCAAGACACCGGCACTGCAATCATCATGGGAAAGAAAGGTCAGCAGGTCTGGACTCACGGTGGAATTGATGCACCAGGGGGAGATGAAGCAGCGATAGCAGAGGGCGTGTATCAGACCTACACCAAGACCAATCTTCGCTACTCCCAGCTCGCTCCGATCACCACGTTCGAAGAGCGCAATACCGGAACGAATCTGCCTGCACAGGTTGATCTGAGTGCAGTAGACGGCGATGAGTACAACTTCTTGGTCATGACGAAGGGTGGGGGAAGCGCAAACAAAACGTTCCTGTACCAAGAAACCAAAGCGCTGCTCAATCCAGAGTCGCTGCTCAAGTTTGTTGACGAAAAAATTCGCACCCTCGGTACCTCTGCCTGTCCTCCCTATCACCTTGCCATCGTGATCGGCGGCACTTCAGCCGAGATGAATCTGAAGACCGTTAAGTACGCCAGCGCTCGCTACTTGGACGGACTTCCCACGGTAGGAAATGAACTCGGTCATGCCATTCGTGACGTTGAGTTGGAGCAGAAGATTTTCCAGTTGGCCTCTGCTACGGGGATTGGAGCGCAGTTCGGCGGGAAGTACTTCTGCCATGACGTGCGAGTGATTCGCCTTCCTCGCCACGGTGCAAGCTGCCCCGTGGGTATTGGCGTGAGTTGTTCTGCAGATCGTCAAGCACTCGGCAAAATTACTGCAGAAGGAGTCTTTGTTGAACAGCTTGAGACCGACCCCGCGCAGTACTTGCCCGAGATTACCGAGGCAGATTTGCGGGCTGAGGTAGTACACGTGGATCTCAATAAGCCCATGGATGAAATCCGCAACCAACTCAGTCAGTATCCGATTCGTACTCGCTTATCGCTCACCGGCCCGGTAGTAGTGGCGCGAGATATTGCCCACGCCAAACTCAAAGAGGGCATTGATTCTGGTCGGGGCCTACCGCAATACATGAAAGACCATCCGGTGTACTACGCGGGGCCAGCAAAGACCCCAGATGGTATGGCCTCGGGCAGTTTCGGGCCGACAACTGCGGGCCGCATGGATAGCTATGTGGACCTCTTCATGCAGCACGGCGGCAGTTTCATCACCCTGGCAAAAGGCAATCGCTCCGCTCAGGTCCGCAATGCTTGCAAGGACCACGGCGGTTTCTATTTGGGGTCGATTGGCGGTCCCGCTGCAATTTTGGCTCAGGACTCCATCAGAAAAGTTGAGGTGCTCGAGTACCCCGAACTTGGAATGGAAGCGATCTGGAAAATCGAAGTTGAGAACTTCCCCGCCTTCATCATCACCGATGACAAAGGCAACGACTTCTTCTCAGGGCTGCTCTAAGGCCAGGACGGTCTGCGGGGAGCCGCGCTGACTCAACTCGCGAGGCGTGTCGCAGCTCTCGTTGAGGCCTTCCATGCTGTAGAAAATGCACGGCCCTCGATGCTCTGTAGAACCTCAGTTGCGTGTTCACGAGACAAATCGGCAGTTTGACCGTGACTGCCGGAGCGCAGCAGGTTCAGGCCGTGCTCATGCGATTCAGTCAGTGTTGGCCGTATCGCAATCACCGAGACTCCAGCGCGCTCTGCGGCTCGAAGTTCGCGATCAAGTTGTCGATTGAACAGTTCCTTACTTGCGCGAAGGTGCAGCGGAGGTTTGTGATCAGCATCGTACGATTGCGGAGCTGAAACCAGAATGAGCTCTGCGCCCGCTTCAACGGCCACATCAACATTGGTTGAGGACTTGGCTGCCCCGTCGATGAGCAGGCGTCGGCCTAGCCGAACTGGCGGGTAGAGCAGCGGCACGGCAGACGCTGCCCGCATCGCATCCGGCAGAGGCAGTCGGGGTCCCTCTGGGTCTCCAAGAACCACTCGTTGCCCGGTCACGATGTCGAAACTGCACAGTGCGAGTTGCTTGTCTGGCCAGTCTTCTCCAGCCCAGTTTGCAAACTCCATGCGCTGCTCCGTGACGGATCCAATTCCGGCGCGATAGAAGTGCTGAAGCGACAGCGGCGGTCGTACTGCTGGCCAGCGCACCACGGTGCGGTGCAGAACGTAGGCAGAACCTGCGACCCTTCTTGCGAGACCGACTGGCGTGCGCCATCCCTGGCTAAAGACCACCTCGGGCCGCACAAAAGGCTGATTCTCAGCAAAGGGGTTCTGGTCCTCATGGGCCATTGCCCAGACCAGATCAAGGTCGTTACCAGATCTCATGATCGAGCCAACGATTGCTCCAGCCGAAGTGCCCACCACAAGGTCGGCCGCCGCGGGATCAAGGCCCGCCTCGGCCATGGCTTTGAGCACCCCAGCATGAAAGGCAATTCCCACCGTTCCGCCAGCCCCAAGAACGATTGCGGTGCGCTTGCGCTGCTTCGGTACTGCTGCAGGACTTCGTCTTGACGCAGGTTTTGTCCCGAGCACATCAAGCACCGATGAGCAACTCTGTGGTTGTTCTGTACTCATGCCCATCGTGTACCTACTGCTGTTGTGGTCTCGGAGGCCTGAGCCACCGAATAGGGGTTCAGTGTGCGGCCGATTTGAAATTGTTTTCAATGAGTGGATGCCCCAGCGGGCTGTTCGGCAAGACTCAAGGGGTGGATCCTATGTTGATCACTAACCTTCTCGGTGCGATAGGCCTTGGAGCCTCATCAGGACTCAACGCCTGGATCCCCCTGTTGGGTCTGGGATTAGCACAGCGCTTTGGAGTGGTCGAACTCTCGGGGCGCTATGAGCAACTTGGTTCAACTTGGGCACTTGCCATTCTGGGTGTGCTGTTTGTTATTGACCTGATCGGCGACAAAATTGTCGTGATCGATCATGTGTTGCACGTATTTGGTCTAGTCATTGCGCCCGTGTCTGGAGCAATCGTATTTTCCGCGCAGGCAGATTTATTGTCTCACTCCCACCCGGTGCTTGCAGCGGGTGCCGGAATCGTTCTGGGAGGAACGATGCATATGGGCAGAAGTGCTTTGAGGCCGTTAGTCACCGCTGGCACGGGCGGTTTGGGAAATCCTGTGGTCTCGTTGATCGAGGATGTGATGGCTGGGGTGATGGTATTTCTGGCCATCCTCGTGCCAGTGATTTCCTTCATCCTCCTGATTGCGCTCATTTTCTTCTCCGTCCGGTGGATTCGAAAGCGTCGCCAACGCAAGGCCCTGCGCTCACAAGCGGAGGCTCAGTTGCCGAGCCATTTGCCGAGCCAGTTGCCGGGTCAGTTTCAGAGCCAGTTACCGGGTCAGTTGCCGAGCCAGTTGCCGGCAACGGAGCCCGGGGCTTCGCAAGCCACCCAGAATCCATCGCAAAGTTCAAGTCAGCCCGACGCGATAACTTGGGAATAGATGTGGTCAAGTTTTTCAACCTTCGCTGAGTTGGCTCAGTCGGCTCATCGCCGAGCTCATTGCTTGCGTCCCCGGGCCCTGGCCGCATTGGCGATCTTGTGCGGAGTTTTGATCTTTGGCACAGCCCCTGCGGGTGCACATGCCATTGTCATCAGCGTCACGCCTGAACCGGATGCAGTCCTGCAGCAGTCTCCCGAAGAGATCAAGCTGAGCTTTAGCGAAACAATCTCGATTCCTGCTCAGGGGATTCGCTTGTTTGATCCGAGCGGCCGAGAGGTTTCTGGGTTAACAGCAGTTGCCCGAGGACACACCATGAGCGCGAAGGTGCCGATGCTCAAAGCTGATGGTTCGTACACCGTGGCATGGAAAGCAGTATCGGATGACGGTCATGCGGTGAGCGGCGCGTACCTATTCCACCTGAGAGTGGCAACGCTGACTCAACCCGTGGACGGGGCAGGGTCACCGACTTCGCTGTGGCCGAGCTTGTTGCGGATCCTGGGGTCTGTGTTGTCTTTAGGGGCGCTCGCCCTGATTCTTGGGCGACCCCGGCGACCTCGAAAATCCAAGTGTGAACTGTGGGGGCTTGCTTGCCTGGGTGGCATGGTCTCGCTGTTCGGCTCCGTCTCGGCTGCAGGCTCGATTCAGTCCACTGGCTGGTCGGTGAGTTTGTCCACCTCAACGGGGCGACTGGCCTTGTTGGCAGCACTGATTCTGGTCGCCGGTTTGATTGTTTGTTGGGCAGCAACTGGGCGAACGCTGGAACCCACTCGGCGGGGTCTGTGGTTTGAGCGAGTGCTCGTTGTGCTTGCGGTGGCAGTCGTTGCCGCGGGCGGCCACGCCGTTGCGATCAACCCCATCGCACTCTCGGCGACCATGACGTTGGGTCACGTTATGGCCGCTTTGTGTTGGGGTGCGGGGCTCGTATGGCTGGAATCTCAAACCCGGTCAGCCTCGGCAGAACAGTTGCAAGCCGATGTTGTGCGGCGGTCCCCGTGGGCGGTCGGAGCGGTACTCGTGTTGGGAATCAGCGGGCTGGTTCTGGTGTTGGACCGAGTACCAGTAGGCGAATTGCTGAGCTCTTGGTACGGCCGGTTGGCGCTGATCAAACTTGTGTTGCTCGCAGTTGCAGTAGCTCTTGCGCTGCACAGTCGTTACCGGCTCGCTCCGGAGTTAGCAGGGACTGAGTTAGCGGCGGAGTCAGTTAAGCCTCGTGAGCCTGCTGAGCCAGCTGAGTCCGCAAAAATAGCTGAGTCCGTAGAGCGTGCTTCGGCGGTCGTGAGGCTGCGGAAGTCGGTGCGTCTAGAGATACTCGTGCTCGCCGCAGCGCTCCTGCTTGGCGCAACGCTGGCACAGATCGCCCCACCCGATGCCGGGGTCGGGGGAACTGCGGGAGGTGCATTTGCCGAGCGGGCCCCCCTCGGCACCGGACAAGTTGAGCTTCGTGTTGATCCTGGGCTGCGAGGGATGAATGAGGTGCACGTGACTGCACTGGGTTCGGACGGGCGCCTCATGGCAGGAGTGCAGGATCTGCAGCTTTCGTTATCGCTCGCAGCAGACAACATCGGGCCACTCAAGCCGGAGATGCAAAAGATTACGCCCGGTCACTCGATCTCGTACGCGCGGTTCCCATTTGCAGGCGAGTGGACAGTTCTGGTCACAGCTCGAGTGAGCCGATTCGAGGCCATATCGGCTGTTTTTACGGTGCCCATCGGCACTTAAGGCCAGTTGTTCACCAACTCGCCACCCCAACTCGGATGTTTTTGGTCGACTATCGACCACAAACATCCGAGTTGCTAGAAGGTGGCTTGAATAGCGAACTCCTGCTGGCAGTGAGTCAGAACACTTCGGCTAGCTCAATTTCGCCTGCTGCGATCGCCTCGGTGAAGCGCTCGAAGTCAGCCTCGATCTGTGCGCCGTAGCTGATGGCGTAGGCCTCCATGGCCTCATCGAAACGCTCCGACTTGCCGAGGTAGCCAGCAATCGCGATTGGGTCTGCCGAACGAGCATGAGCGCGGGCCAGGGTGCGGCCGCATAAGTCTGCATAAGCAATGAGGCCCGCTGCGGGAAGTCCGTCGATGTCTACGCTGCCCTTCATGTCTTTCAGTTGGCGAATGTAATAAAACTTGCCTGCCGGTCCGCGAGTCCAGCCGAGAAATATATCGCTAGCGGCTTGCATCTTTCTTTGGCCCACCACAGCGCGCTCGCCTTGGTGGATAAATTCACTCGGGCCAGCGTAGGGAGCTAGGACCGAATCCTCGGCCTCTTTGATCTGCAAGAAGAGCACATCGTCTTCGTCACGGCCGTGCATCAGAACGATCAAGCAACGAGTTCCGACACTGCCAACTCCAACCACTTTGATGGCTAACTCAATCTGCTGAAAACGTTGGAGAAGTTGCCGGTGATCTGGATCAAGGCTCTCTGCGTACAACTCAAGCGCATCCTCGGTAATCTTTTGCCATTCCGGGGCATCAAGCGGGGTGAGCAGCGGTGGCTGAAGAAGGATTCGGCGCTCACCGTCGACCATCTCTGTCAGCTTGGTGAGGACTTGTGCAGAAGTGCGGTGCTTAGCTTTTTCGAGCGACTTGGCTAGCTTCTTGGGCGAGACGATTCCTGCGAATTCTTGCAGCGCTTCACTGAGTTCGATGTGTTCATACCAGATGTTGAGGACGTCGGCATCGGCTAGGCGAAGCATATTTTCCCGGTAGGTCGTGGCCGCTTTCTTAGCAGCGGCGCGACCTGCCTTCTCACCTTGCCCCGAGGTGCGCGCAGCAATCAAAAAGCTGGTAGCGAGTCGTTTCACATCCCACTCGAATGGCCCCGGAAGGGTTTCGTCGAAGTCGTTAAGGTCGAACACTACGTTGCGCTCTGGTGTTCCATATGCCCCAAAGTTGCACAGGTGAGCATCGCCGCAGAGCTGCGTGCGGAGGTTGCTGGATGGGCCGCTACCAAGGTCACGCGACATGACAACGGGCGACCCACGAAGGTAGGTAAACGGTGAGACTGCCATGCGGGCGTTACGCACCGGAACTAACTCGGGGACACGGGTTCGGTTCTGCTCCATGAGTTGAGCCACCGGGTCAGGCCGATCAGCGGGCGCATTCCACTCGCCGAGGGACTCACGAGAGACTGACTTGCGAACCAGTTCCCCGATTGCGAGTCGTTGAGCTGGAGTTGTTGACTTTGGATCTGGCTCGATGTAGCTCTGGCCGTCCCAATCCTTATTGAGTTGACTTGGGTTTCTGAGCGGAGGAGTTCCAGATGAAATCCGCTCAGTCTCGGCTAGGGCGGCCGCGAGTAATTCACCAGATTTTTTGGTCTGTGGAAACTGGTCGTCTTTGGTCATGAGGTGATTTTTCCGGCCCTGTTGAGTTGCCGCTGCGGTTGGCTAATGCTGCGGTTGGCTAATGCTGCACTATCCAAGACAGCAGGTATCCGAGACTATTCGATGAACAGTGCATCAGGACGGGTGCAACCAAACTGTCAGAGCGATTACGTAACCAAGACAGGGCCATGCCAGCGGCACCGGTGCCCAAAACGCCAGCGGTGATCGCGGCTGCTTGACCCAACGGCCCTGGTAGGAGGTCTCGAAAAACCGGGTTGACCTTGTTGACATTCCAAGAGGGCAGCACATGCCAGAAACCAAAGAGCAATGCTGCTAGCAGATCGGCTCGCAGCGCACCGTTTGCATGCCGGGTAAACCGCTTGCGAAACATCGCCGGGAGCACTCCTCGGAATGCGACCTCTTCCATCAGCACGGTTCCAAGCGGAACCATAATGAGGGTTTCCCAAGCTAGGGCCCCTAAAGAAATATCTGCGCGGCTGTCCTGAAACAGCCTGTTGGTGAAGGGAACCGCAAGACCAATCAGATAGATGCTCAGCAGTAGTGCAGAGGCAGCTCCACCCCAGCGCAATCCGCTCTGAACCTTGCGCGGCTCAAGGCCGATGTCATCGGCAGAGCGCCCGTCCCACTGAATGGCGATGAGTAACAACACCGCTGCGATGGTCAGGTTCCAGGGTACATAGGCCCAAGATGGGATGACTTCATTTGCCATCACGTTGGACAACACAAGGGTGGCTAGCACCGCAAACATTGCCCATTTGTGCGAAGGGCGAGAGATGTCTTCGGAGGTGGCGCTGATGGTGAGATTTGTGTCGTTGCTCTGTGGGGTGGAGGGAGTGCCGGCCTCGCTCGATTCAGTCACGGACCTACGTTACCCCTGCGCATGCATAGTGCGTTTAGCCTGCGAGTTGGGCGGTTGCAGCATGGCGTAAGACAAGTTCTGCAGCGGCGCTGCCGCACATTCCATGAACTCCACCTCCCGGCGGAGTGGAAGATGAACAGAGGTAGACCCCCTTCATCGGGGTTGCCCACGGGTGAACTGACGCAACCGGCCGAGCAACAAACTGCCGCAGGTCTGAAACCCCACCAGTGATATCGCCACCGATGTAGTTAGCATTATGTGCTTGCATCGCTGCAGGCCCCATGGCGTGTCTGGCCAAGATCAGGTCTCGAAACCCTGGGGCGAACCGCTCAATCTGGGCTTCGATCCGACTAGTCATATCCACATCTGAGCCATGAGGCACATGGCAGTAGGCCCAGAACGTGTGCTTGCCTTCTGGCGCTCGGCTGGGATCAAAAAGTGAAGGCTGGGCTGCTAGAAGAAACGGCCGCTCGGAAATACGTCCTTGAGTTGCTGCGAGTTCAGACTCTCGCACCTCATCAAAGGTGCCGCCAATATGCACGGTTGCTGCTCGAGCAACCTGCGGATCTGTCCAAGGGACGGGGCCGTCTAGGGCCCAGTCAAGTTTGAACACTCCTGGACCGTAGCGAAACTTCTGCAGGGCTCGTCGGTAACGCGCTGGCATTTGTTCACCCGCCAGTGCCACCAGTTGAAGTGGGGTGATATCGCACAGAACCGCTCGAGCGGGCGGGAGTTGTCGCAGTGAGCTCACGCGTTCTGCGCAGCGGAGCTCACCACCAGCTTGGATGAACAGCGTGACCAGCGCATCGGTGATTGTTTGAGAACCGCCCTGAGCTAACGGCCAACCGACACTGTGGCCCAGGGTTCCAAGCAGCATTCCAACACCTGCAGTAGCCGCCGCGGAAAGAGGCAATACCGAGTGCGCTGAGAGACCAGCGAGCAGTGCAGGGCCGAGTTCGCCGCGGAATTGTGAGCGGCTCAGCGACTCAGCTGAGCGCACAGCATGTCGCGCGAAGCGAGCTAGTGCGATTGGGTGGGCGGGGGGAATGGTGAGAGGAGCAAGAACAGAATCAGTGAGCGAGAACCCAGCGTTAACACCGGGAGCAAAGAGCCGAGTCCACGCCTTGCCATCAACTCCAAGTCCCGCTGCAGTTGCGCTGACAGAGCGCTCCAGCATCACGGCCTGCTCTGGTCTCAGCGTGTGAGCGAGGGGTGCATCGGGTTGAATCCAGGTCACGCCAACAGATTCCAAACCTAAGTTTCGAAGTGCAGGTGATGCCAAGCCAAGCGGGTGGATGGCGGAACAGACATCGTGAGCAAACCCCGCAAGGGTCAGTTCTTCGGTCCGTGCTCCGCCGCCTGGGCGCTGGTTTGCCTCATAGAGCACGACCCGCCAGCCGGCACGAGCCAGCGTGAGCGCAGCTACAAGACCGTTCGGTCCTGCGCCTACGACCACTGCGTCCCAGGATTCGCTCACCCTGACACCCTAGGTGCGTGAGCGTGATCCGCCTGTTCGGTTAGGCGCCGGCTAGAGCCTTGGAGAAGGCTCCGGCCGGAGCAGCCACACTGGAACAGTTGTCTTGTGCTCGGGTGTTTGGACCCTCAGGACACGGCTGGTCACGACTCGCAGACCAGATGCCAATTCTGGCTAGACCAAGAGTCGTTGCTTGGCTCCGCACGTAGGTGGCATCGCTCAGAGTAAATACCTCTCCGAGGATGTCATTCTGACCAATCATGGGGATCACACCGACGAGGCCGTAGCGCTGAGCCGAACTGAGCGTGGGGTACAGAGGGGCGATTTGATTATGAGTTGCGGTGGCGGCTTCGATGGCCCAGATTCCCATCTTGCCCTCCGCCGAGCCCAAGCCGTAATCCATGGCCATGATGTCAATTGAAGAGAGCACTACCCCGGCATTGACTGCGGAACGAACTACTGCCAAGCCATCTGTAGTCAGGCCGTACGGCATGACCGGCAGGGTGAGGGTGACATCAAGCTTGCGGTTTGCTGCTTTTGCCCGCTGCTGCAAGATCGCAATAGCCGCGGAGCGTCGCTGAACGGAGGCTGCATCGTTTGTCGCTGCACCTTCGATGTCGAAATCAATGGAGGTGAGTTGGTAAGCGTCAATGACGGCCTGGTACTCATCAGCTAGTGCTTGAACTGTGGTGCAAGTCAGTGCCAGTTCCTGATTAGCTGCACCACCGAATGACATGATCACGTCACCTCCTGCGGCCCGAAGTGCTGCGATCTGTGCAGTCATGAATTTGGCATCGCGGTCGTAGTACCCACCCCAAGATGCTCGACACGGAGTGGATCCCGAGACGATGAAGGCAAGTGTGAGTTCGCGGGTGGATCGTGCTGCCGCAGTCTGAACAAGGTCAGGAGTTGGCCAGTTTGTGGCATCTACATATGGGGAATAGCGGACATTGGTAGCACCAGCGGGCAGAGTCGGAAGTGTGGTCGGGGTTGTTGGCACAGTGGTGGTTGGCACGGTGGTGGTTGGCGAGCTTGGAACTGTGGTGGTTGGAGTCTCGGGGATGGTCACGGTTGAGCCAACGGTGCAGCTGTTGTTGTTCACCCGACAGGTCGAGGGGGTGGCCTGACGTGAGTCGCCGACACCGGTGATCCCGAAGGTGACTGATGCACCTGGAGCGACCGATCCATTCCAAGTTTCGTTGCTGACCTGGTGGCCTGAAGCTGTGGACTGGTAGATGCCGTTCCAGATGGAACTCACGGTGAGCGGGGAGGTAAAGGTGGCCGACCACGCAGTCCATGTGTTGGGTCCAGGGTTGGTAATCGTGATGTCTGCGTTATAGCCAGTCACCCAATCCGAGGTGATGGCCATGGTGAGCGTTGCGCTACCCGCTGCTGGGACGGTGGTTGGTGGGACGGTGGTTGTGGTCGGGCGGATCGTGGTAGTGGTTGTAGTTGCTGGGACTGTGGTTGGTGGGACGGTGGTTTGGGGGACGGTTGTCGGTGTCGTTGTTGCGCCAGGTAGTCCGCAGGTGATGCCGTTGAGCTTGCAGTTGGTTGGAGCCTCACCGGGCCCAGTGGCAACGTAGCCAATGGTGATAGACCCGCCACTGAGCAGATCGGGTGCCCAGGTCGGTGCCTTGACAGTGACCTTCTGTGCAACCTGTGAGGACAGAGTCCCGCCCCAGAGCGACGAGATTTTGGGAGCAAGGTCAAAGGTTAGGACCCAATTGCGTTGGGTGACTGCTGTTGGGTTGCCAACAGTCAGACTGGCCTGGTGGCCTGTCACCCAGGAGTTCTCTCGGGTGTACGAGGCAGTCATCGGTGCTGCGCCGGACACGCCTGTCAGAACTACAACTGTTGCGAGCGCCGTGACGGTAGCTAGCACGGACATGCGTGTTCGAATCTTTGACCTAGGCATGCGCTTTCTCCTGCAACTGAGTTTGGGTTTATGGACCGACTCACAGTCCACCGCGCTTTCTCTTCGGTATCTTCCTGCCATTCCCTTTAGCCTCTGAGCAAAAATCACTTACGCAGTGTTTTCGAGTTCTAGTGTGAGAGCGATAACGAGAACGAGGAGACCCAACAGGATGCGGACATCGCGCAATCCCACAGGTAGACAGAATCGAGCAGTGCTCGCATCGTTAGTGGCAGCTCTTCTGCTCAGCGCGGGCCTTGCCGGCTGTGGAGAGGAGTCGAGCAGTAAGGATTCAACTACGACAACTTCAGCGAAAAACAGCGAGTGGCAGGGCAGTGCGGTTTTGTGTAGCGGAGCTAGCAGTTCTTCCGGCGAAGCAGTTGATCCAGCTGCGCAGGAGTTGATTGACCTTGCCCCAGGTGCGGTGATGAGCTTTGGAGATGACCCGTCTGGGTTGGTAACAGCGGCTGGCTGTACCGAGGCTGAAGGAGTCGATCGAGCTGTGCCTAGCCTGAATCCGGGGTCAAGCTATTTCGCAGTTGGCACTGGAGTTGATCGATTTGAGGTCGAACTGACTGGGGTAGAAGAGGTCAAGGAGACCACGACCCTGCAAGTAAAGCTGACAGTTCCTGGTGACAACTGCATGACCACGATGGAGTATCGAGGTCGCCTTACGCTGCTTGTCCAAGCGCCCCAAGATGCACCAACGCCCCAGATTGATTTTGTTACCGAGAAAACTGTTTGCTGATCGGGTAGGAGTGCCGTGGGTTAGCCTCAGTGGAATGAAACAAGAGATACCTAGGTTCAGTGCGTCAGCTTCTGTGGACGATGTGGTGACCGCGCTGAGCACGCACGGAGCGGTGATTATCGAGCAACTTGTGTCTGCTGAGACCTGTGACCGAATCCAAGCTGAGATGGAGCCGCACCT
>JBAXCX010000048.1:0-19722 GCA_037141255.1 Actinomycetes bacterium | reverse complement strand
GTACGCCTACCTCATGACCTTTATCGAGGGTGCAACGCTGGCGCATTACAGCGGTGATGTTGCTGCCAAAGAGGCCCAAGTGGCTCGGGCCTTGACCGATTTTGATCACGAGTTCTTGCAGCCATCAATTGCCCGGCGATCAGCACTACTAGACGACCTCGAAGCCAATCGGATTACAGAGGGTGACCTTCCCCAAGATGTGTTGACCACTCTGCTGCGCAACCAAGATGATCTGGAATTGCCCGGCGATGTGCTGCTGCGAGAAGTGTGTTTCTTTTTGTTGGCTGGGGCTCACACCTCGGCCACGGCGTTCCTCAGAACGCTGGACCAAATCTTTGTGTACGCAGACTCACAACCTGAGTTGGCTCAGCGTGCCAAAACCGACCCCGTATTTTTGCAGCGGTGCGTGCACGAGACCATTCGACTCAATCCCTCAAGCCCGGTAGCCATGCGCTGGGCCGTTCAGGACCTTGTGCTGAGTGACGGCACCCAAGTAGTTGCTGGAGACAAGGTCATCATCGACTTGATGGCTGCAAACCGAGACACGCACGTATTCGGTGAAACAGCAGAACAGTTCCAACCGGAACGCAATCTGGACCGGGGGGTCGCCCCGTGGGGGTTGAGCTTTGGACTTGGTATGCACGCCTGCATTGGTCAAGACCTAGCCGCTGGAGTGGACCCTGCCGGGCTAACCCCAGAGGCAGAGCACCTATTGGGACTTGTCCCCGCCACCGTGTCGGCCGTGCTCCTTGCTGGAGGCCGACCCGACCCTGACGCACCTGCCAGGCTCGACCCGCTGAGTGCAAGAAATTATTGGAGCGAGTACCCCGTGCTCTTTGGTGATGGCGAGCCATGATCGATCTACACGCTCATGTGGTGTTAGCGAACAGTTTGGGTGCATGCGGAGCGCATGGACCCGAACTTCATGAGGGAAACCCGGATTGCGGAGACCTGCCCTACTTTCGAGTTGGTGACTATGTTCTGCATGGAGTGAAGTACCGCGGGTCTGCGTTCATGGACCTCGATCTCCGACTAGCCGCACTGGACGATCTTGGGATTGAACTGCAGGTTTTGTCACCGAACCCGCTCACCTATTTCTCGGGGGTAGATACCCAATCGGCAACGCTGTTCGCTCAGACCCACAACGACGCCCTTGCTGCACTTGTTGCGCAGGCGCCCCACCGCTTGGCTGGTTTGGCGCAGTTGCCCACACAGGACCCTGCGCTGGCAGTGGTTGAGTTGCGTCGTGCAGTCGTGGAACTTGGTTTGCTCGGTGCCTACATCGGGACCGACCTTGGTCGTCCGCTCGATGACCCAGAGTTCGATCAGTTGTATGCGGCCTGTGTAGAGCTCAACGTTCCGCTCTTTTTCCATCCTGCCCCTGATGGCATTTCTGCTCCCCGACGAGATGAGCGCTTGGCCCGCTTTGATGGTGACCTGTGGTTGGGGTTTTGTTACGAAGAGACCCTTGCAGTCTCCACGTTGATTTTGGGTGGAGTGCTGGACCGTCACTGCGAGCTAGATATCTGTATCTCTCATGGCGGCGGAGCAAGTTCGTGGTTGGCTGAGCGGCTCGAGCACGCTGCTCGCAGTAGGCCGTGGTCACCCAAAGAATTGAGCGAGCCTGGCGCCGTTGCGGAGCGATTGCAGCGCATGTGGTGGGACGGCCATGTTGGCGGGCCCAAGGCACTTGCATCCTTGCTCGCCGCATTTGGCTCAACACGAGTCGTAGCCGGAACAAACCTTGCTGGGTGGGACCAAACCGAGGACCCAGCTTTTGGCGACTCGGAATTAGCTCAGCTATTCGACCAGAACGCTCGTCGATTGCTTCGGTTAGGCCAATGAATCGTGTTGAAGAACAATCGTGTTGAGGAGCAGTCGTGTTGAAGAACAGTCGTGTTGAGGAACAGTCGTGTGGTCCAACATGGAGAATCAGAATGAGCCCATGGACTCGAGTCGTTGCAGTGCCTGTGCTTGCATTGCTGCTGATCGGTTCTAGCGCGTGTAGCAGCAGCGAGCCCGAGGCTGTCGCAACTTCGACCACTAGTGCGGACGCCGCCTCGACTGCTGCTCAGTCTGGCGAGCCCACTCCTGACCAAGTTGAGTCCCTTGTGGGCAGGTATGCACATTACGACGTGGTTGCCTATCAGAGCACCGATATGAAGACACTCATCATCAGCTACGGGTTTACGGACTTGGCTATGAAGGACGGATCCCTCATGGCAACAGAGTCGTTTTGCCACGCTGAACACCGTGGGGATCAGCCGATAGAAACCACAATCTCGGATGCTGCAACCAGTGCGATCAAACCAATCCCAACAAAGGTGGATGTCAGCCTGCGGAACGGAAAGCTCCACATTGAGAGGCCTCGAACGCCAACTGGAATCGGGATTGAGTTTGCAGATCCCGCTAACGATGCGCTCCCGACTGATCCGAATGACCCCCGCACGGTTGACGACGACGGTGACGGGAATCCGGGCATCACCGTTCACGTCAAGGTGACCGAAGAACTGCAGGGTGATATTTACATTGCTCGCAGAGAAATCTTTGAGTACCAAGCGACTCAGCAAAAGAATCTGTCGATGATTGGCACCGTTACCGATAACTCCGAGCAACTCATTATCGGTGCATCGAACCCCATGTTCATTACGCGCTCGGAGTGGCTCCAAGTGCCCGATCTGAACAAGAGCCCGATCGTCTTGGTGCCCGTTGAGCAGAGTTGGGATTGTGCCAGGTTGATGGAGCAAAGCCCCCAGATCTTCCCGGCCGTCCCCTCTGTCGATTGGTAAGAATCTGGCTGTGCGTTCCCCCAAGACCGAACTCAGTTCTGTTCATTGTGGCGCTGCGGCTAGCCTCGCTGCGTGCTGAAACTCGTACTCCCCAAAGGTTCCTTAGAAAAAGCCACGATGGAATTGTTCGAGGCCGCTGACCTGTCAGTGAATCGCAGTTCCTCGGTGGCCTATAAAGCAACCATTGACGACCCTCGCATCGAAAGCGTCCGAATCCTGCGTCCTCAGGAGATTGCAGGCTACGTAGCCGATGGACTGTTTGACCTCGGTATCACGGGCCGCGACTGGATTGAAGAGACTGGCTCCGATGTGGTCAGCCTGGGTGAACTTCGTTATTCAAAGGCAACGAGCAAGCCAATCAAGGTGGTGCTCGCTGTTCCCGAGGATTCTGCGTACCAGAGTGCCGAGGACTTGCCAGTGGGTGTGCGAGTGTCGACTGAGTACATGGGGATCACGCAGCGCTACTTCGAGTCCAAGGGAGTGCAGGCCGATATCCGGCTCTCATATGGCGCAACCGAGGCCAAAGTTCCCGACATTGTTGATTGCATAGTTGAGATCACCGAGACAGGAAACGCGTTGCGTGCCGCCGGGTTGCGCATTATCGACGAGGTGCTGATTTCGTACACCGAACTAGTGGCCAACCGTGCAGCCTATGAGGACCCAGACAAGCGCCATGCAATGGAGCAGGTCCTGACCTTGCTACTTGGCGTGATGGAAGCCCGTGGAAAGGTTCTGGTCAAGTTGAACTGCGCAAAGTCTCGCCTTGAAGAGGTCATTGCGGTTCTGCCAGCCATGAAGACCCCCACCGTGAACGAGCTCTACGGCGGCGCTGGGTATGCAGTAGAGACTGTGGTTCCCAAGAATCAGATCAACTTGCTCATTCCGGCGCTAAAAGATGCTGGAGCCACAGATTTGATTGAGCTCTCACTGAGTAAAATCGTCCACTGAGCAAATTTGTCCAACGTTTATGGTTCACGAGTTTCGCTGAAGCAGTAAGGGAGTACACCGATGGCAACTCGAGCGACTCAGTCAGGCACTGTGCAGAGCTTTGATGAGTTCGTTGGCCTTGGAACAGTTGTTGACGCTCAAGGCACTGCGTTCAACTTCCATTGCACTGCTATCGCAGACGGCTCTCGCAACATCGCAGTTGGAACCGCTGTCACCTTTGTTCTGAAGCAGGGAACACTCGGCCGTATAGAAGCCGTGCAGCTTACGTCCTAGTTGGCCGATGAGTCAGGTGAGGCGTTTTCAGTGCCCTGCTTCACCTGTACGAACACCATCTGCAGTTGACCAAGTGCTTCAGTCAACATTGGCCGGTGCTCACCGAGTCGATCACCGAGGCCATCCAACACAGACCGGAACGCCTCGATGACAGTCGCAGCCTCGGCAAATGCCGGTGGCTCGCCCTCTAAGTAGATCGTTGCCAAGTCAAAGAACCGCATCAGATAGTTGGCCAGCATTTCTGCTGCAGGAGTAGCTGCGACCTCTCGGCGGACTCGCATCATCTCATTGAGCTCGCTCTGCAGTTGAGATTTTTCCTCTGCTGTCAGCGAATCCAAATCCACGCCGATCGCAGCGGCTGCAGCGCGCAGTGGGTCACCGCTGAGTTCTTCTTGAGCCTCTGGTTGTGGGCTTGCAGCTTTTGCTACGGGTCGTTCTCCATCGGGTGTCCAGAGCGAACTCATGTCGATTCTCCAAGGTCGGGTAGGCCACTTGGCCTGTTGTGATTCCAAACATCCAAACTCAATGCTGTTCAGAGCCAAGACGGCTGGTACAATACTTCGTACAACTGAGCAAGAGGGCTCCCGCCCCTCCTGACCACAGTGCAAAAGCCAGCTTCTTGGTTTGTGCCGGGTGCGATCAGGATCTGATATGCCCACAATAGCCGTGCCAAACAGCACTGCGATTGGTGGTCATTGGCGGGTGCTCGCGCACTCGCCCCTTTCGTTTTTGGGCAGCCGTTCTTGGGAAGTCGTGCTAAATCCAATGCGATCCCTGCAGAAAGGACGTGATGTTGAGGAGTAACCAGTCATAGCTGCTTCACCTGGAGACGAAACTCGGACCAATGACAGGATCCGAGCCCGCGAGGTTCGATTAATCGATCCCGACGGACAGCAACTCGGAATCAAATCTTTGCCCGAGGCGCTGTCTATTGCTCGGTCGATGGATCTTGATCTTGTGGAAGTGGCCCCAGAGGCCAGACCTCCTGTTTGCCGAATCATGAACTTCACCAAGTTCAAGTATGAGGCACAGCAACGAGCAAAAGAGTCGCGAAAGAAGGCCACAAACATCATCGTCAAGGAGATGAAGTATCGCCCCAAGATTGGGGGCGGAGACTTCGAAACCAAGACGAGGAAAGTTGCTCAGTTCTTAACTGAGGGCCACAAAGTCAAAGTCACAATCATGTTTCGAGGCCGAGAAATGCAGCACCCCGAACTTGGGCGACGCATCCTTGACCGAGTAGCAGCAGAAGTAGTCAATGTCGGCAAAGTCGAAATCATGGCCAAGCAAGACGGACGCAATATGACCATGGTTCTTGGGCCAGACAAAAAAGCCCAAGACATGGTGAAAGCACAAGAAAAGAAGGCAAGCGAGGCTGCAGCAGCAGCGGAACATGCTGAAGAACGTATGGCCGCCATCATGGCGGATGCCACACCAGAGGCACCCGAACTAGTGGGAATCAGCGCCGATGGGCACACAGCCCAAGAAGCGCAAGAAGTTGAAGTCGTAGGTAACGCAGAAGCAGTCGAGGAAGTCCTCGAAGCCGAAGCAGAGATCGAACTTGAAGCAGAGATCGAACTAGAAGCAGAGATCGAAGCCGTAGTTGAAACAGAAGCCGTAGTTGAAACAGAAGAAGTTATAGAAGAAGCAGAAAATGAAGCAGAGCCGGCCGTTGTCGGTGAAGCCAACTGATCCGCATCAGACAGAGGAAAAACAATGCCAAAGATGAAGACACATTCCGGAGCCAAGAAGCGTTACAAGGTCACCGGCACAGGAAAGATCACCCGCCGCAAGGCCGGACTGAATCACATCCTTGAAAAGAAGTCCCCAAAGCGTAAGCGTCGCCTTGCTGGCTCTAGCGAGTTGTCCCCTGGTGATGCCCGTCGTGCTCGCCGGTTGCTAGGTCTCTAGTCCAGCAGAGTCTCTAAGCCAACAGGGTCTGTAGTCCAACAGGGTTTGTAGACCAACCGGATCGCTGATCCGGAGCTGATTTTTCGTCACATCTAGTAGAAGGAGCGCCCAGTGGCACGTGTCAAGGGTGGAGTTCACGCAAAAAAGAAACGTCGCGCCGTACTCGGCAAGGCAAAGGGTTATTACGGAAACCGGAGCCGCAGCTTTCGGTCCGCGAATGAAGCCGTCATGCACGCAGGGCAGTACGCCTTCCGTGACCGTCGCGCACGCAAGGGCGAGATGCGTCGGCTTTGGATTCAGCGCATCAACGCAGCATGCCGAATTCATGGCATGAGCTACAGCCGATTCATCAACGGGCTGAACTTGGCCGAGGTCGAAGTTGATCGCAAGGTGCTTGCAGACCTCGCCGTCCGTGACGATGACGCTTTTGCGGCGCTCGTCAAGGTGGCGCAGGATGCTCTTGCCGCCGCCCCGCAGTCCGCTGACGATAGTGAGCCTGCAGGAGCCGAGAGCTGAGCGCTCTCAGTCCGACCAACCCAGAACTTCAACGGCTGCGGCGCCTTTCTCGGCGCCGCAGTACGCGTTCTGAGGAAGGTGCCTATCTGATTGACGGTCCGATCTTGCTCGCCGAAGCGTTAGCGGCAGAAGCAGAGATCGAGTCAATTTACGTTGAGCCCGAAGCTCTCAACCATGAGGCAATCTGGGCTGCACGTGCAGCACAGGTTCGGGTCAAGGAAGTCACTAGGGGTGCCATCCGTAAGGTTCTCGAGGTTGCAGCACCGCAGGATATGGTGGCGGTCGCCAAGCAGCGACAAGCTGATGTTGCAGACTTGATTGCTCTGGCAGTGGCCACGAACAGGCCTCTCCTGGTGCTTGTAGAACTAGCTGATCCGGGAAACGCAGGCACCCTCATCCGTGTAGCCGAGGCGGCTGGTTGTGCCGGGGTCGTCATGACTGAACGGACCGTGGATCTGTATAACCCAAAGACGGTTCGAGCTACAGCCGGCGCCGTGTTCCGTGTGGCAGTAGCCGAGAACGTTGACGTCGAACAGTTATTGACAGACTGTTCCTCGGCGGGACTTGCAACCTGGGCCACGGTGGTTGACTCGGGAGTACTTGCTGAACAAGCACCTCTTCAAGCAACTGGTGCGCTGTTGTTGGGTAGCGAGGCCCATGGCCTAGATCAGAATCTGGTTCAGCGGTGCACCCTTGCGGTCTCGATTCCGATGGAGGGTCAAGTTGAGTCGTTGAACGCTGCTGTCGCAGGGTCAGTATTTCTCTTTGAGGCTGCGCGTCAACGTCGAACAGCCGGAGTACATTTTGAATCCGCGGCCGGAACCTTGCCGCTGACTGATGAACAAGAATGACTCCGAGGCCGAACACCAAGATGCAGGACACCTAGGAATGACAGTTGACCCACAACAGATTGCCGTTGAGGGTGCTGCCGCGTTTGTTGCTGCGGAATCGCTCGCCGAGATTCACGAATTAGAACTTCAGTACCTTGGGCCGCAATCTCTGTTGAGCGGCATGAAGGCTTCGTTCCGGGACCTTGAACCTCAAGAGCGCAAAGCGCTTGGTTCGCAGATGAATGCCGCCCGGCAGCAACTCGAACTTGCAGCGCAAGACTCAAGGGAAAAGCTCGAGTCAGCCGCTCGCGCAGCCCAGCTTGCCACTGAACGCGTTGACCTAACCGAGACGCTTACGAAAGCAACCGTTGGTCATAGTCACGTGATTACCCAAACTTGGGAACGCCTTGAGGACGTGTTCTGCTCGATGGGGTTCACCGTTGCCGATGGTCCCGAGGTCGAAACCGATTGGTTCAACTTTGAGGCTCTGAATCTGCCTCCAGCGCACCCCGCTCGATCGCTCTGGGACACCCTCTATTTGGATTCATCGCAACTAGAAGGCCTTGGCGAAGAACAGCTTCTGCTCCGCACGCATACTTCTCCGGTGCAGATTCGATCCATGCTGCGCGCCGTGCGTGATGGTTCGGGTCCACCGATCTATGTCGTGTGCCCAGGCCGGGTTTATCGGCGAGATACTGCCGATGCCACTCATCTTCCAGTTTTTCATCAGATTGAAGGGCTGGTCATCGACAGAGGCATCACGATGGGCGACCTAGCGGGAACGATCGAGAGCTTTGTTAAAGCCTATTTCGGCGATGAGATGACAAGTCGATTGCGGCCCTCTTATTTTCCATTCACTGAGCCCTCGGCGGAGTTCGATATTTCGGCAGCTGACGGGTCATGGCTCGAAGTCGGTGGCTGCGGAATGGTGCACCCCAATGTTCTGCGAGCGGGCGGCCTAGATCCACAGGAGTGGTCAGGGTTCGCCTTTGGTTTTGGCATCGACCGCCTAGCCAAGATTCGCTACGGAGTTGAAGACCTACGCGAGTTCGTAACCAATGATGTTCGCTTCCTCTCGCAATTCTGATACTGCGCTGATCCCACCCGATACCCGACTGAATTGACTCACCAATGGACCACACGACATGAAGGTGCTTCTCTCTTGGCTCCGCGAGTTTGCCCCCATCACGGGCACTACCCCTGAGATTGCCATTCAACTCACTGACCTTGGTATGGAACTTGAGTCCATCCATCAGATTGGTACCTCCCTTGGTGGCATTGTCGTAGCTCAGGTACTCGAGATTCGCCCTCACCCCGACGCCGACAAGATCTGTTTGGTGGATGTCGATCTCGGTGATGGGGAAGCTCTGCAGATTTGCTGTGGGGCGACCAATATGGCGGTGGGTGATCGAGTTCCCCTTGCAACAATTGGTACTGAGATGCCCTCGGGAATGCTCATTGCTCCGCGCAAAATGCGTGGCCAAGCTAGTAACGGCATGTTGTGTTCTGGCCGTGAGATGGAGATCGGCGATGACCATGAAGGCATACTGATCCTTCCGCCAGATCTTGCTCTCGGGCTGCCCATAACCGAAGCGCTTGGGCTGCGCGAGGATGTTGTCTTTGAGTTTGATGCACTTCCGAACCGTCCCGACACGCTGAGCGTGATGGGTGTCGCTAGGGACCTCGCAGCGCGCCAAGGAGTGCCATTCGCACTGACCGAGTTCAGCACACAGACAGCAGGGGAATCCTCGACTGGGCTTTCCTCTGTGCAGATTCTTGCCCCTGAGCTGTGCGGACGGTTTGTCACCCGAGTGATCTCTGGCGTTCAGCTTGGGCAGTCGCCGCGATGGATGGCTCAGCGACTCATCGCTGCTGGTATGCGTCCAATCAACAACGTGGTTGACGTATCGAATTACGTCATGCTCGAACTAGGACAGCCGAATCACACCTATGACCTTTCCAAACTTCCTTCGGGGGAACTGCGGGTGCGATGGGCAACAGCGGGGGAGCAGATCCTGACTCTGGATGGCGTCACTCGCAGCCTGACTGCAACAGATGGCGTGATTGCTGATGGATCAGATGCAGCAGTAGGAATCGCTGGGGTCATGGGTGGTGCCTCAACAGAAATCTCCGAAACCACCACAGATGTCTTGTTGGAACTCGCATGGTGGGACCCAGAGGCCGTCGCAGCCACCTCCACCCGACTCAACTTGCACTCCGAGGCATCGCTCCGATTTAAGCGGGGTGTGGACCCAGAGTTGGCACCGCTTGCAGGCCGTCGGTTTGCTGAACTGCTCTCTGCAATCTCCCCAGCTCAGCTCCATCCAGATCAAAACGATGTTGCGGGCAACCTTCCGCAGGCTGCAAGGATTCGAGTTCGCCTGAACAAGGTGAATGGCCTGCTTGGAACAGCCCTGAGCCGTGAACAGGTCCAGGGGTTGCTTGATCCAATTGGATTTGTTACTGAGCCTGTCCAAGATTCGGGCGATGGCGAAGAGTTACTAGTGCAGGTGCCAACTTGGCGGCCGGACTCGAGCATTGAAGTAGATGTCATCGAAGAGGTTGCCCGCCATTACGGCATGGCTCGAATCCCAAAGACCATTCCAACATCTCCGCATGCAGGAGAGCTCACGCAGCGGCAACTCGATCGACGTTGCTTGCGTCGCGCGCTAGTAGGTGCTGGCCTGACAGAGGCAATGCCGGTTCCATTCTTGGCACCCGGTGATTTGGAGCGAGCAGGCCTAGCTGCCGACGGACTCTTATTGGCAAACCCCCTTGTCGCCGAAGAGTCGGTGTTGCGCACTTCCCTCCTGCCCGGGCTGTTGAAAGCTGTGGCCTACAACGCAAGTCATCGGCAAAACAGCGTGGAACTCTATGAACTCGGTCGAGTCTTTCGAGTCGGCGAGCGCGTCATTGCCGATCCGGTTGAATCGGCAAAGCTCGATCGCGTGCTTGCGGGCGAGACCGAACACTTAGCTGTTGTGCTCGCGGCCAAAGAGGGTGGTGCCGCAGTCGAACTGCTGCAAGTGCTGCTTGCTAGCGTGAATCGTTGGGGACTTGAGCCCGCTCCGCTAGCCGTGGAACTCGTATCCGGGGAGCTTGCCGGGTTGCACCCAGGTCGTGCAGCAACTGTGCTGCTCGACGGCCAAGAAATAGGGGTTGTCGGTGAAGTTCACCCTGACGTGCTTCAGGCTTACGGAATCGAGCAGCGCGTGGCTTGGCTTCAGTTAAATCTTGACCTGCTGTTGCAGATTCCTTCGGTGGTGCCTCAAGCGACCTTGGTCAGCAGGTTTCCATCTAGCGATATGGATCTGGCCTTTGTGGTTGATGAGCAGGTCACTGCTGAATCGGTTCGCGCAACGATTCTTCGCGCTACTCCAACGGCGGGAACATCTGGCTGGGTAGCTGCTCGAGTTGAACTCTTCGACGTGTTTCGTTCTGAGCAACTCGGAGCCGGATTGAAGAGCTTGGCCTTTCGCCTTCGCTTTCAAGCATTAGATCGAACGCTTACCGATGAAGAAGTAACCGTGGTCCGCCTACAGGTGATCGCTCAGGTTGAACAGCATCACGGTGGACACCTGCGGGACTAGAGGTCAATCAGGATTATCGCAAGATATTGCATAAAGATGCATAAGAATGCGCTAAGGTGAACTCATGATTCCTATCGGCATCGTTGGAGCATCCGGATTTACTGGGGCAGAGCTGTTGCGTTTGGCGGCTCAGCACCCAGAGTTCGAGGTGAAATATGCAACCGGTGACAGCATGGCTGGCACGGCAATCGAAGAGTTGTACCCCAGTTTGGCAGCGGCCTACCCGGGGATGGTCTTTGATGCTTGGTCTGCCGAGTTGCTTGATTCGGTCGAGGTGGTGTTCTTGGGGTTGCCTCACGGGGCGAGTCAGGGAATTGTTCCTCAGCTAGTCGACAGTGTTCGGCTGATTATCGATCTTGGTGCCGACTTTCGTCTCAAGACTTCGGCGGAGTACCTGCAGTGGTACGGAGAGGCGCACACTCAGCCCGATCTGCTCGGCAGTTTTGTCTATGGCCTTCCTGAGTTGCATCGAGAGCAGTTGAAAACTGCATCACGGATTGCCACGCCAGGCTGCTATCCGACAGCAGCATCTCTGCCGCTCGTTCCGTTAGTCCGGGCTGGCCTTGTACAGACTGACCGAATCATCGTGGACGCTGCTTCGGGAGTCTCGGGGGCAGGTCGGCCGCCAAAGCCGAACACCACGTTTTGCGCCGTGGACTCAGACTTCACTGCCTATGGGCTCATGAATCATCGCCACACTCCAGAGATGGAGATGAACATTGGTGCCACGGTGCTCTTCACTCCTCACCTGGCACCCATGAGTCGAGGAATTTTGGCAACCTGCTATGCGCAACCCGTTGACTCTTCGCTGAGCACCGAGGACGTCCTTCAAGTACTCAGCGATTTTTATGCCAACGAGCCGTTCGTCGTGGTCTCTGAACGCTTGCCGTCTACCAAGGCAACGCTTGGGTCGAACTCTGCGCATATCACTGCCCGAGTTGATGAGCGCACCTCAACAGTTATTGCACTGTGTGCCATCGACAACCTGGGTAAGGGAGCCTCTGGCGCTGCGGTGCAATGCGCCAATCTGGCATCAGGATTAGATGAGACTGCTGGTCTTCAACAAGTTGGGACATACCCATGAGTGAGCAGAGCAGTTCACAAACCCCAAGCAGCGTTGATCCGCGTCGCGATCCAGAGATCGCGGTGGACGTGCTGCTGCAAGCTTTGCCTTATATCGAGGCGTTTCGAGGCGCTGTCGTCGTAGTCAAGTTCGGCGGCAATGCAATGTCGAGTCCCGAGTTGTTCGATGACTTTGCAAAAGATGTCGTCATGATGCACCGAGTCGGGATGAAGCCAGTGGTGGTGCATGGCGGTGGCCCACAAATCGGTGAGTGGCTCAAGCGAATGGGTAAAGAGTCCACCTTTATCGACGGCCGGCGCGTTACCGATGCAGAGACTCTCGAGGTCGTGCAGATGGTTCTAATGGGCAAGGTCAACGCCGACATTGTCACGGCGCTCAACACCTTTGGTCCGGTTGCGCTTGGGTTGTCGGGAACCGATGCGCGTCTGCTGACTGCCAAGGCGCATGACCCTGCTCTTGGGTTTGTTGGAGCAGTGACCAAGGTCAACCCTGAACTGATTACGCGAACGCTGTCGATGGACCTGATTCCCGTAATCGCAACCGTCGGGGTCGATGAGTCTGGCCAGACCTACAACATCAACGCCGATGACGCTGCAACAGAAATTGCGCAATGTCTCAGCGCAGAGAAATTGATCTTTCTGACTGATGTTCCTGGCCTGCTTGAAGATGTCAACAACTTGGATTCGCTGATTCCTCGAGTCACCACCGATCAGGTGCGTGAGTTCATCTCTACTGGAGTGATCTCTGGCGGGATGATTCCCAAGATGGCCGGGTGCATCCGAGCCATAGAAAATGGCGTGGGGTCAGTCCACCTGATTGACGGGCGACTGCCACATGTCCTGCTGCTCGAACTTCTGACCCGTGCCGGAGTCGGGACAATGGTCGAAGCAAGCGAACCCCAACAAGCCCAGCTCTCAGAATCGGATCCAGAATGACTCCCGCTACAACTCATGCTCAGGCCATGGGAGCCTCAACCGAACTGCAACACTGCCCCCTGATGCCCTCCTATGGGCCACCCTCGGTGCAGTTTGTACGCGGCCGAGGCTCTTGGCTCTGGGATTTACAGGGCAAGCAGTACCTTGACCTGCTCTCTGGTCTGGCAGTTACCTCGCTAGGTCATAGCCACCCAGCCGTCAGCGAAGCACTGTGCGAGCAGTCCCAGAAGTTGTTGCACGTCTCCAATCTGTTTGGAACCGAACATGCAGCACCTCTTGCTCAGACACTGGACTCATTGCTCGGCGGTGGTGGACAGGTGTTCTTTGCAAACTCAGGTGCCGAAGCGAACGAAGCCGCAATCAAGCTTGCTCGCAAGTTCGGCGGCCCCGGCCGTCACGTGGTACTCAGCGCTCTGGGAAGCTTTCATGGGCGGACTCTGGCCACCCTGCATGCCACGGGGCAGCCTGCAAAGCACACTGCGTTTCAGCCGCTGCCCGAGGGATTTCGCCACGTAGAATTCTGTGACATCGAACAACTCGAGGCGGCAATGGATGACACCGTTGCTGCAGTTTTGCTCGAGGCAGTGCAGGGCGAGGGTGGAGTAAATCCTGTAACCGTCGAGTACTTCCAAGCAGTACGTAGGTTGTGCGATGAGCACGGCATTTTGTTCATGGTGGATGAGGTGCAAACGGGGCTTGGCCGCTGCGGAAGCTGGTTTGCATTCCAACATATGCAGGTACAACCCGATGTGGTAACGATGGCAAAAGCTCTTGGGAACGGCGTCCCCATTGGCGCCTGTTGGGCGCGGGCAGACGTCGCTGCAGCGTTTCAGCCTGGGGATCACGCAACGACATTTGGTGGCCAGCCATTGGCCGCTGCAGCCGCCCGCGCAGTGCTGCGGGTGATGCAGGAAGAGAATGTTCCCCTGCTAGCGCAAGTTGCGGGAGCGCAGTTTGCAGAACAACTCCAGGTCCTGCCGGCAGTGACTCAGGTGCGCGGCCTTGGCCTGCTCCTAGCTGTTGAGCTTGACCAAGACTTGCTCGGCGAGGCCCCAGCAACACGTGCAGCTTCTCTGCTGCTTGACCAAGGAGTGGTGGTCAACGCTGTTACCCCAACGGCGATTCGTTTGGCACCGAGTTTGTTGATCTCTGAAGATGAGATTCAACAAGCAGTCAGTGCGCTCAGCGCAGTTTTTGCCGAGTTGCAGGCCGAGCACGAACAGAAGGCAGAGCACGAACAGGAGGCAACATCATGAGGAGCCTGTTAGAAATCGATGATCTGACTGCGGCTGAACTTCTGCAAGTTCTGGACCGCTCGGAGCAGACTGACCTGTCGGCTGTACTTGCAGGCAAAGGCGCAATGCTGCTATTCGAGAAGCCCTCTTCACGCACGCGCACTTCTATGGAAATGGCGGTGGTGCAACTCGGTGGCCACCCGGTTACCTTGCGCAGCGAAGAGATCGGCATCGACACACGCGAGTCGGCAGAGGATCTTGGACGGTTGTTCTCCGGGTACGGATCGATTATTGGTGCGCGGGTGTTTGAACACCACAAGCTTCAGCGACTTGCGGCCACTGCCACAGTGCCAATCATCAACCTGCTCTCTGATGAGGCCCACCCCGTGCAAGCCCTCGCGGATCTGCTCACCATTCGACAGGCATTCGGAAGCTTCGAAAATCTGACCGTTGCTTATGTGGGCGATGCTAACAACGTTGCAAAGTCTCTAGGTTTAGCCTGTGGACTCGTTGGTGTTGAGTTTCGGGTTTCCAACCCACCGGGCTATGGGTTCGACGCCGCCACTGTTGCGCAGTTCGATCAGGTGGGCGCCTCGCTCAGTTTGATTGAGGACCCACATCAGGCTGTGGCCGGTGCCCAAGTTGTCTACACCGACGCTTGGTATTCAATGGGCCAAGAAGATGAACAGCAGGTGCGCACCAAGGCATTTGCCGCATGGCAGGTCAATGCTCAACTGATGTCCGAAGCTGCGAGTAACGCAGTGTTCCTGCATTGCTTGCCTGCGCATCGCAATGATGAGGTGACCGATGAAGTCCTTGACGGCAAACAGAGTCGGGTGTGGCCACAGGCTTGGAATCGCATGCACACGGCGCGAGGGCTGATGCACTGGTTGCTTACCGATGGTGCCGCATGAGCACTCGAACAAATAAGGCGCAACGCCAGCACCTCATTGCAGGTCTGCTCGAAAAAGATCGCGTCACGAATCAGGCTCACCTAGTTGAGTTGCTGGGAGCTCTTGGAGTCGAGGTCAATGTCTCGACGGTCTCTCGCGACCTAGAAGAACTCGGTGCTATCAAGGTGCGAATCCCAGGCGGTGAAACTGCCTATGCCATTCCCGAGATGCCAAAGGCGCAGGTCGCCCCGCAGGACCACCTTCGGCGCGTGCTGGGGGACTGGGTGGTAGAGGTTGAGCGTTCTGGAGATCTTGTCGTCCTGCGCACACCACCTGGCTCGGCTCATGTCGTGGGATCTGCAATTGACCGCGCAGGAGTCGAGGGTGTCATTGGCAGCTTGGCTGGAGATGACACGCTGCTGTTGATCTCCCGCCAGGGTCAAGGCTCGTCGGTAGCTGATTTGATTCACGATCTCGCTGGGCTCACCTAATGAGTCAGAGCGCGAGTAGTTCTTTTAATAACCTCAGCGGGTTCAATCCGAGCCTGCACCGAAACGGAGAATTCTGATGGCAAAGCGAGTCGTACTGGCCTATTCAGGTGGCCTTGATACTTCAGTTGCAGTGCGCTGGATGATCGAGAACCTTGGCCTGGAAGTTATCTGCCTGTCGGCAGACGTCGGCCAAGAAGGAACCTTGGAAGGTAATCGTGAAAAGGCGCTCGGCGCTGGAGCGATTGCCTATGAGCAACTCGACCTTCGTGCTGAGTTTGCTGATGAGTATCTAGCTCCCATCATCAAGGCGAATGCTCTTTACGAGAAGCAGTATCCGCTGGTCTCGGCACTGTCGCGGCCTCTGATTGTTAAGCACCAAGTTGCACTTGCTCGCAAATATGGTGCCGACGGAATTGCTCACGGATGCACCGGAAAAGGCAACGACCAGGTTCGCTTTGAGGTGTCCTCTATGGCGCTTGCGCCAGATCTTGAACTCATTGCACCCGTGCGCAACTGGGGGTTTAGCCGCGAGGATTCAATTGAATACGCGGCTCTGCACAACATCCCCGTTGGCGCCACAAAAGAGAAGCTCTATTCCATTGATGACAACTTGTGGGGCCGAGCGATTGAGTGCGGTGAAATGGAGGACCCTTGGGCTGAGCCACCTGCTGGCGTTTGGCAGATGACTCAACTCACTGCAACTGAACCTCGTGAGATCACCATCTCGTTTGATCAGGGAGTCCCGGTTGCCCTTGATGGCTCGGCATTGTCCTTGTTCGAATTGATCATC
The DNA here is from genome assembly GCA_037141255.1 of Actinomycetes bacterium. Classification (GTDB taxonomy): domain Bacteria; phylum Actinomycetota; class Acidimicrobiia; order Acidimicrobiales; family Microtrichaceae; genus IMCC26207. The sequence goes on along the minus strand of JBAXCX010000048.1, from coordinate 3,437 downwards.
CAGTTGAATCACATCGTTGGCTCCTATGGCTTTGGTCGCCTCGATATGGTCGAGAACCGTCGAGTCGGAATCAAAAGCCGTGAGACCTATGAGGCCCCGGCCGCGCTGGCGCTCATGATGGCTCACGCAGATTTAGAGGCAATCACCTTGGAACGTGACTTGCAGCGAGAGAAGATTCGTTTAGAACACCGCTACGCAGAGATGGTCTACGACGGGCTGTGGTTCTCGCCCTTGCGTTTGGCGCTTGACGCGTTCATCGATTCCTCACAGGAGTTCGTCACTGGCGACGTGCGTCTGAGGCTAGAGCCGAACCGTTGCGTAGTGGTCGGGCGGCGCGCACCCAAGTCCCTCTATGACTATGGCCTTGCCACCTATGACTCCGCTGATCGCTTCCGCCACGCAGACTCCGAGGGCTTTGTGCGCCTATGGGGTCTTGGAGTTCAAACATGGTCAGCAGTGCAGGGCCCAGGATCGCAAAGCTGATGACCGAGGAGCGCAAGCAACTCTGGCATGGACGCTTTGATACCGGCCCGGCCGCCGAACTCGTTGCCTTCACGCAGAGCCTGAGCTACGACCAGCGACTCATCTTTGATGATCTGCGTTGTTCAAAAGCACATGTGCGTGGCCTTCATCGTGGCGGGTTGCTGACCGAAGAGGAACTCGGTCAAGTGCTTGGCGCGCTCGATGCAGTAGAGATGGAGTTCCGCATGGGGCAACTTGCCTTTGTGGAATCCGACGAAGACATCCATACCGCCATCGAGCGCAGGGTTACAGAGATTGCCGGTTCTGCGGGAGCCAAGCTTCACACTGGTCGCTCACGTAATGACCAAGTAGCCACCGCCTTTCGTAGTTACGTCAAACGTGAACTCGCAGAAATTGCTTCGCGCGCACTCGACTTGGTCGATGCCCTAGCCGCACGGGCAGATCAGGCCGGCACTGCCAAAGATGCTGCCTACCTGCCGGGGTATACACATCTGCAGCAGGCTCAGCCCGTGTTACTTGCTCACCATCTGATGGCGCATGCATGGGCACTCTTGCGTGACGTTGATCGAATCGCCGACGCCCGAGTTCGACTCGATGTTTCACCACTCGGTGCCGGAGCGCTTGCAGGCAGTTCACTGCCGCTCGACCCTGATGGCACTGCTCAAGACATGGGTTTTGCGCGCAGGTTTGAAAACTCGATGGATGCCACATCCGATCGAGACTTTGTTGCCGAGTCGCTCTTTGTACTGACTCTGCTGGGTGTGCATCTGTCGCGAATGGGCGAAGAAGTTGTGCTGTGGACCACCGAGGAGTTTGGCTTTGCTCGCCTTGACGATGCCTATGCAACGGGGTCATCGATGTTGCCGCAGAAGAAGAACCCGGACATCGCCGAACTCGCTCGAGGAAAAGCGGGTCGCCTGGTCGGAGACCTGACGGGGTTCTTGGCCACGCTCAAATCGTTGCCGCTGTCGTATAACCGTGATCTTCAAGAAGACAAAGAGCCGCTCTTCGATGCGCTCGATACGGTTCGGTTGGGCCTCGGGGCAATGACTGGCATGTACGCAACAATTCAGTTCCAACTTGAGCGGATGGCTGAATCAGCAGATTCCCCCTATGCGGCCGCAACCGACTTGGCAGAGTTGCTGGTTCGCAACGGCATGCCCTTTCGGGATGCTCATGCAGTGGTGGGTGCACTCGTGCGAACCTCGATTGACGACAAGGTCGACCTGCGCGAATTGGTGCAGGCTGAGCCGCTTCTTGGCGATGCCGGGGTGGCCTTGTTGCAGCCCGGTGTCTCGGTTCAACAGCGCAGCACCCCAGGTGGTGCCGGCCCCGGCCCCGTTGCAGGTCAGCGTGAACAACTCCGGGAGCGCGTGGCTGCGGAGCGCGCCCGCTGGTCTCTTGGTGAATAGCCAAACTCCGCTAACTCAGGGACATCCAGATATTGCGTCATCGCAGGATCCTGCACAGTCTCGGCTTCGTATCGAACAGGCGATCTGGAACGACTCCGAACGCGATATTGAGCGCGAGCAGATTCTGAGCCTGCTCACCGAACACGGTGTGGCCCTAGCTGATCGCACAACCATGCCGGGTCATCTGACGGGCTCAGCACTTGTTGTCAACAACGCTGGTACGCATGTGTTGTTGCTCTTTCATTCCAAGTTGCAACGCTGGTTGCAGCCTGGTGGCCATGCCGATGGCGATCATGAGTTGGCAGCCGTTGCCCTGCGTGAGGCAACTGAAGAGACTGGAATTGAGGGGCTGGCAGTGTTGCTGCCAGCAGTGGACCTAGACATCCATCGGATTCCGGCACGAGGAGATATGGACTCGCATCTTCACCTTGACTTGCGGTTTGTGGTGCTCGCCCCGGAAGGCGCAATCGCGCATAAGAATCATGAGTCGGAAGCGCTTCGCTGGGTAACTCCCCAGGAGCTTGCTGAACTCAGTGATGAACCTGGTCTGGTTCGATTATGCGCGGCCGGACTAGTAGCGCTCGAGAAGTACCGTGGCGGTGCGCAGACGTAATCAGGCTCAGCTTTTGGTGATCAGCGGAGGCCTCAGCTGAGATCTGCCGGGGTTGTGCATGACTTCATTCGGTTCACCTCTGCAAATCCGTTGATGGCCCGAGTGATTCCCTTTGTGCTGCTTCCCTTGGTGGTCTCTAAGAAGCGAGCCTCTGGATCCTTGCGCAGGTTCTGAACATATTCCTCACGGTTGCCGATGTAGGTTTCCCAATCGTTGAGCCACTCGGTTACTCCCTTGGCTACCTCTCGTGGTTGGGTGGGCGCAAGTGGGCGAAGGTCGTCAATCATCTTGCGAAAAACGATGTTTGACTTCTCCACATTCGAAGCGCGCTCGCTAGGACTCGAGGCCAGATTCGCAAGAGGTAGCGATTCCACCTGAGCGAGTGACGCTGCGCAGACCTTCTCTGCCTGGGTAGGAAATACTGGGTCAGCTAACTCGTCGATCATCAGGCCGGGGTCATAGAACATCAGCAAGTAGACCCATCCACCGATGAGCGCGAGAACAGCAAACAACGTCAGGAAGTAGCCGATTCGTCTGCGTGGCGAGATCGGCGCATCCTCCTCGGGTTCCGGTGCGGTGAGTTGCGAGTCGCTAACGGGGGTAGGGGGTTCCATGTTCTACGTATCTTGTCACTGAGTCTGGCTACGGGTGGTATCGCCTTGGTGGCTAGCGATGCCGTTGAGGACCACGCCTAGTCCTTTGGACTAGGCCCCGTGGTAGGAGGAGAGGAAGGTTGGCGCCCCCCGACAACCGTTGTGGTTGGAGCGCTGGCAATGGTCGTCGTAGTCGTGGTCGTGGTTGTCGGGAAGGCAATCGATTCCACCCAAACCGAGGACCCTGCAAGAATCCTTGCCCCAGCCCCCGGACTTTGAGCGGTGACCGAACCCGCAGCCTCGGATGCCGACACGACAGTCACGCTCTCGGTGTTG
>JBAXCX010000047.1:0-19990 GCA_037141255.1 Actinomycetes bacterium | reverse complement strand
TGTGATCGGTGAGTTTGCTGAGATCGAGTCGGGTATCGGTGTTGTTGATGGTGATTGCGAGTTCGATACCTGACCCGTAGCTAGCAGTGCTGCTGCTAGCGCTGCTGCTGTTGTTGTTGGTGTTGGTATTGCTAGCAGTGCTGCTGCCAGTGGTGTTGTTGTGTTGGTGGGCGAGGTTGCTGAGCGCGAGCGCGAGCAGGGTTGTGCGGTTAGGTGTGGGGAGATCAGTTGTGAGTTTGCTGTCTTTGTTGAGTTGATTAAACAGTTGATCTGCGTGGGTGTTGAGGGTGTGTTCGACGCTCAGTGCGTGAATGCCAGTGAGTTGAGCGTTGATGAACAAGGTGTTGTTCAGTCCGCGATGCATAACCAAGGTGTTATCCGAAATGTCGTCTCCTGGCCGGTGGCCGCCTTCTTGGTCGAGGAGTTCAGCAACCGCGCCGAGTTGTTGTTTCCATTTTTCATAGGTTGTTCCGGTGATGTTGTTCAGGATCTGATCGGAGATATCTGCGAGTTGGTTGGTGATGCGTGGGTTTGCTGCGCTCGTGATTGCTGAGGCGTGTTCGTAGCTGATCTGGCCGTTTCGGAGTGCTTCTGTGACTTTGGGGAAATGCATCCGAAGTTTGTTTGCTGTTCTGACTCGGTTTTTAGCACCCGGGTTTGATGTAGCGGTTTCTCTAGCGAGCCAAGCACCGGTACGCATGCCGTGTTCGGAATCGGTAAACCCGCGGGAATCTAACTCGGCAAGAACCTGAACCGATGCAGCGTCAAGAAATCTGCGGGTCTGTTCAATCTGAGTCACAGCCAAACACAACTCATCGCCCGAGAACACCGATGGGTCACCCTGAGCCAGATTCGCGAGCGCAGTGCAGGCACCATCTAGCTCGGCAAGGAAACCCGGTTCGGGCAGTAGTGCTGGCAGTTGCGCGGGCTGTTGTGCTGGCAGTTGTGCTGGGTGTGGTGGTTGCAGTTGCGGGGACTGCTTATCGAACATGTGTACGACTCTAAACAAGGGGTGTGACAGTCAAGCAAAAACCCCGAAATCCCACCCAAACCCCTGAACCGTCTTGAGTCACACCCCGCATGCCAGGCCTGAGGCAGAACAAAACGGTGGTGGATAGGACTGGAAGGCAAGAAGCTGTTGAGCCGGGGCCAGGCAGTGCGGATATTGCACGTTGAGCGCGTGCCCACGCGCTATGGGTGTGAATTTTCTGAGGCAGATCCGAAGAAATGCTTGATTGTGGAGCAAATAGGGTTAGGATGGCGCAAAATGGAGTAAAGTGGAAGACCCGGGGGGACTTTCCCAGGTATGTCTGGTTCGGCTGTATGGCGGACTAGCTCGTTGAGACACGAAATTCACAGTAAGTGAACAGCAGATCCAGTGAACCAAGTAGCCGCTCAGCGGCTTGAGCGAGTGAGGGTATGGAATTCTTCGGTCAGTTTGAACACACGATCGACGACAAGGGCCGCATGGTCCTACCTTCTGCGTACCGCTCTGAATTTGTCGACGGTGCGTATCTTGCCTTTCTCGGAGATTCAGCAGCGTTGTTCACCCCAGATGGTTGGGATCGCTACCGCAGAAAAATTGAACTGAGCGGGGATTTCGAGCGACAGGACATGCAAGTGCTGTTGTCACTAGTTAGCCCCGCCACGCCTGACTCACAGCATCGCGTCAGCGTCAGTTCAAAGCTGAGAGAGATTCTGGGTCTGCAACGTGAAGTCACGATTGTTGGCTCGGGCAGTTTTGCTGCGATCTATGACCGATCAGTTTGGGCTGCACGACAGAGCGAAACGTTGTCGAGAAATGAACAGGGACAGACCCTGGCCGACAAGTTCAACAGATTGACGTTCTTATGATCCGCAACGACTCGAGCGCCAGATGCAGTGAACGATCCAGCAGTACCCTTCCGCCGGCCCCGCCGGTGGGCAGCTTCCCGGTCAACGTGAGGGTTGGCCTTGAACTCCGCCCGCGCCGATTCGGACTGACCGGGGAGACATCCCGGCAGTCGTCGCGTGATCGGGAGGCTGTCCTCCAGCGTGGCCGATGTTTCAGGTTCACTCATCTCTCCTACTTCTGTACGCATCGGAACAGTGTTTCCGACCGAGTCGGGAGCAGTTGTGGCCGATGAGTTCTCTCACACACCGGTCCTCCTCGACCGAATCGTGGATTTGTTCAAAGATGTTCCTCCTGGGCTCTATGTGGATGGGACCTTGGGCGGAGCGGGGCATGCCCGCGCGGTGCTCCAAGCGAATCCCGGTCTGCGACTCCTCGGCCTTGACCGAGATGAGGTGGCGCTCGCGGCGGCCGCACGGAACCTTGTCGACATGTCGGATCGGGTGGAACTCGTCCGAACTGGATTTGATCAATTGGAACACCTCGTCAACGAGCGAACCCACCAAGGAGCGAGTGCTGTGTTACTAGATCTTGGAGTTTCTTCCCCTCAGCTAGACGAGCCTGATCGAGGGTTCTCGTATCGCAGTGCGGCTCCGCTTGATATGCGAATGGATCGCAGGGACCAAAAGAGTGCCATGCAGGTGGTCAACGAGTACACCTACCCAGAACTTGCCCGGGTGATTCGTACCTATGGTGAAGAGCGGTTTGCTTCTCGAATAGCGCGAGCAATTGTTGAGGCCCGGCCAGTGACAGACACGTCGCAACTAGCTGAAGTGATCCGAGATGCAATTCCGGCACCCGCCCGCCGCACCGGTGGTCACCCAGCGAAGCGAACATTTCAGGCAATTCGCATCGAGGTCAATTCTGAACTTGAACAGCTCTCCGATGCGCTCGACGGGGCGTTATCGATTCTCGCTCCCGGAGGTCGACTCGCAGTGCTGTCGTATCATTCCCTTGAAGATCGCATGGTCAAGTCGGCGTTTCGTCAAGCAGAGACGGGCGGCTGTGTCTGCCCCGCTGGGCTTCCGTGTGCATGTGGTGCTGAGCCAACTGTTCGACTCCTGAAGCGTGGCGCATGGAAGGCCGACTCGCAGGAAATTGATCTGAACCGCAGAGCCGAGAGCGTGCGCCTACGTGCAGTTGAACGACTCGAGGAGCAGGCCTCGTGACAGCAGTTCGTAGCCGGTCAACCCGGAGAACCACCTCTGCTCCACCTAGCAAGACAACAACGCGTCAGCACAGATCTGCCAGTGCTGCTCCTCGCACCCAATCGCGAGTTGTGGTTCGGCCGCTCCCCCAGAAGGCGGCCGGGCCACAACTCCGAATATTCCCTCGCAGGGTTGTCTCGCTTCGCCTCGTGATGGTGATGGGGGTGCTGCTGTTTTTCGGGTTGTTGTTCGGAGCGGTAGCAATCCAAGGCCAACGGATTTCGGGCCAGCGACAGATTGACCTGCTCTCGGCGCAAATCAGTACTCAGCAGGACCTGAATCACTCGCTGCGTGCTCAGGTGGCCGAACGTGAAGCGCCCGAACGAATCACGGCGGAAGCAGAGAAATTGAACATGATTGAGCCGGGCCCGGTCGTCCCGCTCGCCCCAGGTGCGCCGAGTTCGGCCACCGCTGACTTGGCTCCTTCGCCAGCTAGCACTGTGGCGGGGAATGTGGCTGGGAATGCAAGCCGGTGAGTTCTCGAGTTCCACCGAAGCCAGCTTCCCGCAAGCCAGCTTCCCGCAAGCCAGCCTCCCGCAAGCCAGCTTCCCGCAAGCCAGCTTCCCGCAAGCCAGCCGCTGGAAAAATCGCCTCCACAAAGCCCTCCCCGCGCAAAGCGGCCGCTCAGAAGCCGCTTCCACGCAAAGCAGTCGCTCGATCTGCAACATCATCCTCAGCCCGCAAGAAGCGGCCGCCAACTCGTGCTGGGTCATCTAGCGATCGGGTTGCGCCACGTGCAGGCTCCAACACGCGCCGAGCATTGAGCCAACCTCGCGTGTCCGTAGCTCAGAAGGGCCGTTCGAATGCCGCCGAGAGTCAACTACGAAAACGCGTACGGGTGGTCGCGGGAGTTTTTTGTGTGCTCGCGGTCCTTCCCCTGATCAAGCTTGTCAGCGTGCAGCTTGGAAGTGGGGCAGAACTTGCAGCACGGGGTGAGTCGCAGCGAGTGAGGACAGTGGTGCTTCCAGCAGAGCGGGGTTCGATACTGGACCGGACTGGTGCCGAGATGGCGATTTCACTTCCTCGTTATCGCGTGGTGACAAATATGAAGGTGCTTGCCGCCGAGGGGATCTCGACTCCCTCCGATCTCGAGACGCTCGCTCATCGGATCGCCCCGGTCATCAGAGTGGATCGCACACAACTCACCCAAACCCTTCTCACGGCCAAAGCCGATGATCCGTGGGTTCGCCTTGGCGAAACCGTCAGCATCGAAGATGCAGAGCGGGCAGTGGCGTTACTGAGCAAAGACGGGATCGAGAACGTACTCACACTCGAGGATTCCACCGAGCGAGTCCACCCGGCGGGTGAATCTGCGCTCCGGCTTCTTGGGACCATTGGAGCAGATGGACCGGGAAGGCTGGCGGGGATTGAGCGGGCATACAACGACCAACTCGAGGGCCGCACGGGCAAGAAGGTTTTGGAGTTAGGTACGAAAGGGGAATCGATTCTCGGTGGTGAGCACCTCTTGAAGGAACCGACTGCCGGTTCCTCCGTGCAACTCACCTTGGACCGGGCCATTCAACATGAAACGGAACGGATACTGGCCGAGGGGGCAGCAGTTGCGGGTGCGCAAAAAGGCATTGCCATCATTGGGCGTCCCGGGAGCGGTGAGATTCTGGCAGTTGCGTCGGTGGAGCGCGACCCTGACACCTCAAGGATGCGCTTATCGAGCGGGCCAATTGCATTCTCTGACGCATATCAGGCGGGCTCGGTGTTCAAACTGGTGACCGTGGCGGCAGCTGTGCAATCTGGCCAAGTCACACCAGAAACAGTCCTTGAGGTTCCCTATCGGATCCAGGTCGCTGACAAGCTCTTTAGTGATCACGAGGCTCACCCCACTGAGCCCATGACCGTGACCGAGATTCTCGCTCAGTCCTCAAATGTCGGAACGATCAAAGTCGCGCTGGGCATGGGGAAGCAGGGGCTGCACGATGCGCTGACCGGATTCGGATTTGGCTCATCAACGCAATCAGGTCACCCAGCAGAAGCCTCGGGAATCGTGCCTCGCGTCTCTGATTGGACTACCCCCGACCTTGCCGCCTCCGCAATCGGGACGCACCAATCTGCAACGGCGATGCAAATCTGGGCTGCCTACAACGTCATTGCTAATCAGGGTCGCTATGTGTCGCCACGGCTTGTGGGCTCTGTCATCTCTGCCGATGGAACGCGAACGGTGCCTCCAAGCAAACCGTCCCGAGAGGTCATTTCTGCCAACTCCGCTGCTCAGGTCAGCCAGATGTTGCAACAGGTAGTGCGCGACGGCACAGGTAAGCAATGGAGTATCCCCGGTTACTCGATTGCAGCGAAGACGGGAACTTCTCGAATAGCTGCAAAGAATCAGATCGATAAGACCGATGGGTATGCCTGGGGTGACGGCCGGTACCACTATTTGGCTGCGTTTACGGGATTTCTTCCAGCAGAACGTCCGCAGGTTTCAATCACGGTGATTCTTGATGACATTACGCCTGGCCTGACGGGAAGCACCGCGGCCGGGCCAGTGTTCTCTGACCTCGCCCACTTGTCGATTCGCGAACTCGGGATTGCGCCCACATCCTCCTCTGAGGACGCAGGCAACTCACCCTTACCGAAGGAATCCTCTTCGGCCAGCCAACAAACAGCGACTCAAAGCGGTACGAGCACCAGCGCTTCTTCTGTTCCACCTGCAACCGTGATGCCCGGCACGACGCGAGATGCCAACGGTCGCGTGCGCGCCGAACCAGCAGCGCGACTCGTCAGCAGTACAAACGCAAATAAATCAGGTAATCGATGACGAGCGATTCCGCAGTGACGGTGCTCCGACTCGTGGAAATGCTTGGTGCCGAACTCCTCGTGGCTGAGTCGTTGGGGTCCACAGATGCGGCACGCGGTCAAGCAAGAATAGAAAGAGTGACTCAGGATTCGCGACAGGTGCAGGAAGGCACACTTTTTTGCTGTATCCCTGGGTCGCAAGTTGATGGACATAGCTTTGCTTCCGATGCAATTGCATCGGGTGCGGTAGCGCTGCTCGTTGAACGCCCGTTGGGTCTCGGGGTCGCCGAGATTTTGGTCCCGGATTGCCGTGCTGCCCTCGCCGTTGCCGCTGCAGAGATTTCTGGCCGGCCCTCTGAGCATTTGGCTGTAGTAGGTGTGACCGGTACGAACGGCAAAACCACGGTGGTTTCGATGATCGCCGACGTGATAAATCATGCTGGCCGGATTGCTCGATCAATCGGAACCCTGACCTCTGAACGCACAACCCCAGAGGCCCCGGAACTGCAGCGAATGTTAGAAAATATGTTGAATGAGGGCGTGACGGATGTGGCCATGGAGGTCTCCTCCCACGCCTTGGCGCTGCATCGAGTCGATGAGATCCAGTTTGCTGTTGGTGTGTTTACGAATCTTGGTCTTGACCATATGGATTTCCATGCCACTCAGGAGCAATATTTTTCCGCCAAGGCGAAGTTGTTCGATCCAGGGCGATGCAGAGATGCAGTGGTCTATCTCGGTGATCAGCACGGAAGACTGCTCTATGAGGCGAGTGGCCGAACCATCATCGGAGTCTCGCTCGAGGACGCAGCCGAACTCATCGTGACTCTGTCGGGCTCCTCGTTTTTGTGGCGCGGGGCCCAAGTGAATTTGCAGTTGGCCGGTCGCCATAACGTGGTGAATGCACTCCTTGCGGCCGAGGCGTGTTTGTTGCTCGACCTTGAGGTGAGCCAGGTCGCAGCGGGACTCTCTGCGGTGCATGGAGTCGCTGGTCGTTTTGAGATGACCCAGTTCGAGGCGTTTACAGGTGGCGGCAACGTCACTGCAGTCGTGGACTACGCACACAGCCCAGATGCTCTTGAGCAAGCCTTGACTGCAGCCAGAGACTTTGTAGCGTCGGGAGCACAACTGCATGTGGTGTTTGGATGTGGCGGCGATCGTGACCGGCAGAAGCGCCCACTGATGGGTGAAGTGGCTTGCCGTCTCGCAGATCAGGTGATTCTTACCTCGGATAATCCTCGTTCTGAGGATCCAGCTCTCATTCTGCAAGAAATTGTTGCTGGAACGCGATTTTCTGAGAGCCCACACGAGCTGCGGGTTATTGAGGACCGAAGCGCCGCGATTAGCGCGGCGCTGCAGGAGGCGCGCGCGGGGGACGTAGTACTGGTGGCCGGTAAAGGCCATGAGCGTGTTCAGATTTTCTCTGATCGCACGGAACCCTTTGATGATCGCCTAGTACTTCGTTCACTGATTGAGGCTTCGATGACTTCCTCTGAGACCATCATTTCGAGTACCTCGAGCGGCGAACAGTCTTCTTCGAGTGGGGTCGATCAATGATTCGACTGCTGCTCGCCGCTGGCATTGCCACCGCGATTTCAGGCTTCGGGACCAAGCTGCTCATTCTCTGGCTGAGCAAGCGGCACATCGGCCAACCAATCCACGAGGACGTTCCAGAAGGGCATCTAGTAAAGGCGGGTACTCCCACGATGGGTGGTATCGCGATCGTGGTCGGAGCATTGGTTGGATACGGGATCTCCAACCTCTACGACGGAGTCTTTACTTGGACGGGCCTGCTCACCATTGCCGCAATAGCTGCTGCTGGTTTCGTCGGATTCTTGGACGATTGGATCAAGGTATCTCAGGAGCGAAACCTTGGCCTCAGCCGAAGAGCGAAAACGCTCGGGTTGCTCACCGTTGCAGTTGCCTTTGCGGTTCTGATGCTGATGAAGACGAATGTGCACACCACGATTAGTTTTGCTCAGTGGTCAGACCTCGGCTGGAACATCAGCAAGGTGGGCTGGGCTGTTTGGGCAATCCTCATAATTTACGGGGCCACCAACGCGGTGAATTTGACTGATGGCCTTGATGGGTTGGCTGCAGGGTCAGCCGGAATTGTCTTTGCTGGCTACGTCATCATCGGTTACTGGATCTTTCGGTACTCGGGCCTGTTCGGAATCAACGTTGGCTTAGACCTCGCCGTTGTTGCTGCAGCCATGATGGGCGCGTGCGCAGGGTTCTTGTGGTGGAACTCTGCTCCGGCACAGATTTTCATGGGCGATACCGGTTCGCTGGCAATTGGAATGGCATTAGCCGCGCTTGCGTTGAGTTCTTCGACAGTGCTGTTGTTGCCGATTCTCGGTTTGTTATTTGTGATTGAGACCGTATCGGTCATGGTGCAGGTTGTGAGCTTCAAGACCACCGGACGGCGAGTCTTTCGGATGGCGCCGATCCATCATCATTTTGAGCTCATTGGATGGCCTGAGACTACGGTGATTGTGCGTTTCTGGATGCTGACTGCCGCCTGCACTGCGCTGGGTCTCGGGTTGTTCTACCGAGAGTTCATCCGATCTGGGGGCTTGGGATGAGCCAGCGAACAACAGGTACGCGAACAACCGGGTCGCAAAGATCAGGGAGCGGTCGGACGCAGTCGCCATCGCAAAATTCCCGCCAGCAAAATTCCCGCCATCGTAGAAGTACGCCCACTACTGCACGCCGGCGGACTACTGCGCAGGTTGAGGTGGAACAGGTAGGGCCGAAGGCGGAGCATTTGCTTTTGGGATCGACGGGCCTGCTGTGTCTGCTGGGCATTGTCATGGTGTATTCGGCCTCCTCGGTGGCCTCGGTGCAATCAGCCCAGGCCAGTTGGAGCACCGGCGCCAAGCAGTTGGTATGGATGGTGCTTGGCCTCGGACTGGGGGTGATTGCTTCAAAGATCCCTCTCATGGTGTGGCGTGATCGAATCGCTCCCGCGATGATTCTGGTGGCCGTTGGTTTGCAGTTTGTCTTGGCCCTCGACATAGCTCTTGGAGCAGTGGGAGGGCCGAAGATTCCGTTCGCTATTACCACCAACGGAGCAACTCGCTGGTTGGGAACCGACTCGTTTCAATTCCAGCCATCTGATTTTGCCAAGCTTGCCCTGATTCTTTGGCTCGCTAGATTCTTAGACAAGCGGAGCCGAGAGATTGGTTCTCCTGATTTGTTGAAACCCATTCTCTTCGTCACGGGTCTCTTAGCGGGAATGGTGCTGTTAGGTGACGACCTTGGAACCACCTTGTTGCTCGGGGTGATTGTGATCATCATGTTATTTCTTGCCGGAGCCCCCCTTCGCCAAGTGGGTGGGCTTGCAGCGATAGCAGGGTCACTCGGGGCCGTGGTCGTTTTGCTCTTCGGTGGGTTTCGGATACAGCGAATAGCCGCCTATTTTAATCCATCCGGGCATGAAACCACCGGTGGCTATCAGTTGCTGCAGTCCCAGATTGGGTTTGCTTCTGGCGGACTTTTTGGGAGTGGGCCTGGCAACTCGCGAGCCAAGTGGGGCTACTTACCTGAGGCTGATACGGACTTCATTTTGGCCATTATCGGTGAGGAACTTGGCCTGTTGGGCAGCTTGTTAGTACTTGGGGCATTTGTGGTCTTCATGTTTGCTGGAATTCGTATCGCTCTCCGCAGCAGCAGCCAGTTTGGACGCCTCGTAGCCATTGGGATCACCACGTGGATTGGTGTGCAAGCCATGATCAATATCATGGTGACCGTGGGTGCCCTGCCGACCAAAGGAATCACCCTGCCGTTTGTGTCATACGGAGGGTCCTCGCTCATGATGTGCATGCTCTCGGTCGGTCTGATGGTTTCTGTTGCTCGGGAGAGCTAATGGCAGGTTCGACTCCCGTTGCGAGCCCCTCGACTTGGGCAGTGATCGCTGGTGGCGGAACCGCCGGTCATGTTGTGCCCGGCATTGCAGTGGCTCGTGCACTTGTGGAGCGTGGGCATGCGCCAAGTTCTCTGCACTTTGTAGGAGCCCAGCGAGGCATCGAAGCGAGTCTGGTGCCGGATGCAGGCTTTGACATCACGCTGTTGCCCGGTCGAGGCATTCAACGCAAGCTGACACTCGCGAACATCACCGCCCTGTGGGGGATTGCTCAAGCTTTTGTGCAGTCCGTACAGCTCGTTCATCGGCGCAAACCTGCTGTGGTGCTCGCGCTCGGCGGATTTGCAAGCCTTGCGTGCGCCCTTGCTGCGATTCTGTGGCGAGTGCCGCTTATTGTCGCGGATCAGAATGCGCGGGCCGGTGCCTCGAATCGGCTTGTGGCGAGATGGGCCAAAGCCTGCGCCGTTCCATTTGAAGAGACCGATCTCCCTCGAGCAGTCGTGACGGGAAATCCAGTGAGAGTAGAGATGCTGAAAGTAGGAACCAAACGTGATCAGCACGCGGCGCGCGTAACACTTGGGATTCCCGCTGAGCGAACGGTCATCGTGGCCTTTGCCGGGTCGCTCGGTTCTCGGCGCTTGAATGAAGCCGTGTACGGGGCGGTGCAACAGTGGGCGGGGCGGTCCGAACTTGCTCTCTACCATGTGGTGGGCGCACGAGACTGGGAAGATCGGCCCAAGCTGGCCCCTGCTGAGCTCTCCTATCAGGCCGTGCGATATGAGGAGCAGATGCACCTAGTTCTTGCCGCTGCAGACTTAGCAGTTTGTCGATCGGGTGGTACGACCGTGGCCGAACTTGCCGTGGTTGGACTGGCATCGATTCTGGTACCACTCCCGATTGCCACGCGTGATCATCAAACGGCAAACGCACAGCCATTGGTGCACGCGGGTGCTGCAGTTCTGGTGCCGGACGAAGAGTTTGATGCGCAGCGCTTGGTATCTGAGGTTGCGGCTCTTATGAGTTCCGCGCCGGGAGCGATCAGTCTGGCCGCTATGGGCCAAGCCGCAGCAACCCTTGCTCACCCCGAGGCTGCTGATGTAGTTGCGGGCCTACTCGAGAGATTCGCTCAAGTTCAGGATGCGGTGAAGTTGTGACCGAGAAAGAACCGGCAGATCTGATTCCTGACTTGACTCGTCCGCGACGTATTCACGTAGTGGCTGCGGGTGGGGCTGGCATGTCTGCACTCGCTACGGTGCTCGTGCAGCAGGGCCATCACGTTACTGGGTCCGATCAGGTTCAAAGCGAGGCGCTCAAGAGACTCAGCGATCAAGGCGTGCAGACCTTTGTTGGCCACGCTGCTGAACATGTGCACGGTAGCGAGTTCCTAGTGGTCTCCACCGCAGTAGGTGCACAAAACGTTGAACTGCGCGAAGCGGAGCGACTCGGCATTGCAATCCTGCGCCGAAAGGATCTGCTGCCAGCGCTTGCACTGCTGCAACCATTCATCTCGATTTCTGGAACTCATGGGAAAACCACGACCTCTTCACTGCTGACCGTTGCCCTGATGGGAGCCGGTGCTCACCCGAGTTTTTTGATTGGAGCATCGGTGACCTCGCTGGGCGTAGCTGCGGCACATCAGTCGGGCAAGCACTTCGTGCTCGAGGCTGATGAGAGCGACGGGAGCTTTCTAGCGGGTCCGCGTGCGGCTGCATTGATCACAAATATTGAGCCCGATCACCTTGAGTTCTGGGGTAGTTGGGAGGAACTCCTTGAGGGGTTTCGGAGATTTCTGGATGCGACTACTGGGCCGCGCGTGGTCTGCGCTGATGACCCAGTGGCGGCCGGACTCGGCTCAGAATTCGGTGCAGTGAGCTATGGCCTATCCGAAGCTGCCTCCTACCGAATGACGGACTTGCAGTTGGGCTCTCGGAGTTGCAGCTTCACGCTGCTGCTTCCGCAATCGAACAACTCCGCCGAGCGAGCCGTGGAGGGAATCTCAACCGACTCGCCGCTGCTGGAATCAGTGCAGCAGGTTTCGGTACAGCAGGTTTCGGTGCATCTTGCGGTGCCCGGCTTGCACAATGCGACCAACGCTGCGGGAGCGCTCGCCCTTGTGGCAGAACTTGGTTATCCGATTCAGGCCGCAGCCGAAGGACTCCGGAGTTACTCCGGGGTGTCACGAAGATTCGAACAGCGTGGCAGCGCCGCTGGCGTTCAGTTTGTTGACGACTATGCGCACCTTCCTACCGAGGTACGCGCTGCGCTAGCAGCCGGTCGCAGCGGAGACTGGAATCGCGTGGTGGCGGTATTTCAACCGCATCGTTACTCGCGCACGCAGGCACTGTGGCAAGAGTTTGCAGAAGCCTTCGGTGATGCTGACTTGTTGGTTCTCACCGAGATTTACCCAGCCGGTGAGGAACCGCGCGGCGGCGTCACCGGTCGGCTCCTCGTTGATGCCGTTTCTGCGGCTCACCCGGATGCCAAAGTTGTGTGGTGCCCTGAACTTTCTGAAGCGGCAACCTATCTGGGCGCTGAGCTGGTTGCGGGTGATTTGTGTATGAGCATAGGAGCGGGGGACGTCACCGGGATTGCCGATCTCGTGCTGCCCATTCTTCGCGGCCGGGCAGCCTCGTGACCGCTCAAGTCTCGGGAAAGAGCCCGGCTCACCCATACGATTCTCCCTTGGCGTTCTTGGGGGATCGCCTTCGACGCGATGAGCCTGTTGGACCCCTGTGTACCTACCGAGTGGGCGGGGCTGCTGCAAGATTCGTCCTCGTGCAGGACGAGGCTGAACTGCATCAGATTGCAAGAGCCTTGGCTGACAGCGGATCGCTCAAAGCCGATGCCGCTGACTCAGCGTTGTCCGTGCAGGTAATCGGGCGCGGATCGAACCTGTTACTCGCGGAGGCTGGGTTACCTGGACTCCTGATTCAGCTGGGGGAGGGCTTTGCGCAGACGCTGATTGAGGGTGTTGCGAGCAGCCTTGCTGATGACGAGAGACTCGCCGCAGGACCACTGAGCGACTGGCGAATTCTTCGCGCCGGTGCCATGTCGAGTTTGCCCGTCGTGGCTCGCAGATCAGTCACAGCAGGACTCACTGGGTTTGAGTGGGCGGTGGGAGTTCCCGGATCAATCGGTGGCGCAGTCCGGATGAACGCTGGCGGCCATGGTGCAGATATGGCGGCTTCTTTGATTGGGGTCCGCGTCATTGACCTGCAGTCAGGTGAAAATAGCTGGGTGACAACAACAGCACTTGAGTTGGGGTATCGAAACTCATCGATCAGCTAAGCTCAAGTGGTGCTAAGCGCAGACCTGCTCCTGGCAAACGGAGAGCAGCAACTTGGAGAGCAGCGTCTGTCTGAAATTGTGACGTGGCGTCGTAAACATCAACCTGGCGGTCAGAACGCTGGCTCAGTATTTCGGAATCCTCCAGATGATTCTGCAGGGCGACTCATCGAGGCCGCAGGCTGTCGAGGTCTGCGAATCGGGACAGCTGAAGTTTCGACCAAACACGCGAATTTCATTCAGGTGGACCCGGACGGTTCTTCTGATGATGTGCTTCGGCTCATGGTGCAAATGGTGACTCGCGTTCGCGAGCACAGTGGCATCCAACTTCACCCCGAAACGGTCCTACTCGGTTTCGACGAAGCGTCTCGAAGTAGCTTGCTTGCTCCTCGTTCCCGGCGTCCGCCGGTGGGCGGGATTCCATGAGCACCTCAACTCCGCTGCACCCAAGCAGGCGACGCGTCCCAGCACAAGGAAGCAGCGCCGCAAAAGCAAACTCGGCAAAAAAGGCCGGATCAAAAACGACGCCAGTCGTCTCGAGTCAGGTCGAACCACGGATCGTGGATCGCCGACGTACGGTGCAGCAGGCTGCTCGCCGGAAGCGCCAGCGCATGCAGATGAGCCTCGGCCTTTTCTTGTTGCTGCTCGCCGGAATCGCAGGTCTGGCACTCTCGCCGATCTTCGCCGTGCAAGAGATTGTTGTGACCGGCGAGAACGGCATCCACCGAGCGGAACTTCTGAGTGGCAGCGGCATTACTCGTGGGGACCACCTCATCGCCGTTGATGCAGCTGCTGCGCGTCTGGCCCTCATGGCTATGCCCTGGGTTGCTTCTGCTCATGTAGAAAGAAAGTGGCCCCATACGGTTATTTTTTCGATTACTGAGCAGCGCCCTTCAGCAATAGTGAAATCTGCTGAGTCTTTGGTACTCGTTTCCACTACAGGTCGGATACTTCAACGGGTCACCAAGCCGGACTCGAGTGAGCTTCTGCTCGAATTGGAAGGCTCGACACCTCTCGTTGCGGTTGGGTCGCCCGGGTCGCCCGATGCTTCGACTGACCCATCACGTATTGGCGCCAAGGTGAGCGAGGAGATTTCGCAGGCGCTCGGTGTTCTGAATCGAATGCCCGATACCCTCCGATCTGAACTTGCAGCAGCGCGGCTCTCTCGGGCTGGTTCGCTCACGATGGAACTGAACGACGGGACTCAGGTACTTTTTGGCCCGCCCGAAGATGCGGCAGCGAAGCTCCTAGCTGTTGAGTCTGTGCTCAATCAAGTGGTTCGAGACTGCATGCAAACCCTTGATGTGCGAGAGCCGACTCGCCCCGCTGTGAGTCGCGGGCCAGGGTGCGCTGGAATCTCACCGGGGAGTTCCTCGGCTGCAAAAAGCTCGCCGTCAAGCTCATCACCTACAGCCCAGTCGGGTACTCAATCGGGCAGCGGCGGGAGCAACAAAAACTAGTGCCCGTTGATCCTCGCGGCGATTTCGCCGTAACCTCAACCTCTTCAGAAGGTTCACGCCATGTTGCTGTGTTCGAATTGGTGCAGTTGCCCTAGCGCTAAACCTGAGGTTTAGAGTCTGTTCGGGGAAAGTGGAGTTCGTTCTCGTCTAGTTTCTATTCATTCGTAATCTGTCTTCCTTTCCTACACCCGTAATCAATATCGACCAAGGGGCCAGTCCCCTCGCATCTGGAGGTGCCTAGCACATGGCCCACAATCCGCAGAATTATCTCGCCGTTATCAAGGTGGTGGGCATCGGTGGTGGTGGCTGCAACGCAGTCAACCGAATGATTGATGCAGGCTTAAAGGGTGTTGAGTTTATTGCCATCAACACAGATGCGCAGGCACTGCTGATGAGCGACGCAGACATCAAGTTAGACATCGGTCGTGAACTTACTCGTGGGTTAGGCGCCGGCTCAGATCCCGAGGTAGGCCGTCAAGCAGCTGAGGACCACCGCTCGGAAATCGAAGAAGTCCTCCGCGGAGCAGACATGGTTTTTGTGACTGCAGGTGAAGGTGGCGGCACCGGCACCGGCGCTGCGCCCGTTGTGGCCGAGATTTCGAAGACCCAAGGCGCGCTCACCATAGCTGTGGTTACCCGCCCGTTCATCTTTGAGGGCCGCCGCAGATCAGTGCAGGCTGATCAGGGAATCGGACTCCTCAAGGAGAAGGTCGACACGCAGATCGTCATCCCGAATGATCGTCTCCTGACCGTGGCGAATGAGAAGACTTCGGTTTTGAATGCGTTCAAGATGGCTGATGAGGTGTTGTTGCAGGGCGTTCAGGGAATTACTGACCTCATCACCACGCCTGGATTGATCAACACGGACTTCGCTGATGTGCGAATGATTATGAGTGACGCTGGGAGCGCACTGATGGGCGTGGGCTACGCCACCGGCGAGGGCCGGGCGCTGCAGGCAGCTCGTCAAGCGATCTCCTCACCGCTGCTCGAAGCAGCCATCGATGGCGCTCGCGGAATTCTTCTCAATATCTCCGGCGGATCTGATCTGACATTGTTTGAGGTCAACGAAGCAGCTTCGGTCATTCATGAGGTTGCTCACCCCGAGGCCAACATCATTTTCGGTGCAGTTATCGATGACGAGATGGGCGATGAGGTTCGCATCACCGTCGTAGCCGCAGGTTTTGAGCGTTGGGACGAGAGTAAGAGTGGGCGTAAACCTGAGTCCTCGTCATCTTCAACGGGCTCATCATCTGAGTCTCGCGGCGCAGTTATTACCGATGTGTTCGGGAATGACTCAGAGGACGATTCACTCTTCGATGGCGATGACGACTTTGACGTTCCCTCCTTCTTGAAGTAGCAGCCATGTTCCTATCCGAGACCTCGGACAGCGATCAGTGCCTTACCGCAACGTCAGTGTTCACCTCTGCTGCTGCGGGGAACTTTGCTGTTCCACTTTTGGATTCCGAGGAACAAGGGGCTTCCACAACTCATCAGGGCAGTGAACTCGCCGAACGGCGAAGCAAGATTGCTTCTGCGCCATGGACTTGGCTGCGCCAGGTTCACGGAGATCGCGTGGTTGTGGTTGAAGCGGCAGGGCAGTTCGCGGGGGAACAAGCGGATGCCTCGGTAACGGCAGCTACTGGAGCGGTGCTCTGCGTTCAAACCGCAGATTGCGCAGCTGTGCTCTTTACTGGCACGCGTGCGCAGGAGGGGGCGACCCGAACCAACAACCACTGCGTGGTTGCCGTTGGCGCTGCCCATGCCGGGTGGCGCGGAGTCTCGGCTGGAATTCTGCAAAAGACCGTGGCGGAATTGTTGGCTCTCGGAGCCGAGCAGGTGAGTTGGCAGCTCGGTCCGTGTATCTCTCCGGTGGCATACGAGTTTGGCCCGAGTGATCTGCAGGCGCTCGTGGATCGCTATGGAGAGCCGGTTCGAAGCGTTACCTCTACGGGTGCCCCTGCGTTGGATCTGCGAGAAGCGGTGCGATCTGCGTTGAGTGAAACTACTGCCGTCAACGAGAGTGCTGCGAGGATTCCGTGCACGGCAACTGACCCGGGTTATTTTTCTTGGAGGGCACGGCGCGACACCTCGAGACAAACGGCCGCGATCTGGATGGATACGAAGGAGGGGTCACTGTGTTGAACAGCGAGGATCAGGTTCAGGCCGAACTCGTTGAGCAGATCACGGCGCGAGCTGAGGTACTGCAGGCCCGCATCGCGAACTGCACAGACCTCTCTGTCAAAGTGATCTGCGTGACCAAAGGTCACGAGGTCAACGTAAAAGCCGCAGCATTCGCGGCAGGGTTTACTGATCTCGGCGAGAACTATGCACAAGAACTCGTTGCGGCCGCGGATCTGCTGGGAGCTGGAGCACAGAACCCGGATGTTTGCCCTAGCTGGCATTTTATTGGAGGTCTTCAGTCGAACAAGGTGCGAAGTCTTGCCTCGCTGGTGACGCTCTGGCAGAGCGTTGACCGCTCGTCGTTGGCGCAAGAGATTGCCGCGCGATCCCCTGGCGCGCAGGTCTTGGTTCAGTTGGACCTTGCGGGACTGTCTGGCCGATCTGGAGTGCCACCGGACAAAGCAGCAGAGCTTGTGCGGAACTGTGTTGACCTTGGCCTTGATGTGCGTGGCCTGATGGGCGTTGGAGTTCCCGGGCCGCCCGAGGAGTCCCGATCTGGATTTCGCCTCCTCGCCTCGCTAGCAGACGAGTTGGGGCTGGCCGAACGCTCGATGGGCATGAGTGATGACCTCGAGGTTGCAGTTTCTGAAGGAGCAACCATGCTCAGGGTAGGCTCTTGCCTACTTGGTCCACGAATGGGTCGGTCCGCCGAGTCTGCCCACTGACAACTACACTGCCTGCCGAGGAGAATGACCATGTCGAACTGGATGAAAAATACGAAAACCTGGCTTGGACTCGGAAACGATCCGTATTACGAAGATGAGTACGGCGACCCTGGGTCTGATGAGGAGTACGAGGACGAGTTCGGCGAGGATGAGTTCGAAGAGCCGGAGCGTCAGGCAGCGCGACCAGCCTCGCAGGGTCGAAACGCTGTCCGGTCAGTTCCCAGTGCACAGCGGACCAAAGAAGACTGGGAAGATGGCGATGGAGGGGTTCGAGTCATCGGCGCGCCCGTTGCTGAAAGCACAGTTTCCCGGGGTGTGGTTCGCCCGCTGCCGAGTTCTGCAAAGCCGCAAATCGTTGCGCCCGCCGGGTTCAACGATGTGCAACAGGTGGCAGATACTTTTAAGCGTGACCAGCCCGTGATCATGAACCTGCAGGGAGTCGATAAAGATCTCTCTCGGCGGCTGATCGACTTTGCAAGCGGACTTTGTTACGGCCTTGAAGGAGATATGGAACGCGTATCTGATCAGATCTTCCTGTTGACTCCGCACGGCGCCGAGGTTTCCGATGATGCCCGACGCCGCATGCGCGATGGTGACCTTGGCAACGAGGACCGTTGAGAGAGGCTGAAGGCCAATTAGCAAGCGGCACGGCTAGGTTCGCAAAGGTGGAGCAGACTTGCGAAGGCAGAGTGCAGGGGCGAATGGGTGAAGGCGAATAATTCATGGGTTTGATTTGTATTGCCCTGCAGGTGTTCATGATCTTGATTTTTGCGCGGGTCATCCTGAGTTGGTTTCCCCCAACGGGAGGCTTCATTGACCAAATTCAGCATTGGGTCATCACTGCAACTGAATGGATCATGGGGCCCTTGCGAAGAATCATTCCCCCCGTTCGGCTCGGTGCTGCTGCGCTTGATCTCTCGCCGTTGATTGTGTTGCTCGGAATCACGGTGTTGCGCAGCATTCTCTGCCGCTAGGTGCCATCTGAGAACCCGTCAAAGACCGCATCTGGCGTACTCCAGCGCAATCCCAAACCCGATGCTGTCGGGGGGCTAACCTCTTTGCTATGGATCTGACTCCGGAAAAGTTCGAGAAGGTAACCTTTGACGAGAAGCGAGGCGGTTACAACGTTGATCAGGTTGAAGCTTTCCTCGAAGAGACGGGCACCGAGTTCGCTCAGATGCTTGCTCGCTTCAACCACACCACGCAGCTAGCGGCGGCGGCTGAGGAACGCGCTGCAGCCGCAGAGGCGCGGCTCGCACAGGCCGATGCTGTGCTTGCAGAGGCCACCGAGCGCGTGCAGCGTGCTGAGCGGGCCACTCGCGCAGCACAGCAGCAAGCTGTCGATGCGCAGTCTGCTGCTGCAGAAGCAGTAGCGCGTGATGCCGCCTCAACCTCGGTAGCTCGGGCGAATGAAGACCAAGAGGTTGAGCAGGCGGCAAAGACGTTGTTGATGGCTCATCGCACTGCTGAGGCCACCGTGAACGAAGCCCGGGGGCAAGCACAGTCGCTTCTTGAAGACGCCACAGCCAAAGCTGAGCGGCAACTATCAGAGTCAACCGCCGAGGCTGAACAGCTCGTTCGGGCTGCGAGAGTTAAAGCAGAGGAAGAATATGCGTCACGACGGGCCGAAATGATTGCTGAGGTGAGTGTCCTTGAGTCCCGGCGAGCTCAGCTCGAGGACGTGATGACTCAACTCGAGGCGCGACTCGATGGGTATCGCTCGGAACTCTCTCGCACAGCAGAGGAACTCTCCTCGCTAGCTTCAGACCCAGCGAAGCTTGGGCAGCGACCAGGATTGTCGATTCCAGCTGATGAGGTCCTCTCGGCAGAGAACAGGTCCGCCTCGGCACAGGCTGAGTCTGAAGGATTGCTTGACCCAGACCCGCTCTCGGGGTCTGAGCCGACTGCAGTTGATGCAGCAGCAGAGCAATATCTTGGAGGGTCTGAAGATGCAACCGTCGATCGAAATCCTGCAGATTCGGGGACGCCTGACGCTGGCAGTCTTGAGTCGCCAACCTCACCTATTGCGCCGGGGTCGGGGGGAGCGCAACCGTTCGCAGACTCCACTGCTAGCGATGAGTACGTAGACCTGACGCAACGCCCTGAGGGTTCAAGTACGGAAGACTCCGATGACGGAAGCTGGGGTCCAGGCAGCTGGTCTCGACTTGAGTCAGGTATGCAGGCCGAGAACGAGGATTCCCCGCGGGCAGGTGGCTCGATTGCTACCACCGCTGCTACTTCATCGGTAGGGACCGTCCCGATCGAGGCCGCCGACACCGCTCATGCCGAACCGCAACCCCTAGTCTCACTGGCCTGGGAAGCCGAAGTGGAACTCACCGACAGCCGACCCACGCAGGCAGTTGATGCAGTCGATCAGCCCAAAGATCGCTATATGCAAGAACTCGATGATGCGGTCAATGACACGGGTGTGGCCAGTTCGGAAACTGCAGGGGATGAAGCAATGACAGCATTCTTCGAGGGAAACAGCGACTCAAAAGCTCGTAGATTCGGCTGGCGTCGCTGAGTTTTTGCTAGATCTCGGCCTGATGGCCGACTCAGGGCGGCTCTCCGGCTAGTCTGCTCGCACTATTCGACCGCGTGAACGCTCGTTCCCGAATAGCTGAGGAGACTGAACTCATGGCGACCAAGAGAACTGTTGCAACCGTGAAGAAGGCTGCGCCAGCCAAGAA
>JBAXCX010000046.1:0-20079 GCA_037141255.1 Actinomycetes bacterium | reverse complement strand
ATCAGTGCGGAGCGTGCCCGTGATCTACTTGCTAGTGCTCCTGGTGTGGTGCTGAGCGAGGTACCAAACCCACTCGAGGCTGCCGGTGCAGACCCGTCCTTTGTAGGGCGGGTCCGCAAGGATTCCTCAGTAAAAAACGGTTTGGCACTCTTTGTCTCGAACGACAACCTGCGCAAAGGCGCAGCGCTTAACACCATCCAGATTGCAGAACTGCTGAGTTAGCTCAAGCCGGAGGGTTTGTTACGTAGCGGTCAGCTGCCTCGGCTAGCGAGATCCCCATCTGGTTGGCCAGTGAAGCTACCCAGGCAATGACATCACCGAACTCATGCAGCTGTTGTTCGGGGGTGCCTTTGCGAACTGCCTGAGCAAGTTCGCCGACCTCTTCGCAGAGCCAAGCAACCGTTGCGGGTATTCCCCGCTCTTGGTCTGCTTGGCCGTAGAGCTCTTGCATCAACTCTTGAAACGCCGAGATTTCCATGCCTAGACGTTATCCCGGCAGGAGATCAAGAGGAATCAGGAGTGCATGAAGACTTGCACGGTGAACACGGTTCGCTGGCCGTTACAAGTTCCCCAGACAGCGCCAGCACCCATCGAGGTGAAGCTTGGGTCCATGATGTTCGCGCGATGACCTGGTGAGTTGAGGTAAGCGGTGTGGACCTGCTCGATGCTGCCGCCTCGGCCGACGTTCTCGCCCAGCTTGCGCCATTCGGGAGGTGCGCCATCAGAGAGGGTGGAGTGATGAATGTTGCACTCATCACGCAGCTGCGCTGCCCAGGCATCTGCCTTAATGTTCAAGGTGACATGCTCGGTGAGGGCTGGTAGTCCGTTCTCGGCCCGGCTCGAGTTCACTGCGGCAATCACGGCGAGTCGGTCTGAATCGGTTGATTCACAAGAAGAAAGCGCAACAGAGCCGATCGTCAAAGCGAGTAGGGCGACAATCAGTCGGAAGGTCGTTCCTTGTGTGCGTCGATTTGTTGTCGGGGCGGAAGTGCCGGTCATAGAAAGTGTTTCGACCGGACTTCGGGCCACCTTGACTTTCTTTTTAAACTTGTGACATCAGACCGACGGCTTCAGGGGAAAAACAAGATCACCCAGCCCCGAAAGGCCAGGTGATCCAGGTTTGTCGGGTGAGGGAGATTTGAACTCCCGACCTCCTCGTCCCGAACGAGGCGCGCTACCAAGCTGCGCTACCACCCGGATTGCGTTGTGATCGTAGTTCTCAGGAAGCTTCGACGGTAACGGGGGCTGGATCTTGAGCTTCTTCTACACCCTCGGTATAGGTGCCACCCGACAGAACCTGTTGCACGGCTTTGCGTACACGCAGCGAGTTCAAGGGCTTCACGAGCCACCCGTCCGCACCTGATCGCCCAGCAATAAAGACATCTGCTGAGCGGTCAAGCAGGATGAGTATGTTCTGTGGGTCGATGCGGCCGAAGCTTTCTTCGTTGCGCAAACCCATACAGGTGGCCACCCCACCCATGTTGCCAATCTGCAGGTCCAAAATGACCAGAACCGGAGCCAGACTGCGAACCGCAGCTAGAACCTCTCTACCTGCAGTGACGCGTTCCACCTGCGTACTGGAGTCTGCGAGTGCGGCCTCGATGCCGTCGAAGACCTCCTCGGCATCCGTTGCTACCAAAATAACTTGAGGGGTTGAAGTGCTCACCATGCCGAGGTTACCGCGGGGTCGAACAATGCTTGGCCCAGCAGCTGCAAGGTGGCCATGTTGGTGACCTCAAAGGGCTGAACGGCCACCTGCACCACAGGTGCTGGGGCTAGCTGTGCGGCCAGACCATGAACATGTTTCCGTTCGCCAAAGGCTAGGTGTTGAGCATCAGCAAGGCAGCGGTACTGATCGCCAATCGAGGTTCCGGCTAGGCGAGAAGCAAGAATTTCGGGTTCAACTTGGTCAGGTTCATCCTGTCGCCCTGAGCTAAACCTCGGCTGCATTCGATTAATGATGAGCGCCCGAACGCTCATCCCAAGCTGCTTGAGACGGGTTGCAAAGAACTTGGCCTCTGCCATGGTGTCGGCATGTGGAGAGGCAATCAGAATAAACGCTGTGCTCGGCACCGAGAGCAGGTCATCCACCTTGCTGGCGCGCTCCTTGAAGCCCTGCTCCATGCCCTCGAAAGCCCCAAAGAAGGCAATGGCGTCAGCGATCACCTCGGCCCCCACTACCTTGGTGATCGACCGTAGGAGCGTTTGGGCTGCAGCGTTGACAGCCTTCACGATTCCCCGAGTTGGCAACATCAGCACCCTGTACAGCCGGTGATCCAAGAACTTGGCGAGACGTTTTGGTGCTTCTAGGAAATCCAGAGCATTACGGGTGGGTGGAGTGTCAACCACGACAAGGTCGTAATCCGACTCTATGGCGAGTTCGTAAAGCTTCTCGGAGGCCATGTACTCCTGCGTCCCGGACAAGGAGCCTGAAATATTTCGATAGAAGCTATTCCCGAGGATCCGATCTGCCTGGTCCGTATCGGCTGCATACCTGCGGACTAGCTCATCGAACGTGCTCTTGGTGTCGAGCATCATGGCCCACATCTCTCCCGACCCTGCTGGAAGGTCGGGGATTTGAGCTGGGTCGTTGGTCAGGCCGTCAAGGCCAAGTGCATCAGCAAGGCGTCTTGCCGGATCAATGGTCACCACCACGGTTTTCCGCCCGAGAAGAGCAGCATGTAAGGCAATGACTGCTGCAGTTGTGGTCTTGCCAACTCCGCCGGAGCCGCAGCACACAATCACCCGGCTCTCAGCAACCACTGAGTCGAGATTCATTGGAATCACCCTCGGCTCGGTTCGGGTAGGGAGCGAATCTCGCCGAGCAGTGAGTCAGCGAGCGTGCTCAGGCCCTCGGGGCCAAGGTCGGTGCTGAACAGATAGGGCAGGAGGATCTGAGCGAGTGGCAGTTCTTTAGCCATGCGTTTCAGCTGAGCTCGCTGGAGTGCGGTTCGTTGCAACCGAAATGCTGAGGCCTCAGCGAGGAGCACCGCCTCCGCCGGAGAGAGTTTGATGCCAGCCTCGGCCGCGGCTTTTTGAGGGTCAACTCTCAGGCCGGGCAACTCGGCAAGCACCCCATTGACCACAACGGGCCCGAGGCTGACACCTACCTCGTCTTCCAAGCTATAGGCAGATTCGATGAGTTCGTTGACGGGAGTCTCCTCGGGAGCGGTAACTAAAATCACCCGACATCTTGCCGGATCATTCAGCAATGCCAAGACGTCTTTTGCTTGGGAGTTTATGGGTCCGACTTTTACGGCGTCCTCAAGGCCGCTAGCTGATCGAAGAAAAGTAATTGCATGACCAGCGGCCGGTGCATCAACGATGATGAGATCGAACTCGCCGGATCGCTCGAGTTGTTTAATTTTGCCGAGCACCAAAATATCGCTAATCCCGGGAACTGCAGTTGCAACCACGTCGAGTGCCCCCGTGGCAACCAAGCGCCCAGAGATGCGCTTGAGGCCATGATCCTTGAGGTAGTCGAGCAGTGCATTTTCGGGCAGGACCGTGCGAGCAGTGACTTCGCCGACTCCGGTGGATGCAGTGCGAAGCGGTATTTCGTTGTAGCTCAATTGCTCTGAATCGAAGAGCGAGGACAGGCCGCTTTTGCCCTCGACTTCAACAATTAGGGTTCGTAATCCGACCGATGACGAAGCCAACGCGAGGGCTGCGGCGACGGCGGTTTTGCCGACGCCGCCTTTCCCGGCGACGATGATTACTCCTGAGGTAGTCAAAAACTGCTTAGGATCCACGATTTCCGTTCGGAGTCCGCACTGTGATCACATTACCTAGCCCTACTCAACGACTTGCTATCGGCCTGATTGCGATAGGAGCGATGAGCGCGCTTGCCGGCTTAGTGGCTCCCGCTGTGTCGGCTCAGGGCAGTTGTGGCAAGACCGGCTGCGTTGACGTAGTTGCCGTAGATGGCCTGATCGACGAGATCGAAGCTGACTTCATAATCAACAGCATTCAGCGGGCGAATGCAGCCGGAGATGTGGTGGGTGTGGTGCTGCAATTCGACAGTGCCGGTTCCGCTGTCTCAGACAGCCGCCTCGATGAGGTCGCCGCGGTGATTCAAGCCTCTCGTATTCCCGTCTCGGTCTGGATCGGTGCCTCTGGTTCCTCTGCGTTAGGAGGTGCAGCAGAATTGGTGCAAGTGGCGGATTCCTCCGGGATCACACCAGGCTCGGAGATTGGTGATGTAGGTGCGCAACGCCTTGATGAGCAGCAGTTCGGCGACTTGTTTTCCGGTAGAACAGCCGCAGGACTCACGCAAACTTTTTCTGGTGAGGCTGCGGTAAAGGTCGGTCTTGTGACTCGCTTTGATCCAACTTTGGTTGATCATGTGGGAAACCTTGATTCTGTTCAGACCAAGGTAGTCAAGGTGGATGGACGCGAGCAGAAACAGTCCGTGCAACGTGTACGGCTATCAAAGTTGCCGCTGCAGGTTCAGTTGATGCACACCGCAGCGAGCCCGTCGGTTGCCTATCTGTTGTTGGTCATCGGACTGGGACTGTTGCTGTTTGAATTCTTTACTGCTGGGGTTGGGGTGGCCGGCGTGATCGGCGCCTTGTTTGTGTTGCTCGGAGGCTTTGGGGTCGCGGAGTTACCGTTTACCCCTTGGGCCTTGGCCCTGTTGTTGTTCTCGTTCTTCGGGTTCGCCATTGATATGCAAACCGGCGTACCGCGACTTTGGACGATTATCTCGATGGTGGCCTTCAGCGTTGGCTCGGTGTTCTTGTTTGTCGAGTTCCGACCCACCTGGATTGCTCTGTTGGTTGGTATTGCGGGCATGGGGGTAGTGGTGTTTTCTGGAATGCCCGCAATGATTCGTACCCGCTTTGCCACGCCAACAATTGGGCGTGAGTGGATGATTGGAGAGATTGGTCAGGCAACTACCGAGATCAACCCCGAAGGCATGGTGACCATTCGAGGAGCGCAGTGGCGAGCGCGAACCAACCGAGCCACTCCCGTGCTACGAGGTGACAGCATCCGGGTAGTTGAGATAGACGGGCTTGTGCTGGGAATCGAACCCGAAGAGGGCGGCGCCATGGATTACCGCGAGATGCGGTCGAGTCGAAAGGGTGAACCTGAACCTGAAGCTGACCCTGAGGCAGAATCACAGGTAGAGGGACCCGCGAAATAATTCAGATTTCCTCTTGTTCTTGGTGCAAGTACTGCTTTATGGTCAAAGGCACTGAAGCGAGGGGGTTCGTACCAGTGAGTGCACAACAGTGTTCGAGTGCTTGGCAGGCCAAAGCAGCATGTCGAGGTCCACAAGCAGCAGTTTTCTTTCCACCACCGCAATTTGAGCGGAAGGCAGATCGTCTTGAGCGAGAGCGACGCGCCAAAGCAATTTGTGGAGCTTGTCCCGTAGAGACCGATTGCTTGTCGTATTCGATTCAGATCGGTGAGGCCCACGGAATCTGGGGTGGCAAGAACGAGAGCGAGCGCCGGGCGCTAGAAAGTCAACCCAGCTGAATCCAACGCAGCTAAAAAGTAGGTCTTGATGGCCCAGTCTGACCCCAACGGGGTTGAGGTTCGTGATGCAGCAACAGTGATGCTGTTGCGCGACGGACCAGATGGAGTTGAAGTCTGCATGTTGCAGCGCAACTTGCAGT
The DNA here is from genome assembly GCA_037141255.1 of Actinomycetes bacterium. Classification (GTDB taxonomy): domain Bacteria; phylum Actinomycetota; class Acidimicrobiia; order Acidimicrobiales; family Microtrichaceae; genus IMCC26207. The sequence continues at coordinate 14,458 of JBAXCX010000046.1, read as the reverse complement.
CGGACTACGTCGGCGGCGCGTATGTGTTCCCTGGTGGGGGTGTGGACCCTCAAGATGCTGGCGAGGACCTAGCCGGCATGTTTCTTGGTCGTACCGACGCAGCGGCCTCGCGTGTTTTGGATGTTGACCAAGGCGGGTTGGCTTTTTGGGTTGCAGCTATTCGTGAATCCTTCGAGGAGGCCGGGCTGCTCCTGGCCGAAACGATGGCCGGGGAGAGGATCTCGTTTGCGGATCCACAGGTAGCGGCCCGGTTTGAAGTCCATCGTCGCGATGTGGATAGCGGGCGGCGTCGGCTCGCTGAGATTTGCCTGCAAGAGCGACTCCGACTTGAGGTGGGGAACATCCATTATTTTTCGAGGTGGGTGACTCCACCCGGCGCTCCCCGGCGCTACGACACGCGGTTCTTTGTGGCGGCCGCTCCCGAGGGACAAGTGGCTCTTCATGATGATGCCGAGGTAATAGCCACACGGTGGGTGACACCTGAAGCTGCGCTCGCTGACCAAGAAGCTGGTCGCATCACGATGATCTTTCCGACGATTCGGACCATGATTGCATTGGCCAAGTTTGATTCTGCTGCTCAAGTTCTTGAACACGCGGCCATGCAAACGGAGATCACACCCATGCTGCCCTTCATGAAAGATTTTGGTGCAGGCCTTCGCATTGTGTTGCCCGCAACGGCGGAGCATCCCAGCGGAATCTATGACGCTATGACGGCACAGCCCATCTTGAACGAACACTCAAACTAAGGAGACCACCATGGAGGATCTAACGCTTGACCCCGAGGATGATGGCAGTCCAGAACCCGAGGAAGTTGCTTCCGAGGATTCAACGAGCGATAAGCGCAAGTTTATTTTGTTCGGTGTAGTCGCCCTGCTCGTTGGCCTAGGAGTTGGTGCGCTTTTGATGTTGCTCCTGAGAAATGGCGAGACAAATAACTCAGCGGTTGAATCCGGAGCCACGAGCACAGTGAGTAGCACCGCGAGTAGCACAGTTCCCACGAGCGATTCCCAGGTGCTGCAATCGACGATCGTTCCCGAAAGTTCGATTGAGCCGACGCCAACGAATAGACCGAACGCGCCTCGAGCAACCTCACCGCCAGCAACGTCCCCACCAGCAACGTCCCCACCAGTTACCTCTCCACCAGTTACCTCACCACCGAAGCCCGTCATCACCAGTTTTTCAATTCCGAAGACAGTTTCTTGTGCTGGCGAGCAAGTCCCCTACATCTCTCTTTCTTGGACCACCTCAAACGCGTCTGTAGTTTCACTCGCAATTGACGGACCGGGGCTGTACAAGAACTACCAAGGCGGTTCAGGTAGTGATTCCGTCCCGTTTTCCTGCGTGGGTCCCCATACCTATCTGCTGACGGCCACCGGACCGGCCGGTAGCTCCAGCAAATCCGTAACGGTGACTGGTGTGTGACGCAGCCTGTCACTCCCTGTGCGGAGACTCGTTTGGCGCTGGCCCGGCGCGTTGCTTGCCGTGGCGTTGTGACCAGAACCTTTGGCCCGTGGGAGATGTCCACCAGAACCATTGATCATCAGTGACATGCATGTTCCACCCATTGCGATGAGTGACCATGTGGTGATAGCGGCAGAGTGAGGCCAGGTTTGAGGGATCTGTGCTGCCACCGTGCTGCCAGTGTTGGATGTGATGGGCATCAGTCCATGCCGGACGGTGTGTGCAACCGGGCCACACACACCCACCGTCGCGGTGAGCGATTGCACGCCTTTGTGCTCTGTTAGCAAGCCGCTGATCACGACCAAGTGCAATCACGATCCCATGAACCGCAGTGACCACAGCCCGAAATACCGGATCGCAGAGCAGGGTGGATTGATCGGTAGTGCCGATTGGTAGGCCCTCTGAATCGGTTACACCTTGAGCCTGGTCTGCCTGAATAACGAGTGAGAGTTCGGTAACTGGTGCTTGGGTGGATCCAAGGTCAGTAGATCCCGACTCTCTGATGAGCTCCCACAGTGCGAGCGCCCGAAGGGTTGACCTGTGCGGAACAGTCAAGTCTGGAGTGAGTTCCTGCTCGGCATGCATGCGTTTGAATATCTGATCGGCACGAGTGTTGATTGCATGTTCGACACTGAGTCCGAATTGTCCGCAGAGTTGCCCGTTGAGTTGCAGCGTGTTCTCTAAGCCCCGGCTCATTGACAGTTTGTTGTCGGATACGCAGTCGCCTGGCGTGTGGCCGCCGTCAGCATCTAGAAGCTCAGCTAGGCCCGCTACCTCTTTGCGCCAACGATCAAACGTGGAGTGCTGTGCAGCCTGAATCAGGTCGGGTACTACTGCAGCAAATGATTCAGCAATGCGTGGGTTGCATGCCTCGGCCAAGACTTTGGCGTGCTCATAGCTGATGAGTCCCTCGGCTAGAGCCGTGTCTGCCTGGGGCAGGGTGGCTCGAAGTTTGGTTGCGACTCGGACCCGGGCCTTGGTGGGACCAACGGGAAGCTTGGCAAGATGCGCAAGCCACGGACCGGTGCGCATGCCGTCTACGGAGTCGGTACTGCCACGGGAGTCGAGCTCAGCTAGTAGATGACAGGAGAACGAGTCGAGAAGGCGTCGTAACTGCTCTGTTTGGGGTGCAAGACGGAGTAGCTCATCTTCGGTGGAAGCAGAAGAATCCCACACTGCAAAGCTACGCAGAGCACTCAGGAGCGGATCGAGATCTAGTGGGTTCATAGGCGGTAGATCAACCGGCGAGCCTTCTGTATCGAACATATGTACGACTCTATGCAAGGGGTGTGACAGCGAGATTCTGGGAGCAGGGCTAGTCGCCTTGGAACTCTCACTATCTCAAGGTGCTCGCGGCTCATCATGGCTGCTCGCCCGGTGATTGGCCGTGTGATTGGCCCCATTACAGCGGCGAGTAAGCGTCGAGGTACATCCAACACAAGCATGGCTACGGGGACGACAACAGCTGCGTCAGCGGTGTTTTCTGCTTCGGCTAGATCCTGCAGAAGCGACAGTGCTCGTTGCTGAAGGCTGCGAGCAGAGCGCTTCTTGAAGCGAAGTAGGTAGAGAGGGGAGCCGTTGCGTAATCAGCAGCCTGTGCGAGCGCTGCCATGGTCAGGCCATCGACGCCAGCGTCCTTGACGAGGTCTGCTGCCAAGTCCAAAAGATGATCGCGGCGGGCATCACGCGTGCGGGTGCGGCGATCGGGGGCATGAGCAAGTGACTTTGCAGGTTGCTTATTTGAGCCTTAGAGGGGGATGGAAACTCCTAGGCCGCCAAGCGTCTGCGCACCGTATCTCTGGATTTCGGCAGGTATGTCGAGCGGTTGTGGTCGGATTCCGTGAGTGGCAAGCCGGTCACGGATCCCGTCATCGATGAGATTGGCGGGCAGCAGCCAAGAGACTTCAAATTCAATTCCATCTGGGTCTTGGGCATACAAGGCTTTGGTGGTGACGTGATCCGAGGCCCCGACGAGTGCTCCTCGATCCTGAAGCACCCCGCGAATCCGCGCCAACTCAGCAAGTGTGTCGACCTCCCAGGCCAGGTGATACAACCCGACTGTTGAGCGGCCGGCCTGCGATGGCCCGGCCTGATCGCCAATCTGAAAGACACCAAGATCGTGGTCGTTTGATGACCCGGAAGCCTGTAAGAAGGCGGCCTGACCGGGCATGAAGATGATGGTGCGGAACCCAAGGACGTTCTCATAAAACTCCTGGGTGCGCTCCAAGTTTCTGACGTAGAGAACTGCATGATTGAGCCGAGTGATGGACATCTGGTAGCTCCTTGGTCGGACTCATTGATGGTGGCGTTTCAGGAAGTGACGAAGTGGCGGCGAGGAGATGTGACGAGTTGCTAAGACGTTGCTGAATCAAGGTAGGTGGGGCGAGCAACGATCAGGCTACTGACGACTCCTTCTGCGAGCATGATGGGCAACTCATCGGGAGTCTGTTCGAACCTGCCGGCTCGGATTGCGGCGGCGAGCTCGCGCTCGGAGTTGAGCCCAAGATTGCGGAGCGCATCGAATCGGTTCCGATCTTGTTGCGGCCCGAGCACGAGTTCTCGCTCCACCATGGCGATCACGTTGCTCGCTACTCGGGCGTGAAAAGAAACAGTGCCCTCAGTTGAGGGCATGACCTGTTCAGTCAAGAACTCTCTGACTGCTTGAAGGAGTTCCTCGGCGGAGGGACGACCGCGTAGGCCGTCCGTTATGGTTCGGGTTTCGGTCGGCTGAATCTGCTCCAACTGCTCCGCTGCTTGAGCCTGAGCGCGCAGTGCAACCTTGGGCTTGAGGAGCAACAACAAGTCCCACTCTGTTTCGCATACTCGCCGGCCAATAGCGGCGAGTTCAACCGAACGAAGCAGGCCGCTGAGATGGGCGTGTACTTGTGTCATGCAGATTGCGCCCCAGCGCAGGGTGCCAAAGACTTCCCACCAGTGCAGTTCGGCCAGGCTCACGGGTGCTCCACCTGCAGCTTGATAAGCAGCAAGAAGATCCTCACGCGTCCCGAATCCACCAACTGGGTCCGCTGCGCCGAAACGCCATGCCTTGACGCAGAGCCAACCGAGATCTTCTCTGGGGTCCCCAAGGTGGACAAGCTCCCAGTCAAGTACCGCCCGAAGGCCCTCCTCGCCCACGATGAAGTTGCCGAGGCGAAAGTCCCCGTGAACGATTGCTGTGCTCGAGGTCTGGGGGCGGGTGCTTTCGAGCCAGCGAATGGCGAATTCAAAGGTCGGACTGGGCATATCAAGGGCCTTGAGGGTGATGCGAATCTGATCGAGTGGATCTCCACTCGGTAGTGGAGCGACAACTTGAGGGTCGATTGCGTGAAGGCAGGCCAAGAAGGTGCCGCAGTCCGCTGCTAGGGCTGATCGTGCCTGCTCAAACTGCTCATCGCGCAGAATGCGCCGGGCAAGGGTTTCGCCCGCCACTCGCTGCATGACAATTCCGGCCGATCCGAAGAGATCCGGTGAGTCGGTATCGAGGAGTACCCGAGGGACTGCAAGGCTAGCCTTTGAGCTTGCCCGAAGGCAGCGCGCCTCGGTTCCCATTGTTCCCGGCCAACCTGGGCGAGTTGGTGGGTCACGACGAAGCACAAGTTCGTGAATTGAGCCGCTGGCTGTAGTGGCTTCGAAGCTCCAGGTTTCTCTGGATGCTCCGCCTGAAAGGCGATGAAGACCCGAAATTCTGACCGTTCCCAAATCGGGCTCAAGAGCTACTGCGAGGGCAGTTGTTAGGTTCTCGATCTGCGAAGACACACCGACATACTACGAGGGTTTGGCTCTTGAACGCAGAAGACCGGTATCCCCTTTCGGCGGATACCGGCCCTCTGATTGCTGTGACAGGGGGCTGTGGACCCTGTCTGGAGTGAGATTTTTAGACGCTGAGGAGGTCTCGTGCCCCAGTGTCGGCTGATGGATGACGAAGCTTGGACATGGCCCGAGCCTCGATCTGACGAATGCGCTCACGGGTGAGTGCAAAGTGTTCGCCCACTTCTTCCAAGGTGCGTGGCTCACCACGATCAAGGCCAAAGCGGAGTTTGAGTATCTCACGTTCGCGCTCGTCAAGGGGGGACAGTAGACGGCCAATCTCCTCGGGAAGGAGCGCAACTGAAGCAGCCTCGAATGGGGTGACCGCTCCGCGGTCGGGAACGACGTCTCCGAGTTCGGCATCGCCATCTTCACGAAGTGGGGTGGAGAGGGAAAGTGTGTCGGCCGCAAAGAGCAGTGTCTCGGTGACCTTTGCTTCTGGCATCTCTAGGTCGGCGGCGAGCTCGGCCAAAGTTGCTGGACGACCCAGTGCAGTCTCGAGACGGGTGCGAGCTTTTTGCACACGGTTCATGGTGTCACCGGCATGGACAGGTAGGCGGATGGTACGACCAGTATTGGCGATACCGCGAGTCAGTGCCTGACGGATCCACCAAGTTGCATAGGTTGAAAACTTGAACCCCTTGCGCCAATCGAATTTCTCGACTGCGTGCATCAATCCAAGGTTGCCTTCTTGAACGAGATCTAACAGTGGCATCCCTGAGGCCTGGTATTTCTTGGCAATGGAGACCACTAGACGAAGGTTGGACTGAACGAAGGTGCGCTCGGCATCTTCACCATCACGGGTGAGGCGGCGAAGTTCGCGCTTACGGGCAGGTGAGACGCTCTTGCCGGCCTCTTCTAGCTCGGCACGGGCCTCGCGGCCGGCCTCCATAGCTTGGGCAAGACGAGCCTCATCATCCTTGGTGAGGAGGGCGTACTGGCCAATGTCTTTCAAATACATTCTGACGAGATCTTCCTCGTCACGTTCTACTCGCTGGTTTGCCACCGGTTAACCTCATTGATAGTGAGCGGGCGATCACTGCTTGTGGGTGGAGAATTACCCACCTGCGAACACTGACCGAACCTCTAGTGTACGGGTGGTGTCAAGACCCCTGAAAGTGATTAACGCGCAGACCTAGAAAAACCCTGTGACGAAAGTCTCAGGATTCCTCCAGTATCCCCTGATTAAGTGGGATCTGCGTTCGCCGTATCGGTGACAGTGTTACGAAAACTGTAGGGGAAACCTCTCAGAAATCCATATTTAGTCCGAAAGTCTCAGGGTTTGCGCGCCAGCTTGTACTGCTAAGTCCAAACTGCGCTTGTTGCAGGTCAAAAGGATCACTTGTCGGTTCTGTGCGGCCTGCGCAAGAAGGGCCATGGCTTGGGGAGCACGCTCGTCGTCAAGGTGCACGAGCGGGTCGTCACAGATTAGAGGAAGCCAAACCCCGGTGCGGTCGGACTGATCGTCGGCCACGGCAAGGCGAAGAGCAAGATAGAGCACTGTTTTTGCACCAGTGGAGAGTTGATGCGCTGGAATGGAACCATTTTTTTCCAAATCGACAATCAGCTTGGCTTTGTTGCTTTGAGATTCTGCGTCCCGTATCACTCTGACAGCTGACCAACTTGACGCAACAGATCGGGCTAGTTGGCTTGTGCGCTCAATGAGCTTTGGTTGGTTTTGTTGGTCTGCAAGGTCGGCCTGTTCGCTGAGAAGCAGCTCTGCCAGGGCATAGGCCGCACCCTGAACGGCAGACTCGGATTGTTCCTCGTTGAGGGCACTTAATTGCTCATTGAGTAATGCGATCTCGCCCTCGTTGGAAAGATCCTCGATCCGCTGGTTGATGCTCCCCAATATGGTGTTCTGCTCGGTGAGTTCTGTATCAACTTGAGCGAGCTCGGATTCCACAGCAGTTTGCTGCGCTGTGAATTGATCAACACTGGAGTACTGCGCCAGCAGTGCAGCGATGCGTTCGGAGCCTCCGATCTGATCCTGTAGAGCCTGATCCTGCTCACGGATTCGCTCAGCGAACTGATCTCTTTGTGTCAGCGTTTCTTTGGCGAGCTCAGCCTGTGTGAGTATGGCTGCCAGGTCGAGCACTTGCCCGGGTTGCGCTACGGGCTTGCACAGCGCTTCAACCTGCTGGCGATGAACGCTGAGCTTTGCGGTGGCCTCGACTGCCGATTTGGCCTGCTCTGCGGCTGCGCGGAACCTACCGAAGGTGTCTGTTGCAGCAGAGATCGGTGAAGGGGCTGGGACGCGAAGCGAGGCTAATTGATCTCTGATCGCTGTCTCGGCGTTGTGAGCCTGCGCTGTGGCTGCCGCAGATGCAGTCTGGGCTTTGGTCAAGCGGTCTTGGGCAGCGGTGGCGAGGTCAACAGCAAGGCGAGCTTCTTGGTAGTTCGTGAGTAAGGAGTTGACTTCTGACGAGTTCGTCACCGAGGGAAGGCCAGCGTTTTGCAGAGTGGAATCCAAGGAACCCTTTGCTGCGCCGTGGTCTTGTTCGGCTTGAGCCTGAGCAGCTTGGCGTGACTGCAGGTTGGTTTGTTGCTGATTGAGCGCTAGCGCAGCCGCAGAAGCTGCATTCGCAGCAGAATTGAGCGAGGAGAGGTCCGTCTGCGGGCTTGTAGTTGAGACGGCAGAGTCAGCGTGGCCTCGAACTGCGAGCACCAACGTGACGAGGAAACCCGCGGCGGCAAGAATTCCAAGAATGGGCTGGCCGAGAGCAAACCCGGCAATCGAAACAACCCCAAGAATCACCGCAGGAATGAACCGGGCAACCCCACCCGAGGCCGAAGCAGTAGCAGGTGGCGGTTGGCGGAACTGTCCCTCGCTGAGCCATGACTGCGGTGTGGTTCCCGTGTTGAACTGCTCCCAGTTGGCGAGGGCCTGTTGCTGAGCGTTCTGTGCAACCTGCACGTTTGCCGACGCAGTACGCGACTCATCTTGTGCTGCAGTCAGAGCAGCAGAGCTGTGTTCGATCTGTGTCTGGGCTGCCAAAATACCTCCCTGCGAGTCTGCGCCAAGGTTTGCTGCCAGAACGGTTGCTGATGTGACCTGCTCCCCGAGAGCGGCAAGGGCTTGGTCTTGCGCCAAGATTGCAAGGGGCAGGGCCGCCTCGGCAGCCGACTGCTCGGTGAGCCATTCACGTTCTGTGCTCTGAGATTGGGCGAGAGTAGCAACGGCATTGGTGAGCGTGACGGAGTCGTCATGGGCGAGCGTGAGCGAAGCTAATTGCTCCACGGATTCACCCAAGGCTTGCGCCGCGTCCTCGCCCCGGCGGATCTGTTCGTTGAACTGCGGTTCTTGATTTCGGCTGAACTCCTGCAGGGCTAGAAGATCAGGGATTTGGTTGGCTATCGCGGCCCAGTTCGGCTCCACCTGCTCCAAGCTGGCCAGTTCTCCTTCAAGGTTGGTCTTGCGGTGCGAAATAACACAGGCTTGACGGGCTGATTCCAGCGCAGCGAGTTCGGAAGAGAGGTGATGCTTGTTCTCTGTGGCCAGAGTGACCTTGGCCTGAGTTTCTGCCTGCTCGTTTTTGGCAGCCGAGTAGTCATCGGCGTTTTTGCTCGCCTCAGCCAGAGCCTCTTCTGCGGCCAGAATCTCTCTTCGGATATTTGCAACCGAACGGCTTCCCCCAGCAGCTCCTGTAGTCAGAGACTTTGCCTCTTTGACTAATTTGGCGGCGACAACTCGCGGGTCGACTCCGCCGAACATTCCTTGACTTGCCAGCTCGAGGACTTGTTCGCCTTGATCGACTTGGTGGCCGTCAGCACCGTCAATGCGATGGACTGCTCGAATGGACTCCGTAGAGGTACTGCCGAGTCGGGCGATCCACGCCTCGCGGGACAGAAGAGCTGCGCCGTCGATCTGCGCAGTAAATGGGGAAAGGCTAGAGACACCCTGATTAAGAATTTTGAACTCTGCTTGCAAGTGCAGTGGGGACTTTTCGAGCAAACCTTCTAGCTCGGCGATGAGCGATTCTCCGGCGGTACCGAAGCGCTGTATCTCGGACTTCGAGGCGCTCGGCCCCGCAATGAGCCACATGATGGCCTCGGCCAGAGTGCTCTTGCCTGCCTCGTTCGAGCCGAAAATGGTGATGAGCTTTCCCTTCGGCAGACGGAGATTCAGATTGCTCAGCCCGCCAAAGTTTTTCACCCTCACTGCCGAAATCTTTAGCTGATTGCTCATGGCTGAACACTTCCTTCGGCTACTTCGCTCTCGTCCTCGGTGCTAGGGGCAAGACTGTCGATGAGTAAGCGCTCGACCTGGTCCAGCAACTCCTCGGGAGTAACAGTGTTCAGAACTAGTGCCTGTTCTGTCAGCGTCTTTGACGCTGGACCAATCGTGCTGGCTGCGCGTTCAAGCAGTGCTGATATGACCGGGTTGGGTTGGCTGTTGGCTTGGTTGCTGTCTTGCCCGTTGGTCTGGCTGTTGGTTGCTGTAGTACGCAGTTCGTCAAGCTTGGTGAGGACGGCACCGACTACGTCGGGCCTAGCGGCCAACACGGTTCGGTCAAAAGGAATTGTGGTCTCGAGCGATACGTTTTTGATGCTGACGTTTGCCGGGAGGAGTGGAGTGAGCGAGTCAGCAAACCCCTCCTCCGCAAGCAAATTTTGCAACCCTGGGTGCGCGTCTGTTGCTCCTGAGATAGCGATGCGGACAACGGTGGGAAGGCCGAGCGGATTGTCTTGCTCAATGGCTCTCGTTGCTTGCTCGCAAATCTGATCGACCGCAGCCGCTGCGTGTTCAGCACCTGTGACGTCGACCTGAACTCGCAGAAAGCGGCTGAGATCGCAGGCCACAAACTCTGGCTTGGCGAACCCTTCGCCGGCGGCTTCAACAATGAGGACCCCTTTCGGGCCGCATTCGGTTGCTTTGGTGCTGCGGCCTTGAAGGTTGCCTGGGTAGGCCCACCACCGCCCGGCTGGCATTGGGGTGACTGTGCGGTCGTGGATATGACCCAGTGCCCAGTAGTGGATATCTGAGTTGAGGAGATCCTCCCGAGAACAGCCGGCGTAATTATCGTGGCCGGGTAGGCCCTCAACGTTGGCGTGAACCACAGCAATTCGTAGATCGGCACCCACCGTGGTGGCACCGATTTTTTTCACAAGGTTCGCCTCTTCTTTTTGGGTGGCGAAACTCACTCCGGTGACTGCCACGCGGGTAGGGCCGACTGTCATGAGAAAGGTTTGAGGCTCACCCGCTGTAAAGGTATAAACCAGCTCGGGTAGGGGAGCTACCGGCGTAAAGCTTGCCTGAACAGGGTCGTGGTTTCCGTGGGCAATAAAGACGCGTATGCCTTCTTGGGTCAGCCGGGTGAGCCCCTGGGTGAACTGCAACTGAGCAAAGGCTGATCGGTCTGCAGAGTCGTACACGTCGCCACCTAAAACGACAAGGTCGACGTTTCGTTCGATTGCCAGTTTGACTAGGTTCAGAAAGGCTTTGGGCGTATCCCCAGACTTTCCGAGGTGAAGATCCGAGGAATGAAGAAAACGGACCGGGCCGCCAGAGGCATCGCGCAAGGGCCCAAGGTCGGTGACCCCTGCGGCAGGGTAGCCCGGGGGTGTTGTGTTTGTAGTTGTGGGGTCAGAAGCCATGCGTCAGCCAGTATGGCCGGTGGCTGTGACAGCGGCGCTGAAAACCGCTGAGAGGCTTCGGGCAGGGCAGGAGGGCCTAGGGGGTCTCTGCCGCTCCGCCGTCAGCGCCTGGGGTGCAGCCGGTGAAGGTAATGGTTCCAGGCTTGGTCGTTGTTGCTGGCTCGGTGGGGGACGGTGGCACCCAACCTCCAAGCACCTTCCACTCGAATGCCTTGTCGGCCGAGCAGATGCCCCAATATGCATACGGCATGGTGGCCCTATCACCCGAAGCATCGAGGGTGACCACGCCAGTCACGCCTTTGTAGCCCTCGGCGGTAGTCATAAAGGCAGTCCGCAAATCGGCTCCCTTGAGGTCTGCGCCATCTTTGGCAAACACCGAGGTGAGAATCATGAGTGCGTCATAGGCGCCATAGGCAAGCGGGTCTGGCTCGGGGTCGGCTTTGACGAGCTCCTCTGGTGGAGTTGCAGCGTCATCGCCGATAACCGGAAGCGGGCTTGCGTAGCCATCGGCGGAACCAGCAGCAAAGGCGGCACCGGTAGCGTCATCGGTCAGGTCAGTGGACTGCGCTGAACCGTCTCCGCCGTAGAACGGAATATTTTGCAACGTTGCAATGCCTGATGCCTCGGCCAGGATCTGCGCAACTTCTCCGTAGCCGGCTAGGTACACAGCTTTGGTTGCGCCGCTGTCGGCAGTTGCCACTGCGTCCGCAATCTTTTGAGCAACACTTGCAAAGTCAGTATCTTCGGGTGCGTAGACAGGTCCCTTGATGACCGTGCCGCCGCCGGCTGCAACGTCCGCGCTGACTGTGGAAACGAGCCCGTTGTTGCCAGCGTCATCGCGGTTGGCAGTGATGAGGGTGACGGGGCCTTTGTTGGTGATCAAATCGCCCGAGGCAACGCCTTCAACCTTGTCGGTTGGAACCATGCGGAACAGCGAGTCGGTGGGAACGGCCAAGGTGGATGCAGTGCTGCCTTGAGAGATAAGAATCATGCCGTTGGCGTCAGCATAGGGAAGAATGTTCTTTGCCTCAGAGCTGGTCTGTGGGCCAATCACAGATGTGACTCCAGCCTCATTCAGACTCGTGAGTTCTGTAAGAGCAGTTTCGGGGTCCCCGCCTGTGTCACGCACATCAAGTTCAACCTTGACTCCTTGGGCAGCGGCTGACTCAACACCGGCTTCAAGGACACTCTGCGAGGCAAGCCCCAGAGTCTTTCCGTCACCGGTGAGGTCAAGAAGCGCTCCAACCTTGACAGTTGTAGTGATCGCAACCGTGGTTGTGGTGGAGTCAGAACTCGAGGAGTCCGACTTGGAACAACCAGCCAGTGCAATCAGCGACAAGCTGAGCAAAGCGGCTGCGGCAACCGTGAAACTGCGCTTTGTGTGTCGCCCTGCAGCGATACCGCGAGTGGTCCGAGTTTGTGAGTTGTTGCTCTGCATCAAGACTCCCCTGATTTGAGAAAGCACCTAGAATGAAGCTTTCTTCAAGGTCATGTTGGCACATGTAGACGCATACGGGGTGAATCAAGTTGACGGAGGAGCCTGAACTGCCGGAACCACTGCTGAACTCATCGGCAGCTGTCTTTGATGATTTCGCTCGGCACCGCCCGTGGTTTATTCGAGCAACAATCCTGTCTGGGCTCGGCAACTCGATGGCTTGGCTGGCCACCTCGTATGTGGTGTACGCAAATTCTGGCTCGGTGGCGATTAGCGCGTTGGTCACGGTGGTGTCCTCGGTCCCATCTCTTTTCTTGGGTGGCGCAGCTACGAGCCTTTCTGGAAAATACAGCGCTGCAAAGCTCTACATCTGTGGCGGTGTAGCCCTAGGAATCGTTGGCTTTGTGCCCGTATTTTTCTCGCTCGCCGGCGAGCTTGCTACGAGAAACCTTTTGCTGTGGTACCTACTGATCGGCATCATTTCTGGACTCACTGCTCCCGCTGGTGCAATGGTCACCCGGTTCTTGGCCCCAGCCGATGCCGTACCCGAGTTCAATGCTTCGATCACCAAAGCCAAGGCAATCTCGTCGGTGATCGGCCTGCTTCTTGGTGGGGCTATTTATGCAGCCCTCGGACCAACCTGGATCTACCTTTTCAGTGCACTGACCTTCTTTGCCCCTGTGCTAGCTGTTCTGCCCGTGACAGGAAAAGCCCCACAGGCAGTTGCTCAGGGTAAATTCCGCGAGATTCTTCAACTCCGCAAGTCGCAGCCTGGGCTGAGAGCAGTATTCGCTGCATGCATGATTTCGTGTGTTGGCGGCAGTTTCACCGTCACGCTGCCGGCAGTGGCAGCCGAGATTGGGTCGGGTGCGTGGATTCTGTCCATCTTGCAGACTGCTTATGTGATCGGTGGCTTAGTGGTTGTTGTTGCTGTCAAGCGTTTTCACAGCCGGGTGAAATGGGGCCAGATGCAGCGGATGTGCGTGCTGGTAGCGGGAGTTGGATTAGTTGGTATGGCGTTTGTGACCAAGATGAACGCAAGTCCGGGCAGAGTGTTCGTGATTGTGGTGCTGTTATTACTTCCGGTTGGCTTGGCCTTTGCAATCGATATCTCGGTTCTGGCAGCGCTTGTGCAGGTGCATTCCCCTGAGGAGTCACGCGGATCGATCTTGACTGCGTATCACATGGTTCCCATGTTGATATTTCCCGTGGCTCAAGAAATAGTCGGACTCTTGTCTGATCAGTACTCACTAGCAGCAGGATTTTGGGTTTGCGGTGGGATCCTGCTCATTGTTTTGCCGATCGGCAAGCGAATGGGCATCGGTGCAGCGATCAATGTGCTTGATGACAGCGATGGTCCTCCCGAGGTCACAGCAGTTGTCCCGCGGTCAGTAACAGTTCATGACCGACACATTGAGGCAACCGTGGATGAGCAACCTGCATAGCTGCACGCTCTCGTGAGGCATTAGTCAGTGAAGCAAGATGCTCGGGTACGTTCCCGCTATCTATTTCTAACCCGAATGTGGTTCACTATTTGGGTAGAAAGATTCACCTTGCAAGAATGACGGTGTGCGAACCACACAGCCGGCGGCAAAATGGCAGTGCGGAATTATTTCGGAGGAAGATACTTGTGAGAGCAGTAGCTGCAAAGCGCATTGGAATTCGTTCAGCAACAGCGGTAGCGCTTGCTGCTGTGGTGGTAGCAGCGTTGGCTCCGATGGCGCAGGCTGGAGCTGCTCAGAGCGGCCCCACAGACCGGTCGGCCATTCCGGCGCCTGTTGCAGCGACTGCTGGTGACACCCGAGCAACCGACCAGATTATTGTTCGATACCGCGTTGGAGCTTCGCCGAATGCCTCGGAACTGAGTAGAGAAGCCGGTGAGGCGGTCAGCCTCGGGCGCCGCACACAGGGCGGAGCCTTTGTATCGAAGCTTGGAGCAAGACGATCCGGTAGCAGCGTTGATGCAGTGGCAAAGCGATGGGCAGCGCTTCCAGGTGTTGAGTATGCAGAGCCTGACCGAATACTGCAGGCTGCAGCAGTGCCAACGGATCCGTCCTATGTGAGCCAGTGGGACTTGTTTGGACCTACGACCCCAGCGCTCGGTTCAACCTTGGTTGGAGCGAATTTGGAGCCAGCTTGGGCAATCACCACAGGCAC
>JBAXCX010000045.1:0-20423 GCA_037141255.1 Actinomycetes bacterium | reverse complement strand
CGACGCGTTGCGTGCCCACCCGCAGGCGAGTGCGCTCCTTGATGCCGAGCAGTTCTAACCTCTGATCAGATGACAAGTCCCGCGGCTCCTTCCACAGAACCAAACCCGCCGTTGCCCACCAACTGGAAGAAGTGGATTCTGGGCGCACGTCCGCGGACGCTCCCCACTGCAGTTGCGCCAGTCATTTTGGGCACGGCTGCTGCAGCGGGAGTGTCTGCGGGCGCGTTTAAAGGAGTTCAGCTCTGGGTTCTGTTCTGCGCTTTGGGTGTCGCACTCTTTGTGCAGATTGCGACGAACTACGCAAATGATTACAGCGATGGTCGGCGTGGCACCGATGACCCAGCGGCTCGAACTGGTCCACCTCGACTCGTTGGTAACGGTCTTGCAACGCCATCCGAGGTGAAACGAGCGATGTTGATCTGCTTTGGGCTCACCGCCCTGTGCGGGTTGCCCCTGGTACTTTTCGTTGACTGGAAACTGATTTTTGTTGGGATTGCTGCAATTGCAGCGGGATGGTTTTATACGGGCGGCAACCGCCCCTACGGATACGCCGGATTTGGCGAGATCTTTGTGTTTGTTTTCTTTGGCTTGGTTGCAACAATCGGTTCGTACTTTGTGCAAACGCAGTCACTCTCTTGGTTGAGTTTCGGCAGCGGCATGGCGGTGGGCTGCTTGGCAACAGCGTTGCTGGTGGTCAACAACCTGCGAGACATTCCCGGTGACACGATCGCAGGAAAGAAGACGCTTGCGGTTCGCATCGGGGAGCGTGCCACTCGAATTCTCTATGTCGCGCTGATGGTGCTTCCTATCCTGGTTGTTCCTCTGCTCGCAGGACTCAGTGGCCGCCCACTCGGAGCGCTTGCGCTCCTCGCCATCGTGCCAGCGCGTCAGCCGATTACCCAGGTACTGTCTGCGGCGCGGGGACCTGCCCTGATTCCTGTTCTGGCTCGCACCTCACAGGTGCAGATTGTGTACGCAGTGTTGCTCTCGGTGGGTCTTTGGATTGGCGGGTAGGGCACTGCCGAGCCAAGCCCAGCAAACGAGCACACCAGCAAACCGGCAACTCAGCAGTTCAAGAACTCCAGCACCGTGCGGGCAGTGATCTGAGGTTGTTCGAGATGTACCGCGTGGCCAGAATCGGCGATGGTCTCATGGCTTGCATTTGGGCCAATCTGTGCAGCTAAGCGTTGACCAATCTGGCAGTAGCGCTCGTCCGAGTCGCCGGTAATGATCAGTACGGGGCAGGTCATGCTGGGGAGTTGGTCCCACAGCGGTGTCATCGAGCCGGTCCCGGCGCATCGAAGGCTCGCAGCTAAACCAGACGCCGTGTTTGTTCGCCGCTCCGAATCAAATCGAGCCCAGTCGGGAAGCCCGCGAAACAGTGGCTGTTCAAGCCAAGCTCGAAGAAACTCATCAAGTCCAACTTCTTCTAGGTAAGCGGCTTGGTCACGGTCCCAGCGCTCACGCTCAGCGCGCTCATCTGCGTCCTCAATGCCCGCAGTTGCCCCAATGAGGACAAGGGATTCAACAAGTTCGGGGTGCAGGAGCGCGGCTTGAAGCCCCAGTCTCCCTCCCATGGAGTAGCCGATGTAGCGAGCCTTGCCGGCCGTGGCACATAACAACTCGGCACCTTGAACCAGGTTTGCTTTGCCGTGCTGAACAGAGTTTCCATGCCCCGGAGCGTCAACTGCAAGAAGTTCGAAGCAGTCCGCAAGCAACTCGCCAAACGGGCCAAGACAGCGTGCATTCTGAGCGAAACCGTGGATGAAAACACTGCGGGAGTTGCCCTGCGAGTACAGAAAGCCAGCTAGAGATTGTTCCGTTGGATCAACGCGTAGTTCCGTACTCACTGCCACACACCGTAGGGTGGAACAGGTTATGGCGCAGCAACAAGGCATCGGCGAGCCCAGTCCCGAAATCTTCTTGACCGATGGCGATGTGGCCGCGACCTATTGCGCAACGCTCGTTGACGAGTGGGTTCGTCTTGGTCTGACCGATGCGGTGATCTGCCCAGGTTCTCGTTCAACGCCGATGGCACTTGCGGCAGCCCGTGACGAGCGAGTGCGCGTTCACGTACACCAAGATGAGCGCTCGGCCTCGTTCATGGCACTTGGTTTAGGACTTGCTACCCAAAAAGCGGCGATGCTGCTGTGCACGAGTGGTACTGCTGCGGCGGAATTTCACGCGGCAGTCATTGAGGCGCATCAGGCCTTTGTGCCTCTGTTGGTTCTGACCGCCGACCGGCCTCCGGAGCTACAGGGAGTCGGAGCGCCTCAGACGATTGATCAGCGTGACCTGTATGGCTCTGCTGTTCGTTGGTATTGCGAACCGGGAGTTCCAGCCGTCGGCGGCTCCCCGTGGTGGCGGGACTTGGCCCGGGACTCTTGGCTGCGGACCCTTGGTGAGCATCCCGGCCCGGTGCATCTGAATCTGGCTTTTCGAGAGCCGCTCATCGGGCAAGCCGGTGCGTTGCCCGAGGAGCGGGAGCCTGTGGAGGGCTTCGCTGATGGGTCTGGATTTTTTACGGGTGCGCAGTGGGGTATCCCGGATGAGGAATTGGGCCGACTTGGCGTAGCAGTCAGTGGACGCACGGGCGTGATCATCGCCGGGGTCCGCGCAGCGAGAAATGCAAAGGATGCAACAGCGCTCCATCTGCTGGCGCAGGACTTGGGCTGGGTCGTCCTTGCGGATCCCGCCTCTGGATGTCGACTGGTTGGCCAAGGGAGTAGCACCGCATTTGATGCATTGCTTCGCTCTGAGGAGTTTGCGGCAAGTCATCAACCCGAGGTGATCCTGCGTGTCGGCGGTCTGTTGAGTTCCAAGGCGCTCAACTCGTGGGTTGCGAACGCGTCAGCGCTCAGGATTGGCATTGATCGGTTCGGGTCGATTCCTGATCCGGATCACGTGCTTGATCAGAAGATCCCAGCAGATGTTGAAACCTTCTGCAACCAACTCCGGTCTGTTGTTCATGACAGCGCCCCAGCTTCTTGGCGTGATGGGTGGATGGCCGCTGACCAACGCGCGGTTGCAGCGGTCAACTCGGTTCTGGCTCAACATGTTGAAGCGACCGAACCTGGCGTGGTCGTCGATCTCTTTTCCCTACTTGATTCCGAAGCCATTTTGGTACTGTCTTCCTCGATGCCGGTGCGTGACGCCGAGTGGTATTCGCCACCAACTAGGGGCATCCGGGTGCTCTGCAATCGTGGAGCCAACGGCATTGATGGGGTGACCTCGACTGCGGTTGGTGCGGCATTGACGGGCGCACCCACTGCGTTGCTGATCGGCGACATTGCCTTTCTGCATGATACGAACGCGTTGTTGGGCTTGATGGAGCGTCAGGTAAACTTGGTGATTCTGGTTATCGACAATGACGGTGGCGGAATCTTCTCGTTTCTTCCGGCCCACGAATTGATCGATACCGAACGCTTTGAGCAACTCTTTGGAACACCTCATGGCGTGGACCTTCTGCAGATCGCTGCGGCACATAAGGTTCCCGCCGAGCGAGTCTCGACCCGAACAGGACTACAAGCAGCGGTGGCCGGAGCGCTGACTCGCGGGGGCCCGAGGATCATCCTAGTGACGACCAACCGAGACCAGAACCTGTTGTTGCATCAGGAGTTGCAAACGGCAGTAAACCGAGCCAACACACGCATTGAGCAGTAAAGTCCACGGATCAGTGTTACGAAGGGGCGGAATGGAAGACGAAACTTCAGCCGAGATTGGGCCACCACAGGCGAGGTTGTTGGGATCCTCTCCGGTTGCTCCGGGTAGGGAGCTTGGCTGGGCAGAGTTTGGCCACCCCGACGGAGACGTCGTGTTCTGGTTCCACGGAACTCCAGGAGCCCGGTTTCAGGTGCCACCGAAGATCGACGAAGTCGCGCTGCAACGCGGCTTTCGGGTCATTGCGGTTGAACGACCGGGAACCGGCCGATCAAGCAACTACCACTACGACCGCATCATTGACTTTGCTCCCGATCTTGAAGTGCTAGCTGATGAACTCGGTGTAGAGCGCTTTGCGGTAGTGGGGCTTTCTGGCGGGGGGCCCTACACCTTGGCTGTAGCCAAGCACATGCCAGACCGAGTGGTCATGGCAACGCTGCTCGGCGGGATGGGTCCAGTTCGTGGACCCGATGCAGTTTTCTCTTACACCAGACTCATGCGCTTTATGGCTCCGAGCCTCGAACTGCTTCGCACGCCCGTTGGGAGTTTCCTCAACACTGTGGTCTCGGTGGCCACTCCCGTTGCCGACCCCGTGTTTAGCCTGTACGCGCGGTTCTTAGGATTTGCTGATCGCCCAATTCTGGGCAACCCACAGTTCAAGGCAATGTTCCTGCACGATCTCGTTACCGCCGGAAACCTTCGCGCAACGGCACATGATCTGGCGTTGTTTGCACGTCACTGGGGTTTTCAGCTCGACGAGGTGACGGTCCCTGTGGTTGTGTGGCACGGCCTTGCTGATGTGATCGTTCCGCCAAGCCATGGTCATCATCAGGCGGCTCGCGTTCTTCATGGTGAGTTGCGCGTCCGATCAGGGGCCGGACACTTTGCAGGCTTTTCTGATGCCACCGAGGTACTGGATCGTGTGAGAGAGGTTTGGGCCGAGCAGACTGCTGAACCAGTCACCACAGGTCGGACAGGCCCTACAGGGCTTCAAAGCCCACCTCAACCCGAGACTGAATAACGCTCGAACGCTGCGCCCAGCTCACTCAGACCCGAAGAATCGCGCCCAGCAGCGCCTGTGCCTTGGATCGAGTTTCCTCGAGTTCGGCCTGTGGATCTGAGTCTGCAACTACCCCCACGCCTGCAAAAAGGCGAGCCGTGTTGCCGAGCAGTTCAACGGAGCGAATTCCAACCGCAAACGCACCATTCCCACCGGCGTCCGTCCAGCCAACCGGACCGGCATATCGGCCCCGATCGGCCTGTTCGAGTTCAGCAATAAGTTTCAGCGCTGGTTCGCGGGGCCAGCCACCAACTGCGGGGGTTGGGTGCAGCGCCGCTACAAGATCAAGCACATGAGGGGTTGGACGAGACAAGCGACCCTCGACGCTACTCGCAAGATGCTGCACTGGCCCTGCTGCAACGACCGAGGGAACCGGTTCGGCATCAAGATAGGAACACCAAGGCAGCAAGGTCTCGTGCACCATATCGATGGTGATCTGGTGCTCGGTCCGGTTCTTCTGCGAACTCAACAACTCCGTTGCTCGACGCTGATCATTCTCGATCTCACCTGTGCGCGGCGTCGTGCCAGCCATAGGTTGTGCACGGACAATCTCACCCACTCGAGACACGAGCAATTCAGGACTTGCTCCCACGAAGCCATCGATCACAAAGCAGAGTGCTGCGGGGTAAAGCTCGGTGAGTCGTAGGTAAAGAGCCGTGGCGCTGATCGGCTGATCTGTCAGCACCGTCAACTCGCGCGCCAAAACCACCTTGGTGAGGCCTCCGGCCTGAATTTCTTTGGTGGCTGACTCAACGGCAGCGCACCAGTCACGAGCTGAGCGCACACTTTGCAGGTTGAGCGTTGATGGTGTCGCGGCGGGTAAGTCAAGATCAGGTTCAGTATCGGGAGCCCAGTCTGAGCCGATCGTTCTGCTTTGACCGAGAGCAATCTCGGTGCGCCAGCGTGCCCCCTCGGCCGTGTGGCCATAGATAACCTGAGGTACAACGAACCGCGCTGGCGCATCGCGTTCAAAGGGGAGTGCGCCAAAAGCGACTGGGCCCGAGCCAGGCGCTCGCACCTCGTCATCGGTGTGGATCTCTGACAGCGCCTCGGCTACGAGATGAACGTGTTCTGGCCAAGGTGCTGGTAGGTCAATGCTCGCAGCCTGACCCGTGCCCCAGACAGATCTGCGGGGAGAACTGAAAGCCACAACCTGGGAGTTGCCCGTCGGGTTTTTAGGATCATGGTCGGCTACTTGTGTGACTGCGTGAAGGTGTTCCATTACGACGCTGACCCACACGTGGCGGTGATGAGTTGTGAAATCCCTGCAGTGAGAAGTCGCCGGCGAAGATTGGTGAATCCTTGTCGCTCAAGTGAGGCCAGCATCTGCGCCGGCGCGGGAAGGTAGGCCACTGATCTGGGCAAGTATCGATACGCGGCACCATCGGAGAGGGCGGCACCGATTCTTGGCACGACTTGGCCAAAGTAGATGCCATGCCCAAAGCGCAGGAGGGGGTTGGGGGGAGTGGAAACGTCAAGCAACGCAATTCTTCCCCCCGGGCGAACGATGCGGGCAAGTTCGGCAAAGGTTGCATCGAGGTCACTAAAATTTCTCAGGGCAAATCCGCAGGTCACCCCATCAACAGAGGATTCAGGAAACGGAAGCGCCGAGCCGTCTCCTTGTACTCGTGCGAAAGGAACTGGCGCAGCAGCAAGCATCCCA
This sequence comes from Actinomycetes bacterium, assembly GCA_037141255.1. Lineage (GTDB taxonomy): Bacteria > Actinomycetota > Acidimicrobiia > Acidimicrobiales > Microtrichaceae > IMCC26207. Next base: position 14,040 of record JBAXCX010000045.1, on the reverse strand, counting down.
AAGCTCAGGTCCACCCCCACGGGCAGCAACCCTCGCGCAGCAATGTCTCGCGATAAGTCGCCCGTGCCGCAAGCCAAATCAACAACCGTCGACCCTGCTGGCAAACCCAGCGTGGAAACCGTGCGCCGCCGCCAGCCCACGTCCATGCGAAAAGTCATGATTCGATTCACAAGGTCGTAACGCGGTGCGATCACGTCAAACATTGCCTGAACTGAGCGAGTCTTTTCGTCTCCCGTGGGAAGTGGTTGATCGGCTCGAGGAATCAGTGAGCGTGGGTCAGGAGGAAAGGTCATTGCTGTCCAGACTAGGACTGCACCGCTGATGCAACCTCAGCAGCCCATCGATAATCGGCTTTGCCAGAGGGGGAGCGTTGTACTTGATCCACGCGAACAATCGCTTTGGGTAATTTGTAGCGAGCAATATGACGAGCTGCTTCTTCAAGAATGTCTGCGTCGCTGGCATCGATTCCTTGGCTAATCTGGACAATGGCAACGACTTCTTGCCCCCACAACGTTGAGGGCCTACTCGCCACCACGCAGTCCTCAACGGAACGGTGACGGAGCAAAGCTTGTTCGACCTCTTCGGCAAATATTTTCTCGCCGCCTGAGTTGATGGTTGCTGAGTCACGCCCAAACAACTCAACTTGGCCATCGGCTAGCAGGCGCCCTCGGTCACCAGGTACCGAGTAGCGGAGACCCTGCAGCGTTGGAAACGTGAGCGCCGACTTCTTTTCATCCCCGAGATACCCCAGAGGAACCCTGCCTGCTTGTGCCACCCACCCAATCCCCTCATGTCCCGCGGGCAGCAACTCCGAGAAGTCCTCAGCCAGCACACACATGCCTGACCCAGGGGCAAAGGTTCCCGTGCGGCTCGGTTGTCCAGCCACGCTGAGTTGGCTGGCTTGCTGCCCTGTCTCGGAGGCCCCGAGGCCATCAAGGATCATCATGGTTGGCACGGCAGCCAACAGGCGATCTTTGATGCCAGGAGAGAGCGAGGCTCCGCCCGAGACTGTAATGAGCAGCGAGTCGAGCTGGTAGTTGCTGGCCTCGATTGCTTGAACGATGGGTCGACCAAAGGCATCGCCCACGATCAGCAGAAAGTGAATTCCCTCGGTTTGGATCAGGTGTAGAACGTCATCGGGGTCGAGGTGATCGGTAGCCCCCGAGATGTACACGCTGTTCGCGTTGGCGAATGCATTAAATGCCATCCAATGTGCAGCACCGTGCATAAAGGGTGCACTCGGCAGAAGCTTCATTCCCCCGCTTCGCGCTTGCTCGGTGATCTGATCGAGCGAATCCCACTCCTCGCCTGTGTCGAGGCGACGACCACCGAGTGCACCGACAAAAATATCGGCTTGCCTCCACAACACACCCTTTGGCATGCCCGTGGTGCCACCGGTATAGAGAATGTAAAGGTCGTCGGGCGACCAACTCTCGGCGAGTCCATCCGGCAACTCGGCAGAAGCCTCGGCGATGACATCCTCGTACCACTCAGCCCCGGCAATCAGATCGTTCCGCGACGCGTCGCGCACCTGAATCAAGACGGCTAGCTCGGGGAGTTCGCTGCGAATCGCATCAAGAGTGGGGGCAAACTCGGAGTGGTACACGATGGCCCGTGCCTGAGAATCATCGAGCAGATACTGAAGCTCTTCAGCCACGTACCGATAGTTCACATTGAACGGAGCCACTCTGGCTTTGTAGGCACCCAACATCGACTCAAGGTATTCGTGGCCGTTATGCAAGTACACAGCAAGTTGATCCTGGCCGGTCTCATGGCGGGCAAGAGTGGAGCGATCGAGTACCTTGCCAAGGCCTCGGTCGAGGAGTGCGTTAGCTAAGCGCCTCGTTCGGTCTCCCACCTGTGAATAGCTGAGACGGAGATCTCGAAACACAATGCACTCGCGCTCAGGTACAGCTTGTTCAACTGCCTCGTGCACCTGCGCCAGATTGAATTCCACCGGTTTCTCCCATGCCCCGCTTCGCGGCTCAGTGGCACAGATTAGGTGCAGCGCGGGTCGCTCTTTGGCACAGCAAGATTGATCAGGTAGTCATCCACAATCTTCGTAACGCATTGGTTTGTCCCATAGGCGGTATGACCGCTGATCTCAGCAGTCACGAGCACCCCAGACTCAAGGGACTCCGAGACCGTCACGGCGTTGTCGTATGGGGTGGCGGGATCTCGCGTGTTCCCGACTACGAGAATTGGAGGGGCACCGACTGCTCTCACGGCGGCGGCCTGAGTCGAGGCTTCGACGGGCCAAGTAGCACAGGGGAGCAGCTCGTTGGCCACGCTGCCGCCGAACCGAGGTGAGATCTTGCGTGCTGCATCGGCAAAGGTTTTATAGGCCTCGGGTGATGCGGGAGGTGGCGTATCGGTGCAGACCACTCCTGCGTATGCAGTAAACACCCCAAAGTCGTAGTACTCGTCGGCAAGACCACGAAGAGCTGAGCCGTCACCTTTGAGTCCTGCTGCAAGTGCGGGCCCCAGGTCTTGCCACCCGTCCTCGTAGTAACTCGTCATGATGGCAGCTGTCGCAAGTTCCCCAGGCCCGAGCGCAGTCTTTCCCGAGCCCAAGGGCTTGGCCTCCACCATGGCATGCACCTTGTCGTACGCTGAGCCAAGGTCACTCACTCCGCAGGACTCGGCCCCCGCAGCGGCGCAGCGCTGCACGTTCTCCACAAAAGAAGCATCAAAGGCCGCGGTTTGGTCGAGCAGGAATTCGGTAAATCCCAGTGATGGGTCAACCACCCCGTCGAGCACCATGCTGCGAATCTTTTTGGGGTACATCTCGGCGTAGGCCTGCCCGATCTGCGTGCCATAAGAAAAACCGATGTAATTGAGGAGCTCTCCGCCGAGCGCAACGCGGATAGCTTCAAGATCTTTGGCAACATCTACGGTGCTGATGTGTTCAATCAGTTGTAGATCAGATGTGGCGCAGTCATCTGAGACGGCCGCGGCGGCTTGATCAAGTGCTGCTTGTTCCCCTGCGTTGTCTGGGTCAGGGTCAAGAGCCAACAAATCTGGTACCGATTCGTTGCAAGTGACCGGGTCAGATTTGCCGACACCTCGCGGGTCCCAACTTACGGTGTCGAAGCGCTGCTTGAGTCGCTCTGAGAAAGGATCAGTTCCGAGGAATTCAAGCCCCGACCCTCCTGGGCCGCCCGGGTTGCCGATCAATGAGCCGATTCGGTCACCGGTGGCGAGCACTCGGACGAGCGCAAGGCCAATCTTGGGTCCCCTTGGCTCGTTCCAATTAAGGGGTACCTGCAGGATCGCGCATTCTGTATTTTTGCCAACATCGCAGCCGGCCCAGTCAAGCTTCGAATTTGGTTGCTCAGAAGGTGGGGGGGTCTCATGAGCTGTTACAGCGCGGCTGTTAGAGGGTTTGCTCGCGGTTGTGCCTGCGTCTGCCTTGGTGCACGCGCAGATCAGGAGTGAGGCCAGTAGTCCGGCAAGCAAGGTTCGGGTGATCGTTGCAGGACTGAACGAGCGTGAGGTCACGTGCGCAGGTTAGGCCCTGCCGTGGCTGCAGTGATTGCGTGTCTGAGAAATTCAGGCGTAGTAGCGGAAGATAATCTCAGCTACTGCAGCGGGCTTCTCACTACCTTCAATTTCGAAGGTGAACGTCATGTACACCTGTGCGCCGTTATTGGGAAGGTCTTCTAGCGTGGTGAGTTCTGCGCCGAGGCGAAGGTTCGAGCCAACCTTGACGGGAGACAAGAAGCGAACTTTGCCCGCTCCGTAGTTCACTCCCATCTTGATTCCTGTAACGGTTGCAATCGAGGGGAACAGCACGGGCCCAAGCGAGAGAGTCAAGTAACCATGAGCAATCGTGCCACCGAAGGGGCCGGTCTTGGCCCGCTCGGGGTCAACGTGAATCCACTGGTGGTCTCCGGTCGCATCTGCGAACGTATTGACACGTTCCTGAGTAATCTCAAGCCAATCGGAGTAGCCAAGGTGCGTACCCACGAGTTCTCTGAGTCCAGCGAGTCCTGCAATTTCTGTAGCCATGCACAGATCATGGCCGCTCAAGGCGCTGCTCGGCCACTTCGCAGCACAACCTCGAGCTAACTCGACCCTTTAATATGGTCAGAATGCGCTCAAGAAAAATAAGCTTTTTCATGATTGCGAGACATGGGATGCAACAGCAGGCCGATCAAAGCGTATTCAAACATCACGTTCAAGACGTTGCCGGCCAAGAATATGAATCCCAGGTTTCCGAAAATCGGGGCCCCAGCCAGCACAACCAAAACGACTCGCCTAATCAACGGCAAGAACGAGGCGAGCACTGCAACCAAGTAGCCCCGCTTCTCTCCATTCGCAATCCCATAGGCACCGTAGACATATGCAGCGATTCCGCCAACACCGAGCAACATGCCGATCAGTCCGCCGGAACCAATCGCAGTCTCCCGACCCCCGAACAGCACAGCAATCACCAGCCAGAAAGCATCCAGATACAACAGCATCTGGGCAATGGCCAGAGTCTGAGGAACATTCGGGTTGTACCAGCGGCGCTTCGACATGGCTAACAGTCTGACAGGTGACGTAGCAGGACTCGCACTCGCAGCTGGCGCGGGCCTGAGACTTCGCCCATTAACGCTGCTGCGGCCCAAGCCACTTTGCCCCGTCGGCGACCGCACATTGCTGGACTGGGCGCTCGAATCGCTCGCTGCTGCCGGCGTTGACCGTGCTGTGAACGCCCACCACCAGGTCGAACAGATTCAGCAGCACCTAGATTCGCTTCGAGGTGCCACAGAGGAGTTGGTGCATCTCAGCATTGAACGCAAAGAGGGTCTCGGCACTGCAGGCGCAGTGGGTGCTCTTCGGCCCTGGCTGAATGGGCGAGGCTTGCTGATCGTCAATGCAGACACTTTTCAGCGGAGCGACCTGAGCGAGTTCCTGAGTTCCTGGGACGGGGAGAGGGCGCGAATTCTGACTGCCACTTCGCTGCCGTTCACGCCGCGCAGTTCGGTGGTGGCATCGCTGCTTCCATGGCGCCTCGCGTCAGCCCTTGAGCCACAGCCAAGTGGGCTGTGGGAGTTGGTGTGGAGGCAGGCACTAGCCGAGGGTTCCCTTGATGCCGTCTACGAGCCAAATCCGGTCATTGATTGCGGCACTGTCGGGCGCTATCTGCAAGCAAACCTGCTGTGGTCGGGTGGCGAGTCGGTAGTGGGCGAGGGTGCCGAGGTGCTCGGCAGCCTGACTCGGTCGGTTGTGTGGCCGGGATCAAAGGTGGGTCCTCAGGAGCACCTTGTGGATGCAGTGCGCGCCGGATCCCGCACCGTTCTTGTGCGCTGATCGCAACTCTTGTGCGCTGATCGCGACGGGTAGGAGCCCGGTGTCTACTCGGTAAGCGGACTGCGACGCTGAGGCCGGCTGACGGGCGTGGCTTCGTGGCCAGCCCGCAGCTGCCCGCATGCGGCATCAATCTCGGTGCCTCGCGTATCGCGCACCGTCACGTTGATTCCAAGGCGCTCGAGTTCTTCTCGAAACGCTCGCACGCGGTTGCCTGAAGACCCTCGCACGGCATAACCAGGTGTGGGATTGAGTGGAATCAAGTTGATGTGTGCCCGCAGAGGTTGAGCAAGGTCTGCCAAAGCCTGAGCATCCGAGAGTCGGTCGTTCACATCGTGGATCATCGCCCATTCAAAACTGACGCGACGGCGAGTCGCAGCGAAATAGTTGGCGCATGCAGCCATCAAATCCTGAAGCGGGTATTTGCGGTTGATGGGAACGAGTTCGTTGCGCAGTTCGTCATCGGCGGCGTGAAGCGACACGGCAAGGTTTACGGGCAACTCCTCGGCAGCCATGCGGTTGATTCCCGGAATGAGTCCAACGGTCGAGACGGTGATGTGGCGTGCGCCGATCTCCATATCATCGTGAATCCGCTGAACGGCTGCCCAGGTGTTATCGAAGTTGGCCATGGGTTCACCCATTCCCATGAAAACAATGTTCGAGACTCTTCGCTGCGGTTCCTGCTCGGCTGCGACTCGCCGGGCGCGCACCACCTGCTCAACAATCTCGCCGGCGCTCAACTGTCGTTCGAACCCGGCTTGCCCGGTTGCACAAAAGCTGCATCCCATCGCACAGCCAGCTTGGCTAGAGATACAGACGGTGGCCCGGTCGGGGTACAGCATGAGTACTGTCTCGACCCGAGCCCCGCCAGACAGTTGCCACAAGAACTTTGTGGTTTCGCCGTTATCGCTGACCTGTTGAGTCACCGTTTGCAGCGCTGTCGGTAGTTCGTTCTTCAGGCGCGTGCGTAGGGTCTGCGGTAACGAAGTGAGTTCATCAAGTTCTTTACCCTGGTGGTACAGGCCGTTGAAGATCTGATCGACCCGGAACTTTGGCTCATCGCTCAGGAACTCGCCCCAGTCACTGCGATCTAGGTCGTACAAGCTTGGCTGAGTCACAACAGGATCCTACGGGGCGGACTCAGCGAGGACGTATGCGGACTCCATATGGTGCACTCGAAAGCCAAGTCGCTCATAGAGCTTGATGGCAGCTGCGTTATCGGCCTCAACGTAAAGCATCCCAATTTCCATCCCGTGGGCGCTCAGCAACTTCAGGCCGCCAACGGTGAGTGCGCGCCCAAGACCCGTGCCATGTGTTGATGGGTCAGCGGCTATCACATAGATCTCTCCCATGCCCGGGGCATCTTCCACACCGGGGTGAATTTTGGTCCAACAAAATCCGTCAATAGCTCCGTTATTGCCTTCATGAATGAGCAACATGGCTGGGTCGAACGCTGAAGACAGCGTTTGAGCCTGCAGGCGATTCTGATCCCAGCCGCCCTGATCTGGATGCCACGCGAAGGCCTGGTTGTTCACCGACAAAAGTCCAGCATCGTCGATTCCAACTTGAAAGGGCCGCAGGTACACGCTTGTAGTTTCCGCAATCTCAGCTGAAGACAGGGGGAGGGGTCTCCGCATCTGATGGAGCAGGCGGACTCGAGTTCGGCCGAGGCTGGCCTGTTGTGCGTCCGTGTTCGTCTGGTGATCTCGTTCCCAGATCAGTTCACCCACGGTGTGATCTGGTGGCGGTGTTTCAGATGGCATCAAGCACCGAGGCTAGCGTTGCACTGTGCCCGCCTTCCGCAAGCCTCGTTCTGCCAAGGGTCGCGCCCGACTCATCAACGAACGCCTCGGCGTCGAGTATCCAGATGCTGAGTGCGAACTAGATCATAAAAACGCCTTCGAATTACTCACTGCAACCATCCTCTCGGCGCAGTCAACCGACAAGCGGGTCAACATGGTTACTCCAGCGTTATTCGCGCAGTACCCCACCCCCGAGGCGTTAGCTGTCGCAAATCCCGAGAAGGTTGAGGAACTTGTTCACTCGACGGGATTTTACAAGGCCAAAACCAAGAGCATCATTGCCATGTCTTCGGCTCTCGTGGACCGCCATGATGGCCAGGTGCCAGGTGCGATGTCTGACCTCGTCAAGCTCCCAGGCGTTGGCAGAAAGACCGCCAACGTGGTTCGTGCCGAGGCCCTCGGGCTTCCGGGCCTGCCAGTGGATACCCATGTTCTCAGACTCTCAAAGCGGCTCCAACTGACCGAGGAAGTTGACCCGGTCAAGGTCGAGATGGCGCTCAATCCAATGGTGCCATTGAACGAACGGGGTGCATTTAGCCTCCACCTGATTTTGCACGGCCGTCGGGTCTGCTTTGCTCGAAAGCCCAACTGCTCCGAGTGTGTGCTCGCTGATTTCTGCCCCTCTGTTTCCTCATGACTCATCCGCGAAACCTGAACTTGCCTCAAAAAGTCACGATCTAAAATATTTTGTAACTCTTCGACACAGTCCAAAAATCCCACTAGGTTAGGTAGCTACTAGGTTCCCGCCACCTAGTAAATGGCGTTCCAGGGCTCCCGCCGCCCGGTTCGCCCGCCCAGCGCCCTTCGGGGCGCTGGTTGCGTTTTACTGATGGGATGCATGCGAGGGTTCGGGCTACCTTGACGAATGTGTCAAGACTCGGGCAGAGCGACCAGCGTGCGCGTGAGTCGGCGCGCAGCCTGTCGCAGGTGGCGTTCCACCTCGTAGATATCAGTCAGTAGATCTTCATCATTTGTTCCGACAAGTTCCTTTGCGGCCTCGTCGAGGCGCTCAAAGACTTGGTCCAAGGTAGACATCACAGAGGTCAGATCAGCGTGCAAGCTCACCCCATCGGTTTAGCACCCGCACCCGACAGAGGCGACACCGAAGCCGACGGGATTCAATCTCTTTCGCCCAACAGCATCCGCGGTGACTACGTTGATACTCATGTTGAACCTCTTGGACCTTCGAGGAGTCACCGATTTTACTGGTCGCCTTCCGCGTCCGAGTGTGGACGAGGAAGGCCCCGTCGAAGTAGTCCGAGGCATTCTCTCCGAGGTTCAATCACGAGGTGATCAGGCGCTGCGTGAATTCACCTCCCGCTTCGATGGCGTTGAACTGAGTGACCTGCGAGTGTCAACCGAAGAGATGCAGTCAGCGCTGGACTCACTTGCACCGGAATTACGCCAGGCCCTTGAGTTGGCCAGAGACCGCATTGCAGATCACCACCGCTCGCAGCTTCACGAGCCGGTTGAACACGGTGGCGACGGGGTGCACATCCGTTCCTATCGAACTGCCGTTGAACGCGCCGGTTGTTATGTACCCGGAGGTAGAGCGGCCTACCCCTCGACCTTGCTCATGACTGCAATCCCAGCGTTGGTTGCAGGTGTTCAAGAAGTTGTGGTCTGCGTGCCTGCTGACAAAGCGACTGGCAGAGTCGCTGCAGTAACTCTCGCAACAGCAGCCTTAGCTGGTGTCACCGAGGTCTATGCAATCGGCGGGGCCCAAGCCATTGCTGCAATGGCCTACGGGACCGAATCAATCGCAGCCGTCGATGTTATTTGCGGGCCGGGAAACAAGTACGTAGCGATTGCCAAACAACAAGTCGCTACCCGGGTGGGGGTAGCGGCCGCATTCGCAGGCCCGAGCGAGGTGGTTGTCATCGCTGATGATTCCGTACCTGCAACCTTTGCTGCGATTGACGTGATTCTTCAGGCTGAACACGGACCCGACGGGCTGGCTTGGCTCATCACCTGGGACGCAACAGTGGCCGAGTCAGTAAGCCAAGAAGTAAGCCGCCTGACCGAGGCTTCCCCACGGCGGGCCGAGATAGCTGCAACTCTTGCCGAGGGTGGTTATGCCGTGTTGGTGGATTCCCCCGAGGCAGCTCTGCAGATATCAAATCTGGTCGCACCTGAACACCTTGAGTTGTTGTGTCGCGAGGCTGAGTCGCTTGTGCCGCTCATCAAGAACGCAGGCGCGGTCTTTGTAGGGCCGTGGTCACCGGCCTCGGTCGGCGACTATGTAGCCGGTCCGAGTCACGTGCTTCCAACCTTTGGAACAGCGCGCTTTGCCTCGGCGCTCACCGTTGATGATTTCTTGAAGCAACATCACATTATTTCTGTGGATGAGTCTGCCTATGACCCGGGCGGTCTTGCAGGGGCAGTTGAAGCTCTTGCTTCCGCTGAAGGCCTTACTGCACACGCGGATTCAATTCGACTTCGAGATGCTGCGCGAGCCTCTGGTGAATTTGGGTCCCTACGTCCAGAACCAGCAAGTAAAAACTGATGGGCCGCCCAAAGGTGCGCTCCTCTCTTGACCTCATTCCGGGGTATCACTCGGCGCAGGTCAATGTCGAGGTGCGCCTAAACACCAATGAGTCGCCGGAACCACCGCCAAGCGGGTTTGTTGACGCGCTCAAAGCGTCGCTGGATTCGCTGCAATGGAACCGCTACCCCGACCGCGAAGCGCGAGCGCTTCGTGGCCGGATTGCTCAGGTGGAGTCACCGCTAGTTGCCGGCGGGCTCGCTGCCGAAAATGTTTGCGTGGCCAACGGTTCGAACGAAATTTTGCAGAGCCTCTGTTTGGCCTACGGCGGCCCCGGTCGTTCCGTGCTCACCTTTGAACCGACCTACGCACTACACCCGCACATCGCTCAGGTCTGTGGAACAGAGGTGAAACAGGTCGAACGAGACAGCGAGTTTCAACTCGATCTGAGTCAGGCCATCGCAGCCATAGTTGAGCACCGGCCAAGCATCACCTTCTTGTGTTCGCCAAATAATCCAACCGGCATGGTCGAGAGTTCCTTCACGGTCAGCGCAGTCCTCGATGCTGTTGAGTCTGTTGATGGCCTACTCGTTGTTGATGAGGCCTACGGGCAATTTGCTGCGTGGTCTGCATTGAGTCTTATCGAAGAGGAACGCTCCATTGTTGTGACGCGTACATATTCGAAAACCTGGTCAGCAGCGGCTCTCCGTTTGGGGTACTTGGTTGCCCCAACCTGGGTGATTGAACAGCTCGACAAGGTCCTTCTGCCGTATCACCTTGATGCTGTGACCCAAGCAGCTGGACTGTTGGCGTTGGAGTATCACCGCGAAATGGAACATCGAGTTGCCGAACTAGTTGGCGAACGAACCAGAGTTTCTGCAGCGCTCGCCGATCTTCCTGTTCAGCAGTGGCCTTCAGAGGCCAATTTCATCTTGTTTCGGCCGCTCCCGCTTGAAGCTGACACTCACTCTGATGCGGCTTTGGCAAGTATCGGAGATTTTGTATGGCAGGGACTGGTAGATCGGTCCGTTCTGGTGCGCAACTGCTCCTCTTGGCCGCGCCTAAGCGGTTGCCTACGGGTGACCCTTGGGACTGCTGCAGAGAATACGAAGTTCCTCGTCGCGCTCGATGAAGTTCTGACCTAGCCGAGGTTGAAGTTTCTGCCACTCGTTCGCTCGCGGAGCCGATTCTTGTAATGGACTGCATGTATGAGCCGCCGCTGTGAGAAAGTTGACCCCTATGAGCCGATCCGCTTCCAAGTCCCGCACTACCAAAGAGACTGATATTTCTATTTCCCTGTTGGTGGACGGTGAGGGCAACACTGACTGCGCTACGGGTTTGCCATTCTTCGATCACATGCTCGATCAACTCGGCCGCCACAGCGGCATGGATCTGACCGTGCACGCCACTGGCGATCTACAGATTGATGCGCACCACACGGTCGAAGACACGGGGATTCTGCTCGGCGAGGTCCTCAAAGCTGCTCTAGGCACCAAGGTAGGTGTGCGTCGGTTCGCATCCATGCGAGTTCCGCTTGATGAGGCAGTAGTCGAGGCAGTTCTCGACCTGTCGGGCCGGCCGTACTTGGAGTATCAGATCGATAGCCCCGGCGAGAAGATCCTGGGAGACCCTCCGTTTGACCCGCAACTCATGGAGGAGTTCTGGCGCGCAGTTGTGACCTCGGCAGGAATCACCTTGCACCTCACGCTGATTCGCGGGCGTAACACGCATCACATCATGGAAGCCTCGGTCAAAGCCTTTGCCCGGGCGCTGCGCGATGCAGTGCGCATCGAAGGCACCTCATTGCCTTCCACCAAGGGAACGCTCTGATGGGCAGTGGTAGCCCGGGCGCTACCGATGCCGAGGCGAACCCTCCAATCATTGCCGTGTTGGATTACGGAATTGGCAATTTGCGCTCAGCAGAAAAAGCCCTCGAACAAGTTGGCGCTGTTGCAATTCTCACAGCTGACGCAGACGAGATCGCTCAGGCCGATGCGGTGGTGCTCCCAGGGGTTGGGGCATTTGGTCGCTGCCGTGAGGCCCTCGCTCAAACCGGCCTTGACGAGGTGGCACTCAATGCCGTCGCCTCAGGGCGGCCATTTCTTGGCATCTGCGTTGGCATGCAGTTGCTCTACGACGCATCTGAAGAGTCGCCGGGAGTGACCGGCCTAGGCGTATTCGGCGGGACTGTTCGCCGACTGCAGCCAGGAGTGAAACACCCGCAAATGCAATGGAACCAACTCAATCTCATGAACGATTCGCCTTTGTTTGAAGGTCTCGGCGAGCACCCGTGGATGTATTTCGTGCACTCCTTTGCGGCCGAACCGAGTCACTATCTGCTTGCTACTTGCGAATACGGTGGACCAGTTGTGGCGGCCGCCCAGAGCGAGCTTGTCTTTGCGACTCAGTTCCACCCCGAGAAGTCAGGACAGGCTGGACTAGCAGTGCTCAGAAACTTTGTGAACATTGCTGCGAGTTCCCGTGAGGCTCGAGCGGAGCGGGCGGCACAACTGGCGCAGCAGGCGCAACGGCGGGCTGGCTAATGGATTTCTATCCAGCTATTGATCTGCGCGATGGCAAGTGCGTTCGTCTCTACCAAGGTGATTACGGCCAAGAGACGATCTATGGCGATGATCCGGTGGCGCAGGCTCGCGCCTTTGAATCTGCAGGTGCCCCATGGATTCATGTTGTCGACCTTGACGCTGCCCGCAGGGGCGAACCTGTCAACCGTGCAGTGATTGCCGATATTGCGGCGGGAGTATCAGTTCCCGTGCAAACCGGCGGTGGCATCCGGTCGATGGCTGCTGCCGAAGCGCTCTTTGAAGCGGGAGTTGCCAGAGTGGTGGTTGGGACGGCTGCCCTTGAAGACCCGGCCTTTGTGCGCGAACTCGCATCAATTTTTCCCGTCACGGTTGGCCTCGATGCTCGCGGTAGAGATGTCGCTGTTCGTGGGTGGCTTGAAGGCTCTGGAGCAGACTTGTTGGATCTTGCCAAAGCGTTTGAAGATGCAGGAGTAGCAGCCCTCGTGGTCACCGAGATCAGCAGAGATGGAACACTCGAGGGGCCCGATCTGATCGGGCTTTCGCAGGTCCTGGCAGCAACATCGATTCCAGTCATTGCCTCGGGAGGTGTTGGCACTCTTGCTCATCTGACTGCCTTGAGCCAGCTGCAATCGGCAGGGCGGGCTCTTGCCGGGGCGATTGTCGGGCGTGCACTCTACGAAGGGCAATTCACTGCAGAGGATGCCGTTGCAGCCTGTGCCGGTTTGGGGAACAGTCAGGCACCACCAGTCACAGCCGAAGAGGCTGATCCATGTTGACCACCAGAGTTATTCCCTGTCTAGATGTTGAATCGGGCCGGGTAGTAAAGGGTGTCAACTTTGTCGAACTGCGTGATGCAGGAGACCCAGTCGAACTAGCCGCCCGCTACGACGCAGAAGGCGCTGACGAACTGATCTTTTTGGATATCACTGCGTCTTCGGATCGGCGAGACACCACCATCGAGATGGTGCGGCGCACAGCAGAAGAGGTGTTTATCCCGTTCACTGTTGGTGGCGGGGTTCGTACGGTGGAAGATGCCCGACGCTTGTTGAGGGCGGGGGCCGACAAGGTTGGGATCAATACTGCAGCAGTAGATCGCCCAGAGCTGATTTCAGAGATTGCTGACGAGTTTGGCGTGCAGTGCGTGGTGGTTGCCATCGACGCCCGCCGGCGAGTATTCGCTACTCAATCGGGCTCGGGAGAAGAGGCCCCATCTCAAGAAAGTCCGGGGAGCGCTCCGACCGGCTCTCTGAGTTGGGAAGTCTTTACCCACGGTGGGCGCACTGCGGTTGGTCTTGACGCAGTTGAGTGGGCGGCGCGCGCAGTTGAGCTTGGTGCAGGCGAGATTCTGCTCACATCTATGGATCGTGATGGAACCAAAGAGGGTTTCGACCTGCAACTCACCGCAGCAGTCTCGGCTGCATGCTCGGTGCCAGTCATTGCATCTGGGGGAGTGGGAACGCTCGATCACCTTGTTCAAGGTGCACTTGCTGGCAAAGCAGATGCCGTACTTGCCGCCTCGATCTTTCACTTCGGCGAGTTCACCATCGCACAGGCCAAGCAAGCCCTTGCCGCAGCGGGTGTCGAAGTTCGCCCAGCCTGAGCAATCAGGGTGGCGACTGACCAGCGAACACGCCATCAGAAGCAACGACGCCAATTCGTGCCACTGCCGTCACAATTGCTGCAAGCACGCAGCCCCCTGCAATCAGGGGTAGCAGCACACCAAGGCCCAGGTTGGCCTCGAGTATCGGAAAGAAGAACACCCCCACCGCTGCGCCGGTCTTGCCTGCGGCAGTAGCAAGGCCGTGGCCAGTGGCCCGCACGCGAGTCGGAAAGACTTCGGCTGGTAGCAGGAATGTCGTCGAGTTGGGCCCTGCATTCATGCAGATGTTGAACACGATGAACCCAGCAAAGACCA
>JBAXCX010000044.1:0-20593 GCA_037141255.1 Actinomycetes bacterium | reverse complement strand
AGGTATTCGCCCTCGCTGTTGCGCCCACCAACTGAAACCGCCGGGTCAGGCGCATAACGAAACGGGACTGGTTAGGCGTTGAGCGAAACGGGACGGGTTAGACGTTGAGCGCGCCCGTAATGATGAGCCCAGCGGTAATTCCGGCAATCACAATTCGATACCAACCGAATATGGCCAAACTGTGTTGCTGTAAGTACGTAACCAACCACTTGATCGAGATCACGGCCGCTAGGAACGCGAACAGCAACCCAATCAGAGGATTCACCACGCCGAATTGGCTCACCATTTCGTCACCATGTTTCAGCACGGCGTATGAACTCGCCGCGCTGAGCGTCACAAAGCCCAGCAGAAAGCTGAACTCAACCGCTGCGCCCATGCTCACGCCCACGAGCAGCGCACCAAGGATTGCAGCCAGCGACCGACTCGTTCCCGGCCACAGCGCAATGCACTGAATCAGCCCGATGATAAACGCTTGACGAACGGTGATCTCGAGCAGTCGATCACGACCTGGCTCGGCTGGCTCGCCTCGATGGGGAATCTTCCCAGCTCGTTCCAGCCCCAGAATGAGCACACCACCGACAAACCAAGCGAACACGATTGTCCAAGAGGAGAACAGCACCTCTTTGATCTTGTCGTCGAGCAAGAATCCCAGCACGGCCGCCGGCGCAAAGGCAACGATCAGCAAAATCAGCAGGTGTCGTCCCCCGGCAGACTTGCCGAAAATGCCAAGGATCATGTCTCTGAATCGCTTCCAGAAGAGTCCCGCAACTGCCAGAATTGCACCGAACTGAATGGCAATAGCGTAGGTATCCGCTGCACCCCGATCAGCCTTGCTCGATCCCAATCCCAACAAGTCCGAGGCCACGAGCAGGTGGCCGGTGGATGAGATCGGCACGTACTCCGTTACGCCTTCAATAATTCCTAACACCGCTGCTCGCCATGCAGTCATGGCAGTCTCGGTGGTTGACGCAACCTGAGCGGTGAGCGCCGCAGCGACTGAAGGTTCCACTACAGCCAGAATCGCAAGTGCGCCGAGTGCAACAACTACTGCTTTTTGCATCCGCCGCCGCTCAAGTTGCGTAAGGCCAGGCGAACTCACCATTCGTTGAAGGTCAATGCCAGGGTAAGCATTTCGGTCGGACACCCGTGAGGCCATTCCATTCTTTTTCACTGTCGCAGGGTAACCGGTTGGCGGGATACGAGACGCGGATCGGCTGGGCCGCCTAGTTTGTCACCCAGCAGTTCACTCTGCGCTGAGCCCTGGAGGACATATGCACGCACTGATCACCACTGACGGTTCCGAGGTCTCTCTCGAGGCAGCGCGCAAGGGCGTTGAGTTGCTCAACCCAACCAAAATCACCTTGCTCACCGTGGCAGATACCAGCATCGCTGATGACTCCGGAGCAGGCGGTTTTGAGGGCAACCTGCTCTCGCCTACGGAATCGCTCACTGCACGCACCGCAATTCTTGATGAAGGCAACGACGAACTCTCAGACACCGTGACTTCTCTTGGGATTGACCCTGCGATTGTTGAACACAAGCTGGTTGAAGGCTCCGCCGGAATCATGATCTGCCTAGTAGCCAAGCAGATTCGACCAGACGTTGTGGTCGTCGGATCACATGGCCGAGGGTGGTTTAAGCGTGTGGTGATCGGATCGGTGAGCGAGTACGTCTCACGGCATTGTGTGGCTCCGGTACTTGTGATTCGCCACGCCGATGCAGCCGACGCTGCTGGAGATATCCCGGAGGGCAAAACCCCGGATTCATCGGCCACGTGACCGCCCGGTCCGAACCCTCGCTGTTTGAAACCTCAGTTGAATCTGCTGAGCATCCAGCGCAACAACAAGCCCAGCCCACTTGGTCGGTCAGTGAGTTACATGACGCCATCAACGGACTGCTCAGCCACACCTTCGGTGATGAAATTTGGGTGCAAGGCGAGATTCGAAACTACAAAGTCTCTGCAAAAAAGCATGTGTACTTCGATTTGATCGACTCTGATTCCAAAAATCCCACATACCCGGCAATGCTCGCCATCACGTTGTTCGCTCGGGAATCTGCAGCGGTCACGCGCTTCTTGACCGAACAGGGCGGCGCTATTGAACTCGGTGACGGCGTCCGGGTGCGCATCACAGGACGGCTCGGCACCTACGAGTCCCGCAGTTCCCTGCAACTTCGCATGAGTGGAATCGATCACACCTTCACCCTTGGCGTGCTCGATCAAGAACGAGATCGCGTGCTCGCGTTGCTCTCTGCCGAGGGTCTGCTGGGGGCGAACGCGCTCCGACCGCTGAGCCCCCTTCCCACCCGCGTGGCGCTCATTACCAGCCTGGGCAGCGCGGCCCATGCAGACGTACTGGGCGAGTTCGAAAAATCTGGACTTGGGCTGCACATCTTTGAACTTGATGCCCGCATGCAAGGGGCGGAGGCCGAGGAGTCGATCCTGAGTGCCCTTCGCACGGCCCAACACCTTCCCGTAGACGTGATTTTGCTGTGCCGGGGAGGGGGTGCACGAACTGACCTTGCAGCGTTTGATCTGGAATCCGTTGCACGCGCGATTGCCAATTCAACCCTTGCAGTCTTTACCGGTATCGGCCACGAGATCGACAGCACCGTGGCCCAAGAGGTGGCTCATAGCGGTCACAAAACTCCCACCGCCTGCGCCGCTGCAGTGGTAAACCAACTGCGCGCTTCTGCAGAACTCATGGAGCGTTCTTGGGTGCAAGCCTGCGATGCAGTCACCTACCGGCTCGATCACAGCGAACGAAGAATGATCGACTCAGGCGGGCGCGCCGGGCGCGCTGCTGTGCGTCACCTTGATCGCGATCTGCAACGAGTCTCGCATCTGCTCCACCGCACCAAGATTGCAGTACCGCGCGTTACCGGAACAGCGGATACACACCTGAGCGGTTCGGTCGGCAGGATTGGTCGAGCTGCGAACCAGTGGGATTCGCTCACTCGCAACCGCCTTGATTCGCTCGCAGCCCGCGCCCAGGTCCACGACCCTGCAGCCGCTCTTGCGCGAGGTTGGTCAATTACCCGCTCGGCCTCTGGCAGCGTGGTGCGATCATCAAGCGACCTTCACCCGGGCGAACAGATCTCTACCCAACTCGCTGATGGCTCGGTGACCTCGACCATCCAAGCGGTCAGCACCGAGCCCAACAACAGCCCAACCTGAACAGCACAACCTGAACAGCACAACCTGAACAGCACAACATGAGGAGCATCACGTGAGTACCCAAACAGTGCCGCCAGAAGAACTCGGTTTTACTGCAGCTATGGCCGAGCTTGACCAGATCGTTGCCTCACTCGAGTCCGACACGTTGGATGTGGATGCACTTGCTGATCAGGTGACGCGTGCAGCCGAACTCGTGGACTGGTGCCGAACCAAGCTTGATGCCACTCGGTATCAGGTAGAAAAAATTGTTGAACGACTCGACGGTGCAAGCGCCGAAACAGCCGACGAGTAACAGGCGCGAGAGCCCAGAGAAAACTAGAGGGCAGCGTAAAACTGAAGTGCCTCGTCCACGGTGCCATGCCCGACGCCCGGCTCGGCCGCAACTGCCAAAAGCCATTCCGGTCGGGCCACCGCGCACACCATGAGCGCCTTTTCCAACTTGCTGCTCTCAAGGACAAACCGAACATAGGTCTGTGCATAATCAGGCGGGCGAACGTCTCGGGATAATTCAATCAGAGCGAACGGGTCGGGAGTTTCACTCGCCCAGGGTGCGGGAAACGACACCGATGGCGACCCTGGGTGAATACCGCCGCCCACGAGCCCTGGACCATCCGACATGACCACACCAAGTACTTGATCAGGCCGAGCAGCGGCAATGAGCAGGCCGATATATGCCCCAAGGCCGCGCCCCAGAATCGTGACCTCACCAAGTTGCTCCAGAGCGGCATCAACATCACCCACCAAAATCTCAGAGGTGTAGCCGCCACCAACTGGAATGGTGGACTGCCCGTGACCCGTAAAATCAATCCCATAGACCGGTCCCGGCCAGCGCACCGTCTCGGGAACCGATTCCGGGGTTCGCTCGCCAAGGCCGTGGAGCAATAACAGCGGGCGGTGTGCCGGATCGGACCCATCTGTTAGATGATGAACTGCAACGTCGATGCGGTTATGCCTCACCCAGATGGTGCCAGTCACCTCAGAATCTGAATCACGTGCCGTCACGAGAGGAACTCCAATATCAGATCGGCAACTAGGCGTGGCTGTTCAATATGCACAAAGTGCCCAACACCCTCGAGGCCTTCAAACTGCGCCCCCGGCGGCAAGTACGGCTCAACATCGGCCGGCCGACTTCCCCAACCCATGACTTCTATCTCGAGGCCCATCACTCCAAGCATGGGTACCCCAAGGCCAGGTAGTCGCAGCATCGACCACTCCGGCCGCCACGGGCCGAAACCACCCATGCGCATGGTTGGGTCCAGCTTCCAACGCCACCCATCTGCGTCTTGGCGACCCCCGACCTGCACGAGGTACTGCAGCCATTCGGTACTCATACGCGGGTTCATCCGGCCGCGCCGCTCGGCGAGTTCCTCAAGCGTGCCCGGCCGGCGTTGCTTATCGCTGAGCATGCGACGATGAGCTAACCAACGATCCATCTCATCACGCTGCATGCGCGTTCGTTCAAGCTCAGATACGTCAGACATGTTGTTGCCAGAGGGCAGACCATCAAGATTGACCAAGGCCGATACCCGGTGCGGCGCAACGTTCGCAAGGTGCATCACCATGGAGCCTCCTTTTGAATGGCCAATAAACGGCAGCGGCTCATCGGGGAGGGTCGCAAGTACCGCTGCAGCATCTCGAATGTCTGCCTCCCAACTGTACAAATGAGCCCATGCAGACTCACCGTGGCCGCGCTGATCCCAGCTGACCACGCGGTACCCCGCATCGGCCAACATCGGCGCAAACCTGTTGAGGGTCTCGGCAAAGTCGAAGCCGCCGTGCGCCAAAAGGACTGCGGGCGCCTGCTCCTCACCCCATTCAGCAACCGACAACCGCACCCCAGCGGCATCAACTTCACGGCGACGGTCTGGCCGCCGAACTCCTTCGGGTAGCGCGAGCACCTCACTCACAGGATCAGGAACCATCCAGCGATGTTAGGGCTGCTCAGTGACTTCTCAGAACTTGTTGGACAGGGACACAGAATTTGACTCCTGATTAGTAGAGTGCAGACCAGAGACTGCCCATGGACGCCATTGACGTACAGAGTTCACCAACTTCGGATGCCGAGCGACTCCAGGTCGAGGAGGCAATGGCTGCTTTGCGCGCGCTGCCCTTTGGTGGCCTAGACGAGGCAACACGTAATTTTGCTCTACCGCCTTCCATCCGTGCGGGTGTATCTCCGGCAATTGCCACCTTGCGCTGGGGTGCTGTGGGATTTGGAATTGTGTTTGCTGCACCTGCTGCATTTCGCGGTTCGTATGTCGCGGTTTTCACCGTGGCCATCTGTGTGTTCATCACCACATGGCGCACCGTCATCCCCATCCGACTGGCCTCTACCCGGTTCCAAGACCGCTTCGTTGCATTTGCAGATGTGGTCATCATCGGTCTGGCAGTCGGCGCCGGTGGTGGACTCGAGAGCCCGTTCATCTTTTCGCTTATGGCGGCCATGGTGGTCATGAGCTTCGGTTGGGGTTATCTAGCAGGCGCCGTTGCTTTGGTCACTGGTGCGGCATGCATGCTGCTTGCCTTGCCACTTGGGGTGAACACCTACAGCCAGCAGATCGACACTCAGCGAGACCTTGGGCTGTCGCTGATGCTGATCGTGGTGGTTGCCGCGGCAAGCTTTGTGCGAGGACGACTCTTGGATTCCGAGGTCAGGAGAGGCTCGCTCGCCAGTCAGGTTGACTCGCTCAATGATGCAAACAACCTCCTCAGTTTACTCAACAATGTGGCGCGCACCTTGCCCACCTCTCTGAGCCTTCGAGAAGCACTCGAGTCCGCACGGCAGCAACTCGAGACGGCCTTCGACACGCGCACGATTTGCCTTCTAGCACTCGATGAACGTTCCGAGGAGTGGGTTCCGAAGTTGGCCGACGGCTGCGTACTACACCCCTCTTATCGGACTTCCAACTTGCCCGAACCGCTCGCAGCGGCACTCAATTCCGATGCGCCAGTTCTGCGAAATACGCCTGCAGACAACGACCAGAAAACACAGCTCGCGGGTGACAGCCGCAGTGGGCTCTACGTACGGTTAGAAACTCGCGGCCTGACGGTCGGCTTGCTCGCCCTAGAACACCCCGAGGAACACCATTTCGGGCCGCATCATTTGACCTTGTTGTCTGGCATGGCCGAGGTGCTTGCTCTCACGATCGATAACGCCCGGTGGTTTGGCAGGCTGCGAACTCTGGGGGCTGAAGAAGAACGCATCCGGCTAGCGAGAGACCTGCACGATCGCCTTGGGCAATGGCTAACGTATATCTCCTTTGAACTTGAGCGAATCATGGAGAGCCAACCCGAACACCTTGAGGAACTCACGCAGTTGTACGCCGATGTTCAAGCAGCCCTTGATGAACTTCGTGAGACCCTGCGCCAACTGCGATCTGGTGTGAGCGATGAGCAGCCGCTCGCTCTGCTCGGACGCGAGCTCGTGGCTCGCTTTGCTGAGCGTTCTGATGTCACCGCCACCTTCAAAGTGTCACATCCAAAGGACCGCCTCCCCGTGCCGGTCGAGAACGAACTCTTGCGGATCCTGCAAGAAGCACTCAACAACATCGCCAAGCACGCCCGCGCAACTCATGTGAGCGTGAGATGGGACGTAGAGGGCGCGAACTTTCAACTCGAAGTGACTGACGATGGCCAAGGGTTCGAGATTGCGCGAGGGGTTCGCGACTCCTCGTATGGACTCGTCGGTATGAGAGAACGCGCCGACGCGATCGGCGCAAGCCTCAGTATCGAAAGCAGCCCCGGGGCCGGAACAATTGTGCGAGTCTTTGCAGGCGACTACACGAGGTTCTCGCCGCCGTCACCAAAGCCAGAGAATTCCTCGCCGCAGGATCACCTCGGTCTCGGTGTGTCATGAGCAACACTTTTAGTTATACGTGCGTACTGATCAACAAACAGGGAGCAACGCGTTGAGAGTCCTATTAGCTGATGACCATCAGATTCTTCGAGACGGAATCCGTCGAGGACTCGAAAACGCAGGTGAGGAAGTCGTCGGCGAAGCCAGCAACGGTGAAGAGGCGGTGTCGCTAGCGCGAGAGACTCAGCCCGACATTGTGCTGATGGATTTGTCCATGCCGGTTCTCGACGGCGTGAGCGCGACTCGCAGAATCATCGCTGAGTTTCCTGATATCAAAGTCGTTGTGCTCACGATGCACGATGACCCTCCGCTGACTCGGTCTGCACTCGAGGCTGGGGCATCGGCGTATCTGACAAAGGGAACCTCATTTGCAGATGTGCTTGATACGTTGCGTCGGGTTCTCGCTGGCGAAGAGGTGCTGAGTCCACAATTGGCGGCATCCATGTTGACCGTGGTCGAGGCCGAGGATCCCGCCGAGGACCTGCTGTCCTCGCGCCAAACCGAGATTCTGCAGATGATCGCCGATGGCCAGAGCACCAAACAGGTGGCGCGTGAGTTGGGAATAACCCAAAAAACGGTTCATAACCACCTCAATGCCATTTACCGCCGTTTGGATACGCAAAGCCTGACTCACGCTGTGTTGTCGGCGGTTCGGCTCGGCATCATTGATCTGCGCCCGACTGCTGAAGACAGCGAGGCTGTCTAAGA
Organism: Actinomycetes bacterium; assembly: GCA_037141255.1. Lineage (GTDB taxonomy): Bacteria > Actinomycetota > Acidimicrobiia > Acidimicrobiales > Microtrichaceae > IMCC26207. The sequence continues at coordinate 12,854 of JBAXCX010000044.1, read as the reverse complement.
AAACTGCGCTCAGTGACAAAACCGGCTTTTAGGCCGCTGCTCAGCAGATCTGCCTACTCAGAGTGGCAGATGCCCGCGGGTTTTGCCCATATGAGAAGGATCCGGATTCTGTGAAGATACGTAGGAAGGAGGCGGCGAATGGCGAGTGTCAGTAACGCAATCACAACTCAACGCGCTCGGCTTGCCCGAGTTCTTCTCGCCGCCTCGGCATCTACCCTGATGACCTGCGTGGTGGCTTTGCCGATGGCGTATCAGGCACAAGCGGCTCGCGCAGATCAGTCGGTAACCAGACCGGTCAACCCGCCTGATTCCGGCCGAAGGACAACCTCTACCCTGCCGCCGGCATCTGTGCTTGGCGCAACCACCATTGCTGAGTCACCAACGACTACCCCTACAGGCCCGGCGGAAATTGCAGATTCTCCCACGACGAGTCCACGAAAGCCCGCGTCCCCTCGAACCACCGCACCCTCTCGGTCACCTAGCGCAACCACCCCCGTTGACCCTCCGGTTACCTCATTAGAAGAACCCAGCACCGCTCCACCCACGAGTTCTCCGACAAGCAGCGTGCCTGCACCCACCACCACCGAGGTTCGCAGCAGCCCCGAGGGGTTGAGGTGGTCCGCTTCAGACTCCCTCTCATCCTCGGAGGCATTGCAAGGCGCACAAATAGTTACGGGTACTGCCGCAATCTTTATCTTCTTAGATGCAAGCGTCCTTGATGGGATTGACTCAGTGAAGTTCTTCCTAGATGACGTGCTCAGAGCCACAGAGGAGAGTTCCCCTTGGGAACTCCTAGGCGGAGCCTCACTCGACCCAACCAGCCTGAGTACCGGGCAACACACCGTTCGGGCCGAGATCAGATTGACTGATGGGCGGACACTCGTCCGGGAAGCCACGTTCTCGAAGCCGTAACTGTTCGGGAAGGGCTGCCCTCGCCGCTCGCGCCTACGATACGACACAGGTTGTTGAGCAGACAGAACGAGGGAATCCCCATGGCAGAGATCCGCGGCACCGTAGAACCAGGCTTTGAGCAGGTTCGAGAGGCCTTCGAAGAGAATTTTGTTTCCCACGGTGAAGTCGGTGCTGGCTTTAGTTTGTATGTGGATGGCCAAGCAGTGGTCGACCTGACAGGCGGCGTAACGACTCAGGGCCAGGACTACAACGCCGACACCTTGCAGATGGTGTTCTCCTCCACCAAAGGGGCAACTGCACTGTGCGCGCACATCTTGGCCCAACGTGGATTGCTAGATTTTGATGCTCCCGTTGCGCAGTACTGGCCCGAGTTTGCAGCACAAGGCAAAGGCGAGATTCCTGTCTCTTGGCTGCTGTGTCACAAGAGCGGCCTGATCGATACAACCAAGCGACTGAGTTTGGATGATGCGCTCAACTGGGACACCGTGGTGAGCGCACTGGCAGAAAGCACGCCCGTCTGGGAGCCAGGAACTCAACACGGGTACCACGCTGTTACCTACGGTTGGCTAGTTGGAGAGATCGTGCGCCGGGTATCGGGCATGAGTATCGGCGAGTTCTTTGCAACCGAGGTAGCCGGCCCACTCGGTTTAGACTTTTGGATTGGGCTTCCCGAGCAGCAACATGACCGAGTCTCTCGTCTCATCCCGATGGGAGTCCCCGAGGGAGTAGACCTAGAGGTCATCTCAGCCGCAGGTGCGGGTGCTGGTAATGATGTAGCTACTGGGGAACTAGCGGAACCAGCTTCGATTGGTCTGGTGCAGATGCTCGACATGCTGCTCGGCCCCGACAACCTTGCAGGCAAGGCGCTCTCTGCACCAGGTGGTGCGTTCATGGACCAAGAGGCTTGGAATACCCCTGCATTGTGGTCAGCCATGATCCCGGCAGCGAACGGAGTCACCAACGCCGATTCTCTGGCTCGCATGTACGCAGCATGTGTGGGCGAGGTTGATGGTGTGCGCCTGCTATCCGAGGATGCAATGACTAAGGCCATTGAGGTGCAAACCGAGGGCGCCGACGCCGTGTTGATGTTTCCGATTCCCTTCGCCATGGGCTTCATGCGCGGTTCAGACTTCTCTCCACTCTCCGGTGATCGCTCCTTCGGTCACTACGGGGCCGGTGGATCAGTCGGCTTTGCAGACCCGGATCGCAAGATGGCCTTTGGCTATGTGATGAACCAGATGCAGTTCGGCCTTGCCGGAGACCCACGGACAGCCTCGCTGATCAAGGCGGTCGAGGCATCGCTCAGCTGACCCCGCTGTACCCCAAGAGCAGGCTCAGTTTGCAGCCCACTTTGCGTTCTTGGCCCGTGGCGAGTCTCATGTCATGGTGAGTTCGCCCGAAGTCCCCAGTTCCCAAGCCCTCAGGCGACGCACATTTGCCATCATCTCGCACCCGGATGCCGGCAAGACCACCCTGACCGAAAAGCTGCTTCTGTATGGTGGCGCGCTCGGCCGTGAGGCGGGTGCAGTCAAGGCTAAGGGTGCTCGACGCTCAGCAACTAGCGACTGGATGGAACTAGAGCAGCAGCGCGGAATCTCAATCACATCCACTGTGTTGCAATTCCCCTATCGCGACTGCGTGGTCAACCTGCTTGACACTCCTGGTCACCGCGATTTCTCTGAGGATACGTACCGGGTACTCACTGCTTGCGACGCTGCTGTCATGGTGCTCGATGCTGCCAAAGGCATCGAAGCGCAGACGCAAAAACTGTTCGAGGTCTGCCGTAGCCGGGGCTTGCCAATTCTGACCTATGTCAATAAGTGGGATCGTCCAGGGTTGAGTCCGCTTGAACTCATCGACGACATCGAATCAAAGCTGGGTCTGATCTGTACGCCGATGACTTGGCCAGTGGGTATAGCCGGTGACTTTCGCGGCGTAGTCGACCGGAGCAGCGGGGATTTCATCCGGTTTACTCGCACAGCCCGCGGGTCAACCGAGGCTCCCGAAGAGATCGTTCCCGCCGATCGCGCCCTTGTTGAAGAAGGCGAATCGTGGACCGAGAGTTTGGATGAACTCGAACTGCTCTCGGGTGCCGAACACGACCGAGAGATGTTTCTTGAAGGTGAGACCACCCCGATGTTCTTTGGTTCTGCACTGACCAACTTTGGGGTTCGGCTGTTGCTCGACTCGGTCATCGACGAGGTGCCAAGTCCCTCGCCGCGGGCCGACACCTCTGGTGAGAAGCGCCCACTCGATTCGCCATTCTCTGGGTTTGTGTTCAAGGTGCAGGCAAATATGGACCGCTCTCATCGCGACCGCATCGCGTTCTTGCGAGTGTGTTCGGGCCGCTTCGAACGCGGCATGGTAGTCATTCAAGATCGCAGCAGAAAACCGTTCGCCACAAAGTACGCTCACTCGGTTTTTGGCCAAGAACGCGAAACCCTCGAAGAGGCGTTTCCGGGCGACGTAATCGGACTGGTAAACGCAAATGATGTGCGGGTCGGAGACACACTTTGGGCAGAGACCGCCGTGACGTTCCCAGAGATTCCAAGCTTTGCCCCAGAGTTCTTCGCCATTGCTCGCACCACCGATGTGAGTCGCACCAAGCAGTTCAGAAACGGCATCACCCAGTTAGACGAAGAGGGAGTCATTCAGGTGTTGCGTGACCCTGACTACGGGGATCAGTCACCTGTGCTCGCAGCAGTGGGGGCCCTGCAGTTTGAGGTTGCAAAGCACCGGCTCGAGAATGAGTTCGGCGCACCCGTCGAGTTCTCCATGACGAACTACAAAGTGGCCCGGCGTACCGACGCCGAATCCGCACCCACGCTTCGGGCCATGCAAGGCGTAGATGTACTGGCTCGCAGCGACGGCACATTGCTGGCTGTATTCGAGTCCAGTTACTGGCTGGACCGACTCATTGCCGAACAGCCCGAGCTCACACTGGATCGTCTCGTTGCAGAAGGCGAACTGCGGCAGTGATGCGAGCGAGGCCGGCACGGTGGCAGCAATTAGCCTCGAAAGCACCCCTGTCACATAAAAAATCGGCGAAGATAGGCAACGATGACTGAGCCTCGAACCCCTGGTGGCCCCGACAGCGCAGACGGGACTGGTGAGTATGAGTTTCAGCGGAACCGTGATTTTGCGCCAAGCACAAAGCAGGTCGCTCAGCGGCGACGACTGTTTGTGGCATGCGGCGTGGTTGCCGTATTTCTGATTGTCCTAGTTGTTGGCAGCATGCTCTCGGGAGGCAAGACCAAAGAGGATGCAACCCAGGGTGGCGCTACGAGCAGCAGTACCTCAGCTGCGGAATCCGAAGACGCAAACACGACAACCGAACTCAAGAAACCTGCGGTCAAAGACCCACTTCAGGTTCCTGTTCCTGCAGTAAAAGGGCAGCTCGTCAACCCAGCAAGCTCGGGTCACATGTGGTCGGCCGAGGTGCCGGGGCTGTTGACCTTCCGAGGCAACCCCACCCGCTCGTATTACGGCAGAGGTCCCCTCCCAAAGGCTCCGAAGGTTGCTTGGTACTACCCCAAAGATGGCGGGATGTGTTCGAGTTCCTCCTCCAAGGGAGTCACCAAGACCTGGTGCGGAATGGGTTGGACTGGCCAACCGGCAGTGTTCAATCGCGATGGTCGCTTGTGGGTGGTGTTCGGGGCGTATGACGGCGCCGTGCACTTTATGGATGGCAATACCGGCGAAGATATCCTCCCGCCATTCAAGACTGGCGACATCATCAAGGGTTCCGTCACCATGGATCCGAACGGCTATCCGATTCTCTATACCGGTAGCCGCGATAGCTACTACCGGGCACTCGCACTTGATCGTCCAGGTCAAGCGGTCGAGCTTTGGAAGCTTTCTGCCACTGCCGTGTCGCCCACCTTGTGGAATGACGACTGGGATGGTTCTGGCCTGATTCTTGATGACTACCTCGTGGAGGGCGGCGAGAACAGCCAGTTCCACATGGTGAAGCTCAACCGTGGGTACGGGGCCGATGGCCTGGTGACGATCGACCCGAAGCTGGTGTTCCATACGCCAAGCTGGGATCAGCAAGTCATCAGCGACCTTGCAGGGAACCGGGCAAAGGAAATGTCGATTGAGGATTCAGTCGCTGTGTCTGGCAACACCGTGTACTACGCGAATTCCGGTGGGCTGGTCTCGGGTTGGGATGTGGGCCCGCTCGTGGCCGGCACGGGAGAACCCAAGCAGACCTTCCGCTTTTGGACGGGCGATGACACAGACGCCAGTATCACAATCGATGCCGAGGGGTTCTTATACGTGGCAGTTGAGTACGAACGAGGCAACGCGCGTGCAGCCGAGGTGGGACAGTTAATGAAGCTCGACCCGAAGAAGCCGGATGACCCGCTGGTGTGGAAGTACGACGATCGCGGCGCTGCGACAGCTGGATTCTGGACCACCCCGGCGTTGTACAAAGATGTGGTGATCGCTTCAACGAATGGCGGAAAGTTGCTGGCGCTTGATCGTCAAACTGGAGCCGAGCGCTGGACCATCAAACTGCCGGGACCAACTTGGCAATCACCAGTCACGGTAGAGAACACCTTGGTGTACGGCGACTGCAACGGTGTGCTGCGCGGCTACGACGTTTCGGATACCAAAGTGGTGCCACCACAGCTTTGGGAACTTAAGCTGGGCGGCTGCATCGAGGCCACACCAGCCGTGTGGGAAGGCTCCATCTTTGTGGGTACTCGCGGCGGCAAGTTCTTTGCGCTTCGCGATGATGGCAAGCTCACCTCGCCCACAGCCAACCTGTCGGTAGGCGCAAGCGAATAAGAATTTTGTGCGTTACCCGGTTAGCTCATCGGCACCGTTGTGTTCGAAGTGCCAGCCGCGTCGCCAGCAGCGTCACCAGCCGCGTCGCCACTTGCGTCCAGCGGCAGCCAGGTTGGCAGGCCCGAGGTCAGATTCTTACTACCCGGAGCGTCAGCCTGATTCCACCGCGTGGCCTCATACGCAACGCCCTGATAACGAATTTGCGAGCCGGCCTCATAGGCAATAGCGCCGCTCCAATCGGGAAGGCTCGCTCCGAGATCAGTCTTCGAAGCAGCAAGATCAACCGAGACTGGTTGCCAAGGAGTTTCCCATGGTCGATCGGGGCTTGGCGTATCGCCTTGGGTATACCACTTGGCTTGGTAGGCCATCCCTTGATAGAGCACCCGCTTTCCTTTGGCATAGACCGAAGTTTTGTTCCAAGCGGGGTACGTGCCATTGGGTAGATCGGGCCGAGGCGCAGGAAGGTCATTCGCCATGACAGGGCCTAAGTAGCGCCACGGCGAATCCCACAAGTTCTCGACGCGCTCATCGGGTCGATTCTCTTTGGTCCACCATTTCGCGACGTACACGTTTCCGTGCCAAACGATCTTCTGACCCTCAACATATATTCGACTGTCCTGCCATATCGGGTAGGGACTAGTGAGCGCATCATCGACCAGAACTGGCCGTTCGGTAGTCGTGGTCACCTGCTCATTCTTGCCAATTGCGCGCCCTGTCAGGTTGTTCAGAATTCGAGAGAACTCAAGCGGTTCCTGCTTCACCCCACTGCATGTATTGCTCACAATGAGTTCGTCCATCTGAGACCCGCAGGGGCCGTCCCTGTTCGCCGACCACAGTGAGAGTCGGCCAAGGCCGTTCACCTTGGCAAAAGAGATCAAAGCCTGTGCGTCCGAAATGGTGAACTGATCAGGAATGGTGTCTTGCGTTCCCACCATTGGGGTTGCGCCGATTTTGCCCCAGAGATCAGCCGGTTGCAGCTTGTTGCCCGCCCGCTCATAGACGCCGTCTAGCTGTGTGAATGTTGACTGCAGAGCTTCCTCGTTTGCAGCCGCCATCGACATTGACTCCGGACGACCAGCCCCGTAGTCCATGGTCATTACATTCACTCCGGCAAGGTCGACTCCAGCAGCAAGCGTGGCCTCGACAGCCGCAAGGCCATCGGCGGTGAGTCCCTGCGGGGCAACCGGGAGCGTCAACCAGACAGCGAGTTTTCGCTTCGCCTTCGTTGCTTCATCCTGAAGGAGCTTCAGCGCTTCACCTCGGCGTTGATTCGCCGCAGTGTCTGCGAGCGCTTCGCCTTCGATATCAAAATCCACTGTTGCAAGCTCGTACCGATTCATCACCTCTCGGTAGGCCTCTGCAAGATCCTCGGGCGACTTACAACGCACGGCAAGTTCTGAGTTGCTCAGACCACCAAATGACACAATCGCGGTTCCACCCGCTGCTCGCAACCGCGTAATCCTGCGATCAAGGTCGAACGAGGTAGCTGCGCCATCAAGGTCTACATAGGTACCCCAGGTTGGGGCACACCCACCGTCTCGATCGGCAACGATAAAGCCAAGTACTACATCCTTTGAGCCACCTTCTACAGGGTTCTCAAACGGAAAAGTCGGAACCAACGTGGCGTCAACATACGGGGCAAACCACGCCGTCGGATTGCCCTTCGCTGATTGATCTACAGCCCGGTTCACAAAGCTCACAGTTGCGAAGCTCACACCAGCCACCAGCACAAGGGCCACTACTACCCGAAAAAAGGAGACGCGTCGGCGTGGGGTTTTCACGGCCTCCGCTGTCTCAGGCTCGATTGACACAGCCTCGGCTGCTTCCGGATCACCTGACTCAGGCTCGGTTGCTTCCGTCTCGGTTGGTTCCACTGCGCAACTCCACAATCATTTTAGCTACTGCCTACTTCAGGCCCGATTCGTAAAATCTCTGATCAGTATTCGGACAAGTTCTTACAGAATCGTCTGAGGTTTGACACCTCTTCCATTCCTACTGGATAGGGATACAGAAGGGTCGCAGGGGACTCCATAGGTAAATATCTGCATTTGCTTGCCAATCTATTGCTTCTCCCTTATAGATGTTTGAATGCGAAATTCCAGATTCTCCCCCTACCCTGATTCCGGGGATTCGGCGGAGATTGCACCAACAGAGCTCCCTCTCAGGGCGCCAGGCAGGCGACAAATAGGCGCAGATAAGCGCACCGGGCCCATGCCGGCAGTCCCGGAATCACCTTCGCGCCGCGCAATCAGCGGTGCCAGGTTTGCCATTGCCCTCACCCTTATTGCCTACGCCGCGTACCTAGTGGACCAGATCTACCGCGTAGTTCAGAATCCTTTGTCTATTCGCGTGGTCATCGATACAGCTACGTATGCACTCGTGGTGTCGCTGCTCACGGCCTCTGCACTGGCCTACTTGGTCACCCGACTCGGCTATCTCTACCGAATCCAAGAGCATCACCGGGTTCCACGAGCCAGCATTGATGATTATTTCACGGTGGCAATGCCCACGCTCACTGCCATCATCCCTTCGTATAAAGAAGACGCTCGCGTAGTGCGTCAGACTCTGCTCTCTACAGCTTTGCAGGAATATCCGTTCATGCGAATCGTCTTGCTGATTGACGATCCGCCGAACCCAACAAGTGCAGAAGAGCAAGCGATCCTCGAAGCAGCGCGCGGCTTGCCACTTGAGATCGAAGAACTCCTACGGCCCCTCCGCACCAAGTTTGAGTATGAACTCGACGCGTTTGAACGACACGACTCCGCTGCCGATGTCGAAAGTGAAGTTGACCCCATTCAGCAGATCACTCACCTTGCTGACCTCTATGCCGAGGCAAGCACCTGGTTCCATGAGCAAGCCCTAGCCAATCCAATCATCGACCACACTGACTTGTTCTTGTCCAATAGCGTGCTCGGTCGACTCGGGACGGAGATGGGCGAGGTCGCAACTGCGCTGAACACTGCTGCGGCTGCCGAAACGCAGCTCAGTCCGCGCCGCATGTTGCAGTTGCATCGACGGCTGGCTTGGATTTTCCGGGCGGAGCTGTCGAGCTTTGAGCGCAAGCAGTACTCCTCGCTTTCGCATGAGGCAAATAAGGCCATGAACCTGAATAGCTACATCGGCTTGATGGGCCGGCGCTTCAAGACTCAAGAGATGGTCGGCGGTACCGTGCTGATCGAAGTTACTGGCGAGGCCGCCGATCTGGAGTTCCCTGACCCCGAATATGTACTCACCTTGGATGCAGACTCCACCCTGCTGCCGGAGTACTGCCTGCGCCTTGTGTACTTGATGGAACAGCAGGAATTTTCTGATGTTGCTGTTTCTCAAACCCCCTATAGCGCCTATCCGGGTGCCAACAATCGAATCGAACGCATCAGCGGCGCAACCACTGACCTACAGCACATCGTGCATCAGGGTCTCACCCGAGACTCCGCCACGTTCTGGGTGGGGGCCAACGCCGTGCTCCGCAAACAGGCGCTTGATCAGATTTGTGAACTTGATTTCGAGAATGGACTCCCCATTCGACGATACGTGCAGGATCGCACTCCGATTGAAGATACGGAATCAACGATCGATATTTGCATCCAAGGCTGGAAGCTCTACAACTTTCCGGAGCGTTTGAGCTACAGCGCAACTCCCCCAGATTTCGGTTCGCTTTGTGTGCAACGTCAGCGATGGGCAAACGGCGGGCTGCTGGTAGTACCCAAATTCCGCGAACTGTTCAGGCTGCGAAGGTCTCAAATTGGTCTGCGCGCTGCCCGTGAGGGCTTCTTGCGTTTGAACTACTTGGCTTCCATCGCATGGGCAAGCTTTGGGCTGATCTTGCTGCTCATCTACCCCTACAACAGCGAGCTTGTGAGCCCTGTCGCAATGCTTGCTGCAGTGCCTTATTTCGTTGCACAGTCAACTGACTTGAGGCGATGCGGATACCGGCGAAGCGATGTGCTTCGGGTGTACGGGTTAAATTTCTTGCTTCTCGCCGTCAACACTCTTGGAGTCCTCAAGTCGCTGGAGCAGTCCATTGGTGGGCAGAAAATCGACTTTGCCCGCACCCCAAAGGTGCGCAATCGCACTGCTGCCCCACTCACCTTCGTACTCGTTCCCTACATCATCGTGATCTGGTCTGGGTACACGCTGTGGCATGACATTCGGAACAATCATGTGAGCCACGCTGCGTTCGCCGCGATCAATATGACGTTGACGGCTTACGCGCTGATCGCTTTCGTGGGGCTGCGAAATTCATTTTCAGATATTCGGGTGAGCCTTGCTGCGCATCTGTACAAGCCAGTGAAGAAGAACTCAGTAGTTGAAGAACCTGACTGGGTCTCTGTGCTCTATTACGGCTCGGCAGAAACCTCACGCTCCTCAACTGTGGCCCCACGCGTCGCAGCTTTGGCGCTTGTAGACCTTGACCCGGAACTGCTCGGCGACATTAGCGAAGATCCTCGAGCATCTCACGCAATTCACGCAGCAAACCCAGAGGCTCAGAGCTCGATTGCAGAAGGTGCCTCGGCGGATGCCTCATCTGTGAAGCCCCGGCGCGGTTTTCTGCGGGGATCTAGAAGTAATTCCGAGGGCCGCTCCTCGGACACGAACAGACTCGGATGGCTTTCTCGGACCCACAAGGACGAAGGCCTAGCCGCCACAGGCGCAGAGGCTGCCGCGACTGCTGCCCTCATCGCCCAGGTCGGAGAGTACGTGAAAGGCAGTGGCGGTGAGTTCACGGTGCGCTTTGAAGACGGCAAGGTAGAGATCACCGTGGGTAAGTCAGGGTCACTAGACCAAGAAGATCAGGCCGATGATGACATCGTCATTGACCTCAGTGATTCAGGATCTGCAAATCAAGAAGTGAGCCCTTCACCGATTGCTGGCAATTAGCAACCGGAGAACTTGAAATACTCAACTGACTCAACCGCGCTGAGTTCCGGGCTTCGACGAGTCTTCTGTCACATTTAGTGCAAATTGCTTGACTTTAGGAGACCTCGCCTTCACAGTGCCGAGGGCCAGTAACTCGCAAATAGGTTTTTGCCTATTCAAAGAATTGTACTTGTCCGCACAATAGAAGCGGTTAACCGACTTGGTGACAGAGGTTCCTTGAACGAGGAACTTAAGGCAACCTGCAACTACGCCAAGTCCAGGAAAGATATGAATCCAGAAGTCGAGAGTCCTCAGTCACACAAATTCACCGCCAAGGCGGAGCGTTCAGCTTCGCGGGCCCGGCGCTTCGGAGCTGGCGCGCTAGCTGTAGCGATTGCTGCTGCAGGCTTTCTGGCAATTCCCCAGCAGGCTTCGGCTAAGGGAACGCGATCTGTAACGGTCTCGCTGACTTGCACCAGCACCAGTTTGACCTTGGGGGCGACAACTACCTGCTCGGGCGGCGTTTCTGACAGCGACACCGGTACAAAGAACGTGCCCGACGGCACTGCAGCGATCACAGTCGACTCAGGAAAGATTGCGGTGCTCTCGGCTTGCACGCTGGCTTATGTAGCTACGGCGAACAAGTCGGAATGCTCGTTCAAAATCATCATTCTTGCCATCGGGGACGGCACCCCAAACCTGAAGCTTGCGTATACGAGCTCCGATAGCCATACCGACACATCGAAGTCCTTAGGCCTGACCACTTCGGGTACCACCTTCAAGCAGTTCTCAGAGCAAACACTCACTGCCGGCAAACAAGGAGCGAGCCTGACGGTGTTCAGCGTGGGGTGCGCAAGTTCAAGTACCCGCTATGTCGGGGCGTTCGTCTCACCCGTCGGCGACCCTGCGACCGCCGGCCGGGTGAACACAAAGGTGTGGGAGGACAGCCCCGCAACTGATGGTTCCTTCCAGTTTGATACAGCCCTTGAGGCCGACCACCCGACTGGAAGCTTTTATACCCGCTTCTACTGCGCCAACGCTTCGCCAAGTTCTTACTCCTCTGAATCCATACTGAGCACTTCCTCGCTCTATACCTACGTCGTGTCTGCTGCAGTGGTTGCCGGTGCAGCCGCTCAAACTACTCCCGCAGCCGATACAAGCAGGCTGGCGGGCCTGTTCACGTCTGACCCGGACGACACCTCGGGTATCGATAACGAATTCATCCCTGGCGCACAGATGATCACCCTGAAACAACGAGTCGACGCAGCAGTGCCACTCGTTTCACGAGTCGACCGCTTGAGCCAAGCGTTCCTCGGCAAAATTCCACCTCGCTCCTTTGTTGATCTGTGGGTCAAGAACCTTGCAGCAGGCAAGACCGACGCCCAGCTGGTAGCCGCACTCGCCACCACACCGGAGTACTTCTGGTCCTACGCCTTGCTGACCCCGGCACAGTTCGTCGATCGCGCATACTTCATGCTGCTCGGTCGAGTAGCAACAGCTGCGGAACGCACGACAATGGTCAACGCACTGACCACTGGCAAGCAATCTCGCCAAGCAGCACTCGCAGCGATTGCTTCCTCGCCCGAACACATCATCAAATCAGCGAACCGAAGCTACGTGACTGCCGCTTACCAAGCACTCACCCCGATCATGCCAACTCCGGCCATGCTTGCTCAGTACACCAATGACCTCAATGACAGGGGACCAAAGGTCGCCATGCTCGAAAACCTTGCACTCAGCCGCTCGACGTTCGAGAACTGGATCGCCGCAATAGCAGCCGACCCAACCAACGCCCGCTTCTAACTCGTCAAGCGGATAAGGCGAAGGGCCGTCAGAAATCCTCGGTTTCTGGTACCCATGCATGACGCTGGTAGAGTGAAGCTTCTGGGGCTGTAGCTCAGTTGGCTAGAGCACTGCCTTTGCAAGGCAGGGGTCGTGGGTTCGATTCCCATCAGCTCCACATCAAGAAACCCCCGCTACGGCGGGGGTTTCAACGTTTTTGGACAGGTGTCCAGTTCTTTCTGGAAAGGCCCCGTCCCGCATTGGTCCCGTCTCAGGATGAGTTTCTACTCCTAAATTCGTTTGCAAAGGGTGCCAGATTCTGCTCTTACTCGAGGTGTTCAAGGAGTGTTGCTGGCGCTCTGTTATGCGAGGGACCCGCTATAGGGGGTCAGGCGCAAGACGAAACGAGTTGGATCGGGGTCTTGATTGCGTGGTTTGGGCCCACAAAACAAGGAAGGCCCCGACGTTGTGTCGGGGCCTTCGCTCAGTTACTAGGTATGCGGGTCAGCCTG
>JBAXCX010000043.1:0-20658 GCA_037141255.1 Actinomycetes bacterium | reverse complement strand
GCAGGCCGCCGAGTTCTGAGCCTGTCAGCTGAGCGATCACTCGGTGACCTTCGCCAAGTTCATGCTCATATTTCGACACAGCGTTTGCGCCGATCAGCACTCGTCGGCCGGCGCGGCTACCAGCGGCAATCTCCACTACGGCGTAGGTGACTTCTGGACCCACCGCAAGAGCCAGGTTTGAGGGCAAGGTCCAAGGTGTGGTGGTCCATGCCCAAATCTCGGTTCCGTCCTCGCCGTGCAGTGCCTCCGGCAAGTCGGCTGCCTCGCCACTGATTGCCTCAAGCGAGAACGCAACGGTTACAGCCGGGTCTTGTCTCGGTCGCGTTGCGTCATCTAGGCGAATCTCGAAGTTCGACAACGGAGTTTCGGCCGCCCAGGAATACGGCATGACTCGGTAGGCCTCGTAGATCAAGCCCTTCTCGTAGAGTTGCGAGAACGCCCAGATTACGGACTCCATATAGGTGGCGTCCATGGTTTTGTAATCGTTCTCGAAGTCCACCCAACGGGCTTGGCGACTGACGTACCGCTCCCATTCTTGCGTGAATTGAAGCACCGAGGAGCGGCACTGCTCATTGAACTTGTCAATGCCGTATTCCGTTATCGCAACTCGACCGGACACACCGAGTTCTTTCTCGGTCTGCATCTCTGCTGGTAGACCATGGCAGTCCCAGCCGAAGCGCCGCTCGACTCGTTTGCCCAGCATGGTCTGATAGCGAGGAACCACGTCCTTGACATAGCCCGTGAGTAAGTGGCCATAGTGCGGCAGCCCATTGGCAAAGGGTGGCCCGTCATAGAAGACAAACTCGGTGCCCTCACCTCCGCCAGCTGCGACTTGATCTACCGAGCGTTCAAAGGTGTTCTGTTCAGCCCATCGATCAAGGATTCTCCGCTCGATTGCAGGAAAGTCGCCTCGGGTCGGAACCGTTGGGTACGGCTGATCGGACTCGGGTGAGTTGTCAGATGGGGGCAAGGCCATGTGAGTCGTGGGCTCCGGAAGAGGTGAGGTAAACAAATGTGTGACTGCGTACAACCATGGTGAGCAGCGCCTAGGTGAACCCATCCTACTGCCGGTGTTGCAGACGCTTTTTGATTGGGGGTTTGAGGCTGTGCTCGAACGGCTCGCGTACTGGGCTGAGCCTTGAGAAGAACTACTCGAGTTCGATGTCCCATCGGTCGAGGCAGTCCTCGCAGCGGTAGGCCACAATATCGCCGGGTTGAAACCCATGGGTGCCGTCCTCCTCTAAGAACGCCCGCGTCAGCAGGTGGCACACTCCGCCACAATCCACGCAAACAATCTGCTCAGGTGCAATTTCCTGAGCAGAACCGTTGGCACCTCTGTCATGGTTGCCACCGAGGAAGTCAGATTCATCAGACATCTGTTTCGCCGTCTCGTTCGTAGGTCCACTGCTGTCCCATTCGGAGGCGATGCCGAGGTCCAAGTAGGCCAGGGTCTCCGCTTTCGTATCCCGAATCTCCGTGATACATCGCAATGATCTCGGAGCCCTCCACAGCGATGCGAGTTGCAAAATGTTCCTGAGTGCGAGTCTCAGCCCTGGCAAGTAACTCAGACACCGAGGTAAATGGCAAGAGCTGGCTCAGCGTGATGAACGTCGGAGGTGTGAGTCCAACCTCGCCTGCTGCACGCAGTTGCAATACTGCGGCTGGTTCTTCCCAGCGGTGCTCTCTGATCTCTCCGTTATCAACAGTCACTTCCCCAGATTGTTGACTCCACGGCGCAATAAAGAATGCCGTGCTGAAACGTTTCGGCGTTTCGGGCGGGGGAGTCCAGTGCGACCAGCCTCGCAGGCCATCCTGATCAAGACGCAGGCCCGCTTCTTCGCTGGCCTCGCGAACCGCAGCAACCACCGCGGCTCGCTCCAGTGATCCAGCCTGATCTGATCCAGCCTGATCTGATCCAGCCTGACTGCCTAGCTGACCATCGGCTGTTCGATGAACTCCTGCTTGGACGAAGTCCGTCGGGTCGATCCGTCCGCCCGGAAACACCCACATGCCGCCGGCGAACGCAAGGTCTCGGTTGCGTTTCAGCATGAGCACCTCAATTCCGGCTGTGCAATCTCGAATAACCACAACGGTGGCTGCAGGAATGGCCGATGGGTCCCAGAGCGGTGCAGCGACCGACCCGGGTCGAAGGTCAGTGGTTGATTGATCAGGATCTGCAGGTTGCACTCCATCAACGTACTCCCGATAACACCTGCGAGTTTTGGAACCGCTACGCCTCGCGTCGCCGCTCCGAGTTTGCTCCCACCCTGAGAATCTCACCGCTTGTGGTGGTTGTCACCTCACTCCGCGCGATCTCAAGATTCTTTGAAAAACTCTTCCTGATAGTGTTGACAGCAACGTAGTTACGCGTCTGTAATTACACCCCTGCACCACCACATCTAGGGTGTGATCTCGAAACTACCCCTACATGTGGTGGTTCTGAGCGGAAAATGCAGCAAATAAGAGACATGTGGCACAGGAGCAGGGGCGGCAACTCCGAAGGCCAGCAGACCGAATCCAGCAGACCGAAGACGACAAGATAGGGAATGGGGAAATAAGAGTGGCAATTTCAGAAGATCTGAGAGAAATCGAAGTCCTAGAAACCGATGATGAGGTTGCATCAGGAATCGGAATTCAGATGCGAGTCGCCAAGCGAGACGGAAGTTTGGAACCCGTCGACCTGAACAAGATTGTGCGGGCCGTCGCACGTTGCGCCGCTGGCCTAGAAAACGTGGACGCGATGCGCGTTGCCACTCGAACGATCTCGGGGTTGGTCGATGGCGCCACTACGGAAGAACTCGACAACTTGTCGATTCGCACGGCTGCAGCATTTATTGCTGAGGAGCCCAACTACTCCAAGCTGGCAGCGCGCTTGTTGGCAACGGTGGTCGACAAAGAAGTTCAGAACCAAGACATCTATTCGTTCTCTCAGTCGGTGGCCCTTGGCAATGCTCAGGGAATCATTGGACCCGAGACGGCTGCCATGGTGGCAACGCACGCACGCAAGCTCAACGATGCCATCCTGCCCGAGCGTAATTGGCTCTACGAGTTCTTTGGTCTTCGCACGGTTTACGACCGGTACTTGCTGCGCCACCCAGAAACCCGCAGTGTGATTGAAACCCCGCAGTACTTCCTGCTGCGCGTGGCTTGCGGTCTGTCCACCTCGCCTGAAGAGGCGATTGAGTTCTACCAACTCATCTCCTCCCTGGATTACTTGCCGTCTTCCCCCACGCTGTTCAACTCGGGAACCACTCATCCCCAGATGTCGAGTTGCTACTTGCTTGATTCCCCTGAAGACAACTTGGATGCCATCTATGACCGGTATCGCGATGTTGCTCGCCTGTCGAAGCATGCCGGTGGGATTGGGCTTTCCTACAGCCGGATCCGCTCGCGTGGTTCGCTGATTCGTGGAACCAACGGCCTTTCAAATGGCATCGTCCCGTGGCTCAAAACTCTCGACTCCTCGGTAGCAGCAGTCAATCAGGGTGGCAGACGCAAGGGCGCTGCCTGCGTGTACCTCGAGACCTGGCACGCAGACATTGAGGCCTTCTTGGAGCTCAAAGAAAACACCGGTGATGCTGCTCGACGTACGCACAACCTGAACCTGTCGAACTGGGTCCCCGATCTTTTCATGGAGCGGGTGGAGCAAGACTGGCAATGGTCACTCTTCGATCCGAAGAAGGTTCCTCACCTCGTCGACCTGTTCGGCGACGAGTTTCGCGAGGCCTACCTTCAAGCAGAGAACGAAGGGTTGTTCGAGGAGCAGATTCCCGCCCGTCAGCTCTACAGCCGCATGATGCGCAGCTTGGCTGAGACTGGAAACGGGTGGATGACCTTTAAGGACGCCTCCAACCTGAAGTGCAACCAGACCGGGACGAAGGCAGCCGATGGCACCCCCAACGTGGTGCACCTGTCGAACTTGTGCACCGAGATTCTTGAGGTAACCAACCAGTCCGAAACTGCAGTCTGCAACTTGGGCTCAGTCAATCTCGGAGCCATGGTGAGCCTCGGCAAAGACGGCAAACTTGCTTTCGATTACGCCAGGCTCGCTGAGGTTGTGCAGCTAGCGGTGCCGTTCTTGGATCGGGTAGTCGACATCAACTTCTACCCGACTGATGCTGCAGGAACATCGAACTCCAAATGGCGCCCCGTTGGCCTTGGTCTGATGGGCCTTCAGGATGTGTTCTTCAAGTTGAGGTTGGCCTTTGATTCCCCTGAGGCTCGCGAGCTCTCAACACGAATCTCTGAAGAGATCTACTTCCATGCGCTCACTGCCTCAAACAAGCTTGCCCAGGCAAGTGGCTCACACGGAGGATGGGAAGAAACCCGCGCTGCCAAGGGGGATCTGCAGTTTGACCTGTGGGGAGTTACCCCAACGGATCCCACTCGATGGTCAACTCTGAAAGAGAACATTGCAACTCACGGTCTGCGCAACTCGCTGCTCATAGCAATTGCGCCCACCGCAACGATTGCTTCAATCGCTGGTTGCTATGAGTGCATTGAGCCCCAGGTATCGAACTTGTTCAAAAGAGAGACGCTTTCGGGAGAGTTCCTGCAGATCAACGCATATTTGGTTCGCGAGCTTCAGGCACTGGGGCTCTGGACAGAGCCAGTGATTGCTGCCATCAAGCGCGCCGAAGGATCGGTTCAAGAAGTCGAGGAGATCCCCGAGGATGTTCGCCAGTTGTTCCGCACCGCATGGGAAATCCCCATGCGTTCTTTGATCGACATGGCTGCAGGCCGCGGGGCATTTATCGACCAGTCGCAGTCGCTCAACCTGTTTATGGAATCCCCAACTATCGGGAAGCTCTCGTCCATGTACATGCATTCTTGGAAGCAGGGCCTCAAGACCACCTACTACCTGCGGTCTCGACCAGCTACGCGCATCAACAAAACCACCACTGGTACTTCTGGAAGCACTTCAGGCCCAACCGGTGGTGGCGTTCCCGCTACCCCGTTGCCAACCCGTGACGCCGAGTCTGAGTTCGAAGCAGAGATCGGCGAGATTGCCGCCCACGAAGACGCTGCACGCACGTATACCGACGAAGAAGCCATTGCCTGCTCCCTCGAGGACCCCGATCAATGCGAGGCCTGTCAGTAAGTGCCGATTGGGGCTGCTATCGGTAGCCCCCTCACCCCCCCATTCACCCGCCCGAACACATCTACCCCAGAGGAAGTATCTCTATGTCTTTAGCTGAACCTGTACTGACCGAAGCCGAACTCAATCAGCTGAGTTCTGAACCTGCAGAGATTGATCTCACCCAGATTGCTGACCAACCCGCATCTGGTGAACTGCCTGCGGGAAACCTGCTCGACCCTGGGTTCAATCTCACCCTCCGGCCGATGAAGTATCCACAGTTCTATGACATGTATCGCGATGCCATTCGCAATACATGGACGGTTGAAGAGGTGGATTTTTCAGATGATCTCGTTGACCTGCAGCGCAAGATTGTTCCCGCAGAGCGGCACCTCATCAACCGACTGGTTGCCTTCTTCGCCACGGGGGATTCGATTGTCTCGAACAATCTGGTCCTCAACTTGTATAAGCACATCAATAGCCCAGAGGGGCGCATGTACCTGTCTCGTCAGCTCTACGAAGAGGCCCTGCATGTTCAGTTCTACCTGACGTTGCTGGACTCGTACATCCCTGACCAGAACGAGCGGGCCGAGGCGTTTGCGGCGATTGAGAACATTCCCTCCATTCGCCGCAAGGGTGAGTTCTGCTTTAAGTGGATTGACTCAATCAACGGCCTTGATGAGCTTCATAGTCGCGCTGACCGCAAGCAGTTTCTGCTCAACTTGATCTGCTTTGCGGCCTGCATCGAGGGTCTGTTCTTTTACGGTGCGTTTGCCTACGTGTATTTCCTCCGTTCCAAGGGTTTGCTGAACGGTTTGGCCTCTGGCACAAACTGGGTGTTCCGCGACGAGAGTGGTCATATGAACTTTGCATTCTCTGTCATTGAAGAGGTGCGTCGTGAAGAGCCGGAGCTCTTTGATGAGGAACTTTCCGCGAGTATCGCAACCATGATTTCTGAGGCCGTTGAGGTGGAGTTCGGATTCGCTGAAGACTTGCTCTCGCAGGGCATCCCGGGAATGTCGCTTGGCGATATGCGCGAGTACCTGCAGTTTGTTGCCGATCAGCGACTGACCACCCTTGGACTTCCCAAGCAATACGGGTCGAAGAACCCATTTGCGTTTATGGAACTTCAAGATGTTCAGGAACTCACGAACTTCTTCGAGCGAACAGTGTCGGCCTACCAAACCGGTATCACGGGTGAATTCGAGATGAACGCCGACTTCTAGCCCGCCTCTGTGTTTGCCTGCGGGGCCTTCCAGAGTTGCAGAGGCGTCAGCGTTCGGTCGCCGGTGAAGGGAAGCGCAACCTCTTCGCCGTCCAAACTCGCAGAGAAGTATGAGGCGCAGATGATTTCGAGGATCGCGCGGGCTTGTTCCGCAGTTTGTCCGGGGCTGTCAGCGTCTTGCGAAACCAAGTTTAGAAGTTGGTCGACGTAGCCGAATTGCTCGAGTGTTGGATCGGCCTGCGGGTGCCGCAACAAAATCTTGACGGGCTCACCGTTGTGTTCCAGCAGCACCTCGGGGATGAGTTCGATTCGCAGCACCCCACTTGCGCTTGAGGCCTGAGCATCCCAGATGGTGAACTCCGATACCCAAGAAATCTCGAGGGTCGCGGTCAGACCAGATGCAAACCGAAGACAGACACTCGCTTGGTCATCCGCGCCGTCTGCTCGGGCAGAGACCAATTCGGCGCTCACCGCTACCACCGGCTCATTGGCAAACCCAACGGCCAGAGCCAGTGGATGTGGCCCTAAATCAAAGAGCACCCCGCCAGCAGTGAGCGGCTCTGCGAAATGCCCCCAGTCGGGCGGCGGTTGCAACGTCCGAAGCGACAAGTGTGTGAGCGTACCCAGATCGGCTCTGATGAAACTCGCTTGGTTCCATATGGGAGCGTGCAACAGATTCTCGGCGCAGCGAAGGGTTGCTCCAGAAAGGGCTGCCTTGCGCGCAGCGTCAACAATCAGGTCGGCCTCAGCCAGAGTGGTGGCGAGTGGTTTCTCTACCAGGACTGATGCGCCTGCTTGCAGGCCTTGTACTGCAAGGGCTGCATGCTGATCCGGCGGGGTTGCAACAATCAGGAAGTCTGCACCTGCCGGCAGTGCCGCTGGCGTGACTTTTCGGGCGTCTAGCTCGCCAGCGAGATGCCGTGCCGATTTTCCGTTTGCGGATGCAACGGCAGTGACCTTCAGGTGTGCGGATTCCGCAGCGAGGGCATGAACAACAGCGATATAGCCAGCACCAGCTAGGGCAACGCTGCCCTTGCGGGTTCGCCGGAGAGAACCTCGTTTTGGAATTGCCATGTGCTGGGTGTTCCATTCTCTAGGTCTGGTCTTGGTTCAGCGGGCCCTTATGGGTCTTAGTAGTTGTTGAATAAGGTGAGCACGTTCTCTCGCCGATCCGGCTAGGTAACCGAGTGGACTCTCAGGATTCGCGAACCCTACCCGCTGGGACTATGACCAGCTTTGGGCCTTCAGGTTAGAGTTGTAAACGCCGTACACCCCGTAACGAACCAACTTCTTATGTCCCGACCGCTCTCGCTCCTCTGGAGATTCACTGCGATCACCCTTGTGGGTGCGTCCCTGTTTGCTCTGATCGCTTCTTTTTTAATTCCAGAAATGACCAACTTCCGCGGTGCGGGGTCATTCAAGACAGGCACTCAGATTGCACTTCCCGATCTGCTGCAGGGGAGTGTCATCACAGATATGAACGGAAAGCCCTCGGGAAGCTTGGTCGGTAGCGAAAACCGCGTGATTATCCCCCTGAGTCAGGTATCCACCCAGATGCGACAGGCTGTCTTGGCCGTTGAGGACTCTGACTTCTATGTGCATCACGGGGTGAGCGCAAAGTCGGTGCTGCGCGCAGTTCGCGCGAATAGCGCCGCTGGGGGTGTCGCACAAGGTGGCTCCACCATTACCCAGCAGTTAGTCAAGCTGTCACTTGTGGGCAACGAGCAGTCAATGAAGCGCAAGGTAAAAGAGGCCAGTCTTGCCCTTCAGCTCGAGCAACAGTTCTGCAAAGGGCGCCCTCGCCATGTGTGTAAAGATCAGATCCTTGAGCGTTACCTCAACACGGTCTATCTGGGGCGCGGTGCCTATGGGGTTGAGGCTGCGGCGCAGATGTATTTTGGAAAGTCGGCCGCCGAGCTTGATTGGGGGGACGCTGCAGTTCTTACTTCCTTGATTCGAAACCCCACGGGCTATGACCCCATCAGATTTCCAGAGGTAGCCACTCGGCGACGGCAGGTGGTCTTGGGACGCATGGCCGAGGTAGGCGCAATCACCAAGGACGAAGCCGCCCTGATCGAACAAACTCCCTTGCCCACCGAGATTGTAAAAAGTAGTAGCGCTGCTACGGCGCAAGACCTGACGTACTTTGAGCGCAAGGTGCGAGATGAACTCCTTCAGGCCGAGTGGCTAGCGCCAACCGAAGCGCTTCGACGTGAACGAATTTTCAACGGTGGATTGGTCATTACCTCCACGCTTGATCCTCGGGCGCAGTTGCTCGCAGAGGCCGCCTCGGCCTCGAACCCAATCAAGAAGGCGAACCCTGAAACCGTTGCCGTCGTGGCCGTGGTGGAGCCCGCCTCGGGTGCAGTTCGAGGCGTGGTCGGGCAGACTGAAATACCTGGCTCTGGTCTGGTAGAGATTGCAACCCCACAGGTGGGACGAAGCCCAGGATCATCGTTCAAGGCGTTTACGTTGCTAGCCGCCCTTGAGTCGGGGTATTCCATTCATGATTCGATCCTCGCCTCCCCGGCCCCGCAGAAGCTCTACAAAGGTTGGGGGATCCAGGACACCACCTGGCCCTCCGGGTGCAAGGGGGGGACCATTGAACTGACAAAAGCAACCTCCTCTTCGAACAACTGTGCCTTTGCCCGTTTGCAGGCCGCGGTGGGCGGCGCAAAAGTGATTGATGTGGCCAGGCGGCTAGGTATAGACACACTGACTGATGAGTCAGCTGCCTATCCATCGCTGACTCTTGGTGGCACCACGGTGCGGCCATTGGAAATGGCAGCGGCCTATGCCGCGATTGCAAACGATGGCGTCTATAACCCTGCTCATTTCGTAACGAAAGTGACCGATCAGGCTGGATCGGTGCTGTTCGAATTTGTGCCTTCTACCGAGCAGGCAATCTCGGTTGACGTTGCCCGGCAGGCAACCGTTGCACTTCAAGGAGTGGTAACAGGCGGAACGTACAAGGGTGGGTCCCTTCCAAATCGTCAGCCAGCTGCAGGTAAGTCAGGTACAAACGAGGCTGCAGGTGGTGCGAACACAGACGTATGGTTCGTTGGGTTCACCCCGCAGATCGCGACCGCCGTGTGGATTGGCAATCCTGCTGGGCAAACCGAGATGAAGGGTGGTCGCGTCCAAGGCGGCACCGTGGCAGGCAAGGTGTGGCACGAGTTCATGGCTCCGTACTTGTCCGGGTCACCCGTCAAGCAGTTCCCTTCCCCCGGAAAGATCAAGACCAGTCGGAAGGTGATTCCCGACCCTTGGACAAAATCCACGTCTGCTGCTGAGAAGTCAGGAGCAACGAGTACATCCAAGACCACTATTGCGGGTTCTTCAACTTCAAGACCCCCAGGCTCATCTACCCCTGCAGCAACGACAGCGCCAACTACTGCGGCACCTGAACCAGCCCCGACTCCCGAGCCCGTGCCCGAGCCAGCGCCCTGACGGGGTTGTGCCCTGCCGAGTCGCTGCGACGGCTCCACCCAGCGGGCCAGCCAACACCCGGTAGGGTGGAGTCGTGGAATCGCTTGAGGATCTACTTGGTGTGCAAATGCTAGACACGCGAATCGATCAGATCCGCCATCAGAAAAAGACCCTTCCTCAGCGACAAGAAGTGATTGACCAAACGGCTGAACTCGGAAAGGCCACAGCCGCCACCGAGGAGTGCGCTGCAAAACTGAAGGCTCTGCGTCGCAGCCAAAAAGAGGCTGAAGATCACGCGTCGATCCTTGAGGACAAAGCAAACGAGGTCAACGGTGTCTTGTACGACGGTTCGGTGAGTTCGCATAAAGAACTCGAGTCACTGCAGCAAGAACATCAGCAACTCAAGCAGAACCAGGGCCAGTATGAGGATCAGGCCCTAGAGTTTATGGAACTGGCGGAGCCAGTAGAAGCAGAGCTCGAGTTACTCCGTGTCGCGGCCCAAGCGCTTACGGAACGCATTGCTGACTTGGAGGCCCAAATTACTGTTGCCCTCGCTGAGTTGGATGTGCAACTCGATGAGCAAGTACGTGAGCGCGAGTCGGCGCAGTCTGGCATTCCCGCCGACCTCCTCAGCTTGTACGAGGGTCTGCGCAAGCAGCAGGGTGGAATTGCCGTGGCTCGTCTCGTGGGCGCAAGATGCGAGGGCTGTCATCTCGAGATTCCTTCAGCCGAACTCGATGCGATTCGCCGAGCACCAGCCGATGCAGCTGTGACGTGCCCAGAGTGCACCCGACTGCTCGTTCGCTGAGAGTCACCCGCCGTGTTTATCTGGTTTGCCGTATTGAGTGTGGTGATTACTTGGGCTGTGTTTCAGAGCCCAGCTCTGGACTATCGGCTCGTTGCGCTCGGTGCAGTGCTCCCTACCGTTGAGACTGCCTTTGGCGCCGGACCGCTTCATTCCCTGCTTGCACCAACGCTGACACTGGCCGTGGTGATGCTTGCTACTCAACGGCGACGGCTGGTACGTCGGCGGTGGCTGGGATTGCCGATCGGAATGTACATGCACCTTGTGTTGGATTTCGCGTTTACTCGGACTGCCACGTTCTGGTGGCCCTTTCTTGGAACCTCGTTCTCTCCGGGGCGCTCACCTGAGCTCTCCAGGGGTTGGGTGACGTTGCTCATGGAACTATGTGGGATTGCAGTAGGGGTGTGGGCCTATAGGCGCTTTGGCCTTCAGGATGCAGAGCGCAGGTCGCGATTACTTCACACCGGGCAACTCGACCGCTCTGTGGTGGGGTCAAAACGGTGACGGCCCTAGAACATGACGGGACCAAGAGCGTGACCGGAGCAAGAAGATGACAGGACCTATGCAGCGCTCCCTGATCATTGTTCGCCATGGCCGCACCGTTGCCAACGCATCGGGTTTGCTCCTTGGTCGCGCCGACCCAGAGCTCGACGATCGAGGTGTCGAACAGGCCGCTGCTGTGGGCCGAGCTATTGAGTCTGGGCGATTCGGTCAGATTGCTGCTGTGGTCAGCAGTCCGCTCTTGCGCACTCGCGCTACTGCCGATGCGCTTGGTTTGCCAGTGCAGATTGATGAGAGGCTGATCGAGTTGGACTATGGGCAGTGGGACGGGCGCCCCGTGGCAGAGGTGTCCGCCGCGGAGTGGGCTGCATGGAGATCTGACAGCGAGTTCGCTCCGCCTGCTGGGGAGTCTCTGGCTGTGCTTGGAGTACGGATGCGTGAGGCTTGCGCCGATTGGTCATCGCGAGTGCTGGAACGTGAAGGCAGCGTGGTGCTGGTATCGCATGTTTCGCCAATCAAAGCAGCCGTTGCATGGGCACTTGGGGTGGGAGACGAGGTCGCTTGGCGAACCCACCTTGACACTGCATCGATCACGCAGGTTCTCTGCCGAAACGGGACCCCACTACTGAGCTCGTTCAACGATACGTCCCACCTCGACAGGGGACTGCAGTAGGGCCGCTCCTCGCTTCTTGCCATCACCATCGCCCCCGGATTTTGAACATGCCGATGGCCGAGAACGCGCCCGTCCA
Source organism: Actinomycetes bacterium (assembly GCA_037141255.1). Taxonomy (GTDB): domain Bacteria; phylum Actinomycetota; class Acidimicrobiia; order Acidimicrobiales; family Microtrichaceae; genus IMCC26207. The sequence goes on along the minus strand of JBAXCX010000043.1, from coordinate 8,872 downwards.
CGGCGAACGCCGACGAAGCGCCGCGGTGCGTCGACCCGACGAGTACGGCCGGCCACGCGGATCGAGGTCAGCCTACGAGGGTGGCCAGCGGTGACACAGGGGACAATGTCCGTGGATCGCTGTGGGCGCAGACCTGCTCGACCCCTGCCGTCCTGCCATTCAGATCCCGAGCGGGTTGGCGACGTGAAGCCCTCGCCGGACCGCAGCAGCGCATAGGCCCGAGTCAGAGGTCGTCAGAATTTGTGCCCCGACCTCGAGTGCCGCAGCGAGGTGCACTGCGTCGTATCCCCTGAGGGCTTCTTCTTCAGCGAGATCCGCAGCGACCGCAACCAGTTCCCCCGTGATCTCCACGATGGCAACCTCCTCGAGGAGGTCAACCAATCCAGCCTTCGCAGCGCGATGCTCCCGGACGGTTAGGCGCCCCCCTCGTTCGGCAGCAGCCAAGGCGGCACGGGATTCGACGACGACTAAGGCGGCTGAAACGAGCACATCGGCCGACTCCCAGATGACGTCCGCACGAGCAGATCCGTCCTCTTCCAGCAGTCGCTTCAGCAAGGTCGAGGTATCGACGTAGGTGATCACCGCCGCTGTTCGGCCACCATGTCGCTCACCGACCCAGCCGGCTTGATTCGTCGCTGCGGAACACGCCGCGTCTGACGCTTCGCAGGCCGGACTAGACCCGCCGCGATCAAGTCACTCAGGTGGTCCATCGAAGAATCGAGCGCAGACAACCGCGCCACAGGGCGCCCACGGTCGGTCACGATCACCTCCTCACCGTCCTGCACGCGGTCGAGGTAGCGGCTCAGATTGTTCTTGAGATCGCGAACTCCGACCTCGATGCGTGAGATAGCTACTGACATGCCTCCAATGTAGCTACTACCGGCACCCGAACGCAACCTCCCCAGCATCGACGTCCACCGGTGACGGAGATTGATTTCGGCGCAAAAGTGGACTTCTAGGGGCAGCTGTTAATTTCTCGCGACAAGGTCACACCGGTGCGAGACAGGGGCCGCAGGGATCTCACCACGACGCTTGACCAACTCATAGGAAACCCCCCCCAAAAAAACGCAGAGCCTTCGCAGCGCTACGCCATGCCCGTCGGGGGAAGACGATCGGGGGCGAGCGTCGCTCCGAAGCTGTTGTACTCGACGCCCAGGCTCTCGGCCATCGACATCCCCAACCCCAACTGGAACTCAGTGATGCCCCCCGGGGACGAAGGACCGACCGAGCCGGCACGACACGTGGGTTCCGACTTCGGCGGCATGCCGACCATGCGCCGCACGTCGAAGAGATCGCGGTCGGCGAACTCGAACCAGTCGACTTCCATGAGGTCGCGGCCGCCGAACTTGGCCCCGACGATCGCGCCGCGATACATGGCGTCCGCCATCCGCACGCCCATGCGGCGGGTGTTGCGCGACAAGTGACCAGCAGCCTCGTTGAAGATCGCTATCTGCGAGAGCATCCCTGTCTCGAACAGACTGAGGACCATCACTAACAGAGAGAATCCGCTCGGATTGTCGTTCGCTCGCGCGATTAGCCCGAACACCTCGATCTCGGACTCCACCGTGGACCCATAGTCAGCAATGATGTGTACCCAGTCGTGCTGAGCGAGGTACGGCGACGCGCTTCCGGGCGCGCCGGGGTGCTGGAAGCCCCGCGAGCGATAGAACTCCCATACCTTACGACCCAAGGTCGACGGCCCTAGATCCTCGAGACTCGCCCACTTCGCTGCCAGTGCTGAATCCTCCACCGCGGCCCAGCGCTGGTCGTTGAGGTCTGCCTTTGAGGTGCTGTCAACCTCGGATACGCCCGCGACATCGTTGTAACCAGAGCGCAGGAAGTCGCTGCCAATCAGGTTCCGGGCGCCCTGCATCTGCTCCTGAGCTACCCGGAGCATGTCTTCGTCGACACTGAGCTCGTAGGCGTATCGGCTGATCCGTTCCACGATGTAAGGAGGAAGCGGGTCGAGAATCAGCGCGCAGAGGACCATCTGCTGGATCATGCGGATCCGGAACACCTCATCGCGATCGCGCAGCGCCTTGGAGTATTCGACTGGTCCGATGGGCTCGAGGTAGTCGGGGTTCACGTGCACGCCGCTCATGGCCGCGAAGTCCGCAGTGATAATGCTGTGCTGCAGGTCGGTGAGGCCGTCGTGCCCGGATACTGCAGTCACCACAGCCCGAGCCATGATCATGACTTCGTCGGGTTCGGGCGGTGGCATCAGTTCGCCGCTGGCAGGTAACGGTACGGGCATCGGGTTTTCCTCGTGAACAGACGCTCCTCGCCGCTTTGGCGGAGCTGACCGGGGGGACTCAACGTCCAAGAAAGGCGCAGGCGTTCATCCCAGCTAAGAGGCGAAGTGTAGTGCCATGTCATGCAGTTTGCGCGTGTTACGTCCCAACTGGTCGTCCACAAACAAGACGTGCGTCGCGCTGTGAGCCATCCCGGGTCTGCTGAAGGCTCTGTGTTGCCCCGGCTGGTTAGAGACGACCGGGTTGGGCCGTTCGCCCCTCCTGGGCCGGTGCCGTTGGGGGGAGGCTGGTGGGACATGAGTCGCCGGCACCGCCGGGCTAGTTCGCCTTGGCTCCTTCAGGAGTTTCGGCCGAGTCTTCGGGGCCTTTTTCAGCTTCAACGAGTTTGCTCGTGGCCGGAGGTGTGTGCTTGCGAAGGGCTTGCAGCCAACGAGCACCAGAGGTACGAGTACCGCGCAGATGCGGTAGGTGCACACCCTTGTGGTGTTCCTCGGTGGCTTTGGCAGGCGAAGGTGTGTGACCGCCTTCGGTCTCGTCGGCTGGTTTCATGCGTGCAGCGCGGTCAATCTCGAGTGAGCGAAGCTGAACCTCTACTGCGGCGAGTTGTTCTTCGGTGTAGGGAAGTTGGTAGCCCTCGGCCACAAACCGGGCAGTGTCAGCGCGGTAGTCGTGGCCCGTACTTCTGAAGTCGCCAGGGCTGTCGCGCATTGCGTTCGCTGCATCGATTGCCGTCTGCAAGAAGGTCACCACTGGAGACCACCGTTGGCCTTCCGGGACGCCTCGGCCACGTTCCTCGCCCAGCCAATCGGGCTTGCGGTACAACAGGGTAGGGGTGGCCAAGGTGATCGGGTCATTGTCGTGGCTGAGTTGAACAATCCGCAGCGTTTGGCGTTCCTCGACGCTCAGAAGTTCAAGTTCTTCCCAGCGATCAAAGACTCCAACGGTGCCATCCGGGGTGAGTTGGCCTGGGCGGTCCATGCCAGCGGCAGACCACCGAGCTAGTTGTGGCATTCCAAACCAAAGGGCGCGGTCGATGCTGTAGTGGTCAAGGCCTTCGATGCCTCGCTTCATCACTACGTCAGATGACGCCCAAGCGCCAAGGCTTTCACCGAACACCAGCACACGGGGACGGTCAGCGGGGTCCATTCCTTGTAGGCGCTGGTGAACGCCCCATACCAGTTGCCGGAATTGCTGGCGCCCAGCGCGTACTTTCTGCAGCGAGAGAAACGAGGGGTAGCGCCCAAACTGAATGCACACCGAGGCAAGGTCACCACGTGTAAAGAACTCAGCGGACTCGATCATGGAGTGATCAACCCAGCCGGTGCCAGTAGGGGAGATGAGCAGCAGGGTGCCTCGCTCGTAGGCTCCGGTTCGTTCCATTTCGGCAAGCGCGATTTCGCTACGTCCGCTGGGGTAGAGGGGTTGTTCGTTGAAGCCGACGAAGATTCTGATTGGGTGCTTGGCAGGCTCTGCCATGGTGGCTTCGATCAGCGATGGAGGCAGGACGTCGCTCACGTAGCGGCGGCCTTGCTGGCCGAGGTCCTCGAAGCTGCACAAGCTGTCGGCGCTGCCAGATACCAACGGTGTGCTTGGCGGCTGTGCATAGCCGGGGTCGATTTTCTCGTTCGACTTTCCGATTTTAGAGATTCCCGCCCAATACAGCCCGGTGACGGCCCCAGCCCAAAAGACATTGTTTGTTGTTCGAGCAAGCCCGGTGTGAATAAAGCCAGGCCCATAGAACTGCTCGAAGGCCCGACGGGTGCCCTGATGCGCAAACCCGATGCTGGTGCCCACTCCAGTCATAACGGTGGCTACTGCAATTGACTTGGGCAACGTCAGCTGCAGTTTGTCGAAGTCGTCAGTAAAGAAATCGCGACGGGCCTTGAGGTTTTCTCGGGATCTGTACAACGCGAACGAAAGGCTCGCAGCCGTGACTGCCATGTTGGCAATTGCGCCCTTGCGTGAAGCAGAGGAGCGATGCCGTGTGGCGGTGATTGCCTCGTACAAGAACCCGCCAATGGCTCCAGCCTCGATGAGTTCGCCAGTCAGGCGTGAGAATGCTGCCGGCCACGCGGTGTCGTTTTCATCTGGCAATTTGCGCATGCCAAGTCCGACCCCTGCGAGCAGGCCACGAGCGATGAGCCGCTGCGCCAGCGAGTCCTGGTTGGGGGTGATCTTGTTGGCTAAATAGTCCACGCGGTTGCTAGCGGCACGCGCACTCAGGATTGCGAGTCCGCTCATTGCTCCCTGATGAATAGAGGTGCGCGGCATGAGTGAGGGCTGCACCGACCTGAGGAATTGCGTGGTTTCGAGAGGCGAACTTGGAGATCCAGCCGCTGGCGAGAAGGCAGTAACAACTCTCTGGATTTGGTCAAAGCTGATGAGCGACACGTTGGTTCCTTCGACGCAGAAAGTTGAGTACGACAGGCCGAAAGCCAGAATCTGGAGTGAACGGCCGAGCCAATGACAATTGAAGACACTACAGCGAGAGCGATGACCGAGGGGCAGGCAAAGGAAGTCTGTAGAAGTATCATCCATGCCTGCATCAGGTTGGCGCGCAGTTGTTGGGGAGTAGATCATGGATTTTGGAATCAGCGGTCGGCGAGCTGCCGTTGCTGCCGGCTCAGCAGGCCTTGGCCTTGCAACAGCACAGGCACTCGTAAACGAGGGCGCGCAGGTTGCCATTTGCGGGCGTGACCCGGAGCGACTTGCGGCAGCGGTTGCAAGTCTCGGACCTTCGGCTATTGGTATTCAGGCAGATATGTCAACTAGCGCGGGTGCACAAGGATTCGCTCAGGCCGCAGCCGAGGCATTAGGCGGCCATATCCAGATTCTGGTGGCAAACGCTGGTGGTCCGCCGCCTGGGGTAGCCACTGCGACAAGCGTGGAGCAGTACCGGTCGGCCCTAGAGCTGAACTGCTTGTCAACCATTGCGCTAGCGCTCGAGGCAGTGCCAGCAATGCGGGAAGAAGGCTGGGGAAGAATTCTGGCAATCACCTCGATTGGTGCACGACAGCCGATTGCCTTTCTTGCGGCTTCGACTGCGGCCAGAGTTGCCACCACTGCGTTTATCAAGAACCTAGCGACTGAGGTCGCAATTGACGGTGTGACTGCCAACACCATTCAGCCGGGGACTCATAAGACTGCTCGAAATGCAGATTTGTCTGCGGAGCAAAGCGCTGAACTGCTGCAGTCGATTCCAGCGGGCAAATTAGGAAATGCCACGGACTTCGGTTCCGTTGCGGCTTTCTTGTGCAGCGAAATGGCCAACTTTGTTTGCGGTGCTTCAATCATCGTCGATGGCGGAGCAAGTCGCGGTCTGCAGTAGTAAAGATTCGGGCTGTTAGGCCTCGGGAGCGGAGCGCTGCACGTGCACGCGAACCTCGGCTGCGCCCTGATCTGATTCAACGGTGAGCCGGCCCGAGTTTGCCTCCGAGGTCACGGTTCCCCCCGTGACTGTTGCGGAGTAGCCGGCTGGGTATTGTACTGCTGGCAGAACAATGCTGGTTGGTGCAAGCACGGCCTGATCGGGCTGATAGCGAAAGTCGAAATCTCCGGTCGCCGGGTCAAAGTGCTGGCTGACGGGGTGGCCTGCAGTTGCTTGGGCATAGGCACGCACCAGCTGTGTGCGAACAACCTCTGGCCAGGTACCGGGGTGATGCCAGTGCATCCAAGACATCAGGTACTCGTCGGCAAGCTGGGTGGTGCGAGTCGCGTTGAGCGGGCTTTGCGAGGCACCAAATTCGCCAAGCAAGGTGGGAGAGTTCCATCGGGTACTGACTGATTCTGCAGCGCTAAATATTGAGCCAAATACTGCGTCGCACAGGGCCGATGGTGCGGGCGCAGGTTGAACTGGCTCTCCGCCGTCTGTGTCGTAGCAGTAAGCGTGAAAGGTGTATCCGATATTGGCGCCGGGTGCGGGTGTGCCTGGGAAGGGTTCGCCGATATTGAATGGTGCCCACCAGACGGCAAGCCCGGGAGCGGCTTGGTTCACCCTGGCGGTCAAGCTGGTGTACATGGCCTCGGCTTGACGATAACGGCCGCCGCACGAGGTCACGCATTCAAAGAATTTGTCCCCCGGGAATGGCTCGTTGATCAAGTCGATTCCCATGACGTTGGTTTCGTCTTTTATCTCGTTTGCAAGGGCAGTTACCCCATCGCCATACAAGTCGATTGCACTGCGGCCCTCTGAAACTGGGACTTGAGCCCACCAGTCATTCCACTGTTGCAGCGAACGCGGCGAGAGATAATTTGCAGCCCAGCCGATAATGGCCTCGATCTCCTTTGGGGCAGTCGGCGAGAGTGCGGCGGCTTGGGGCGAGGTTGCCCAGCTAGGCATTCCCCAGAAGACGTCCTGATGGAAGTCGAGCAACACCCACATGTGCTGGGCAGTGAGCGTGTCGATGACCTGAGCGACTTCGGCCAGGTAGTCCGTGTCGATCACGCCAGGCGCTGGCATCAGCTTGGCTGCCCAAACGCCGAGTCGAACTCCGTTAAAACCGTCTGCTTGAAATTCAGCAAAGTCTTGTGGGCCAAGCCATCCGTTCTCGAGCGGGGCAAGGAATGGCTCGGACTTATTCACCACGTTGGTGCCGTGGATAAGAACCACGCGCCCGGTTGCATCCACAAGCTCGCGTCCGCGCATGTGTAGCGGGCCGATCACATCTGCCGGCTCTGAGGTGACTGCATCGGCAGGACCCTCCGGGAAGGTGACGAGCGGGGCAGAGGTACACGCAACCGCGCAAATGAGACAGAAAGCGCCAATGACCGCAATCCAGATTCCCCGCATCCCGAAACGATAGCAAGATTCAACTTCTCGGGGCTGAGCAACTGCCCGGGTGATGGCGAACTTGGTTGGTCTTGTTCCATTTGGGGTTATTGGCGGGCTGACCGCGATGGGCCATGTTCATGCGCTGGGTTTGCCGTTGTGTTGGGTGTGGACTGTCGCGTGGGAGTGCAGCGCTATGTCAAGGACCGCCGTCACAAGCCGATGCGATGCGATGCCCATGTATCCTCATCAGGTGCCCTCTTCGATGATTGCTGTGGTGTCGGAGGTCTACGGGCGGGTGTACGGCATTCGCGCCCGATTGCGATGGTTCCGCCGCGAGGCTCGCTCGGCCGGTCGGCTGATCAGGTGGATGCCTCTGTCGTGGTTCCTCGACCCTTTAGTGCTCGCCGACATGACGAGCCCGTGGGAGCGAGCTTGGATCGCCCGCTATCTCGCCCGGGACTTTGACGGCAGCGGAGCAATTGTCGAACTCGGAACCTGGCTCGGATCATCCACTCTCGCGATCGTTGATGGTCTCAGACGTAACAAGCGAGTAGAAGGAGTCGAGATTCACGTATACGACCTTTTCTGTGCAGAGGATATTGAGGAACGCATGCGCGGGCTGCCGACACGGAAGAGGTTTCGGGACGGCGAGTCCTTCTTGCCACAGTACTTGGAGCGACTCGGCGACCGGAAAGACCACTTGGTAGTTCACCAAGGCGATGTCTTGGACCACACATGGCAGTCCGGTCATGAAATCCAATTTCTGTTCAACGATCTTTCGAAGAGTTGGGACATCTGGAATCACGTCAAGAAAACATTCTACCGAGAGCTCAAACGTGGCGCGGTAGTTGTGGAGCAGGATTGGGTGCACTCCTGTACGCCGTGGCTGCATCTCTGGCACTTCAAATACCGCGACGATCTGACTCCGGTCTGCCACATCCCAAATAGTGGATCCGTTGTGTTTCGAGTGAAGAACAAGCTGCCGAACTCTGCATTCGATCCCGATTGCTTCGAGGATTACTCCTCAGCGGAGGTGCTCGAAGCATTCGACTGGGCGATCGGAATCGTCAATCCAGCTCGGCAGGCTGACGTTCGCGGTGCGCTCGTGCATCTGTACGCCCTCTACGGAGACCCTGCCTTTGCCAGTCGACTGTGCATTGATCAGCTAGCGATCGCTCCAGTCGGTGAGTTGCTTCGCTACACGGTACCGGAGCTATCAAGGCGGCTCGCAGAAAGGGATCTGTGAACAGTCATCTGTAGCGCCTTCATCGGCACCCCAACCAACAATCGCCTCGATTTCCTTTGGCACAGTCGGCGAGAGTGCGGCGGCATCGGCCGAGATAGTCCGTGTCGATCACGCCAGGCGCTGGCATCGGCTTGGCTGCCCAAACGCCGAGTCGAACTCCGTTAAAGCCGTCTGCTTGGAATTCAGCAAAGTCTTGCGGTCCAAGCCATCCGTTCTCGAGCGGCGCAAGGAAGGGCTCGGACTTATTCACCAGGTTGGTTCCGTGGATAAGAACCACGCGCCCGGTTGCATCTACAAGCTCGCGTCCGCGCATATGTAGCGGGCCGATCACATCTGCCGGCTCTGAGGTCACTGCATCGGCATGACCAGCTGGGAAGGTGACGAGTGGGGAAGAGGTACACGCAACCGCGCTAATAAGACAGAAAGCGCCAATGACCGCTATCCAGATTCCCCCGCATGCAGAATCGTAAGCAAGGAGCACCTTCCACGTGCCGGTGAACTGCGATATCGGTCGTAATTCGGCTGTTCTGGCTGGTGTTCTGGCTGGTTTAGGGGCTGGGTTTGCCGTTGTGTTGGGTGTTGAGTTGGGTGCCGGTTGGTGTG
>JBAXCX010000042.1:0-20670 GCA_037141255.1 Actinomycetes bacterium | reverse complement strand
CCGCTCGGCAATCCGAGTTTGTTCCTTGACAGTCGATGACATCCGGCCCAATGCGAGCCGATCATGTAGAAGCGAGTTTCCGTGGCAGTAGAACAGAAAATCCGTATCCGCCTGAAGGCGTACGACCATGAGGTCATCGACCAGTCCACACAGAAGATTGTGGAGACGGTGACTCGAACGGGCGCAAAGATTCGTGGACCAGTGCCGCTCCCCACCGAGAAGCATCGGTTTACCGTGATCCGCTCTCCTCACAAAGACAAGGACTCTCGTGAGCATTTCGAGATGCGCATTCATAAGCGCCTGATCGACATCATTGAGCCAAGCCCCAAGACCGTAGATTCCCTTCAGCGCTTAGATCTTCCCGCTGGAGTTGACATCGAGATCAAGATTCAAGACGCATAAACCAATTCAAGAGTTCAGTCATTCAGTCATTTAGTAATTGAGTAGTTCAGCAGTGCAGAGCGGTCTGAGTCGGTTGCGAAATGCTTTCGTGAGTGGATTTGGATCGTTCATCGGCCACTGCTAAGTTCAGGCAGTCGTCATGAGCAGTCATTTGCTTATGTGATTCTCTCCCCGGGAACTTTCCAAGTGTTGTGAGTAATTTGCACGAGGCTTAGAGCGAATGGGGCCCGCATCAATCGACGTCCGAGTAGGCCTAGAAGGAAGAGATTCCCGATAGGAACCGCACGGCACAACCGAAACGTCGCTCCGCCAGGATTTCCTGTGCGGAGCGCCCGCGTGAGCGGCATCTTTCTGAATGGGTTTTCGAATCCGCTCACCAAGAAGTCGATCGAACACGCCAAAGGACGAAGCCACCATGGCGAAGAAAGCAATCGTAGGAGAGAAGCTGGGCATGACCCAGATCTGGGACGCCGACAACAACGTCGTGCCCGTCACCGTGCTGCGCGTAACGCCTGCACGTGTGGTGCAACTGCGCACCCAAGAACGTGATGGCTACAGCGCCTTGCAGGTGACGTACGGGCATCGTGATGCCCGTAAGCTCACCAAGCCGAAGGCCGGACAGTTTGCGGCGGCTGGAGTTGAGCCAGGAGTCAAGCTTGTTGAACTCCGGATTGACGACACCTCGGAGTACCAAGTTGGACAAGAACTCAGCGCAGAGCTCTTCGAGGCTGGTGAACTGATCGATGTCACCGCTACGAGTAAGGGCAAGGGATTCGCTGGCGTCATGAAGCGTCACGGATTTAAGGGCATGCCTGCATCCCACGGTGCCCACCGGGTTCACCGCAAGCCAGGCGCCATCGGGCAGTGTGCAACGCCAGCCCGCGTCTTTAAGGGTGTCCGCATGGCCGGCCGTATGGGAACCGACAAGGTGACCACACTGAACCTCGAGGTGGTTCGTGCAGACAACGATCAGCAAGTTGTGCTGGTCCGTGGAGCAGTTCCTGGTCCACGTGGCGGACTTGTTCTGATTCGTAACGCGGTCAAAGGCCGCCCCGCATCCAAGGGAGGTGCTTCCTGATGCCTAACGTGACACTTCGTTCTCGTACCGGCGCAGACAAAGGCACGGTTTCACTCGATGAGGAAATTTTTGGCATTGAGCCCAATATTCCAGTGATGCATCAGGTCGTCGTCGCACAGCTTGCCGCAAAGCGGTCCGGAACTCAGTCCACCAAGACCCGCTCCGAGGTTTCTGGCGGTGGAGCCAAGCCCTTTAAGCAAAAGGGAACTGGCCGAGCACGTGCCGGATCGATTCGTGCGCCGCAGTGGCGCGGTGGTGGCGTGGCCCTCGGGCCAAAGCCCCGTAAATACGACCAGAAAACCCCGAAGAAAATGAAGCGCCTCGCGCTTCGATCTGCCCTTTCTGACCGGGCTGCAGAAGAGAAAGTGGTTGTGGTCGCAGGTTGGGACTTTGACGCACCAAAGACTCAAGATGCCGAGGCAGCCTTAACTGCGTTGGGAGTATTTGGGCGGTGCTTGCTCGTCATTGAGCCCACCGACAAGGTGGCTCATCAGAGCTTCCGTAATCTTCCCGGAGTTCACATCGTGACCCCCGGCGAACTCAACACCTATGACGTGTTGGTCAGCGATTACGTGGTCTTCACCAGTGCCACCTTGCCAATCAGCGAGGCCCAGAGCACCGAAGATTCCGCTGCATCCTCCGCTTCAAGTACTGAGGATTCAGAATGAAAGACCCACGAGACGTGATTCTACGACCAGTAGTAAGTGAGAAGTCCTACGGACTCCTCGACACTGGCGTGTACACCTTTGAGGTAGCTACACAGGCCTCAAAGCCAGAAATTCGCGACGCCGTGCAGGCCATTTGGCCTGGAGTAAAGGTGAAGAACGTCAACACCTTGAATCGTAAGGGTAAGCGCAAGCGCAATCGGAAGAGCCCCACCATGGGGAGTCGTCCAGACGTCAAGCGGGCCATCATCACCCTTGACCCCGGCGGCGCTCAAATAGATCTGTTTGAGGTGAAGTGAGATGGGTGTACGTAAGCGCAAGCCAACAAGTCCAGGTCGCCGGTTTCAGACAGTTTCAGACTTTGCCGAACTGACCACTGATCGTCCAGAAAAGTCTTTGCTTCTGAAGAAGTCTCGCACGGGTGGGCGTAACAACCACGGCCGCAAGACTTCACGTCACCGCGGTGGTGGCCACAAGCAGCAGTACCGAGTCATTGACTTCAAGCGCAAGAAGGACGGAATTCCGGCCAAAGTTGCGAGCATCGAATATGACCCCAACCGCACCTGCCGCATTGCGCTGCTGCATTACGCAGATGGCGAGAAACGCTACATCCTCGCACCCAAAGACCTGACTGTGGGAGATTCTGTTCAGTCTGGCCAAGGCTCCGAAATTCGTGTTGGTAACGCCCTCCCGCTTCGTTACATCCCAGTTGGAACGGTTGTCCACAACGTCGAGCTACAGGCCGGCGCCGGCGGCAAAATGGCTCGCTCAGCGGGTGCAAGTGTGCAACTCGTTGCGAAAGAAGGCGACTTCGCCACACTGCGTCTGCCATCTACTGAAATGCGTCGAGTGCCCATCGACTGCCGTGCAACGGTGGGCGAGGTTGGTAACTCTGAGCATGACCTGATCAAGATCGGTAAGGCTGGTCGTAACCGCTGGAAGGGCGTTCGCCCACAAACCCGCGGTGTTGCTATGAACCCTGTTGACCACCCACACGGTGGTGGCGAGGGTAAGACATCCGGTGGGCGCCATCCGGTGTCGCCGTGGGGCAAGCCCGAGGGCCGCACCCGAGACAAGAATAAGCCGTCACAGAAGCTGATCGTCCGACGTCGCCGCACCCGCGGCTCGCGCCGGTGATCTGAGCGAGGAAAACGATGCCACGCAGCCTCAAGAAAGGCCCCTTCGTGGACGACCACCTGCTCAAAAAGGTGGACGCCCTCAACGAAACGGGACAAAAAACAGTCATCAAGACCTGGTCACGCAGGTCCACGATTATTCCCGACATGGTCGGACACACCATCGCGGTGCACGATGGGCGCAAACATGTGCCCGTTTACATCACTGAATCCATGGTGGGGCACAAGCTCGGCGAATTTGCGCCGACTCGAACCTTCAGGTTCCACGCCGGCCAAGAAAAGTCAGCGAAGGGCCGTCGCTAATGGCCAGCATCCAGTTTGATGAGCGCAAGACGAACGAGCGCCCAGGCGTGCGCGCGGTGCATCGCAGCGCCCGTTTCTCGGCCTATAAGGCACGTGAGGTACTTGACCTCATTCGTAATAAGTCTGTAGGAGAGGCTCGAACCATTCTGCAGTTCTGTGAACGCTCAGCCGCAGAAGACGTGGCCAAGGTGCTCGATTCGGCAGTTGCCAACGCAGCCAACAACAACGATATTCCTCCTGAGGAACTGTTTGTCTCGGCCTGCTACGCCGATGAAGGCTCGACCATGAAGCGGTGGCGTCCACGTGCACGGGGTCGGGCAACCCGAATTCGCAAGCGGACCTGTCACATCACGGTCATTGTTGGCCGCTATACCCAGACCGAGCTTGATCGCCGCAATGCACGTCTAGCCGCCAAGGGCCAAACTGCTTCGAGTCCCTCTGCAGACCGCGCCCGCCGGGTGTCTCGCAGTCGCTCGGGTGAGCCCAAAGCTACGACCACCGAAACCACTGAGGTTGAACAAGTCGACACTGATGTTGCCGAAGCTGCAGTGACTGAAGCTGTAGAGACCGAAGCTGTCGAGACCGAAGCAGTAGAGACCGAAGAAGTTGTTGACGAGGCAGTTGAAGTCGAGGAGGTTGCAGAAGACGCAGCCCCCGAAGATGAATCAGCCGATGAGTCCGAGAAGAAGGAAGACTGATGGGTCAGAAGGTCAATCCCTATGGCTTCCGTCTCGGTGTCACGACCGATTGGAAGTCACACTGGTTCGCCACTCGTGGTGAATACGTGGAATACCTCACCGAGGACTGGAAAGTTCGCGACTACCTCATGAATAAGCTGCCAAATGCGGCGATTAGTCGGGTAGAGATCGAGCGCACGCTCGACCGCTTGCGCATTGATGTCCACACTGCTCGTCCTGGAATCGTGATTGGCCGACGAGGTGCTCAAGCAGATGAGCTCCGTATCGACCTCACCAAGATGACCGGCAACCCAAAGGTGCAGCTCAACATTCAAGAGATCAAGCAGCCAGAACTTGACGCTGCTCTGATTGCTCAGGGCGTGGCCGATCAGCTCACCAACCGTGTTGCGTTCCGTCGTGCCATGAAGCGTGCTGTGCAGAACGCACAAAAGGCTGGTGCTCTTGGGATTCGTGTTCAGTGCTCCGGCCGACTTGGCGGATCAGAAATGGCCCGGACCGAGTGGTACCGAGAGGGTCGTGTGCCGCTGCATACACTCCGCGCAGACATTGACTACGGGTTCCGTGAAGCAAAGACAACCTATGGCCGAATTGGTGTCAAGGTTTGGATTTACAAAGGTGACATCCTTCCCTACAAGCACACAGAAGAGCAGAAGATTGCTAAAGAAGCCGCTCTTGCAACGGGGGAGTTGACTGATATGACACCCCGCGTGGTCTCAAGTCGTCCTGTTTCGACTCCAAAGCCCGCTGCTGGAGCTGAGGAGGCTGCTCTTGAGGCTGACTCTGAAGTTGAAGAAGAGATCAAGCCCCTAGTCGCTGAGGCTGATCCTGAGTTCGAGCGCCTCCTCGCTGAAGAGGAAGAGATTGAGCGTTCGACCAAGGGCAATGACCGCAACGACCCCGATCATTTCCGCCCCGGGGATAGTGACTGATCATGTTGATGCCAAGGAAAGTCAAACACCGCAAGACTCATCGCGGACGCACCAAGGGCACCTCGAAGGGTGGCACCGAGGTCAACTTCGGACAGTACGGAATTCAGGCTCTTGAGCCTGGTTGGATTACTGCTCGTCAGATTGAAGCTGCACGTATTGCCATGACTCGCCATATCAAACGAGGCGGCAAGGTTTGGATCAACGTGTTCCCCGATAAGCCCGTTACCCAAAAGCCCGCCGAAACCCGCATGGGTTCCGGAAAAGGTAACCCCGAATTGTGGGTTGCAGTTGTTCGACCAGGACGCGTGCTCTTTGAACTGTCTTACCCCGACGATGAGATCGCTCGCGGTGCACTGAACCGTGCAATCCAGAAGCTTCCGATCAAGGCCCGCATCATTACTCGCGAGGAGACCTTCTGATGGCGAAGACGACGACGACTGCACGTGAACTTCGTGATGAAGAACTCATCGAGCGGATCGCAGAAGAGAAGGACCGTTTGTTCAAGCTTCGGTTCCAGCTCGCAACGGGTCAGCTTGAGAACTTCTCTCGCATGAACCAGACAAAACGAGACATCGCCCGACTCTTCACTGAGCTACGGGCCCGTGAAATCGCAGCTGCAGAAGCCGCTGCTGGAGGGGAGGCGTGATGAGTGAGACTGAAGCAACAACGCCAGAGCGCAGCGCCCGTAAAGTACGCGAGGGCATTGTGACCTCCGACAAAATGGATCGCACTGCCGTGGTCACCGTGACCGAGCGTGTACGCCACATTCGGTACAACAAAACCGTGCAGCGGGCCAAAAAACTCTATGTGCATGACCAAGAGAACGATCTGCACATTGGTGATCGGGTTCGGATTGCAGAGACACGCCCGCTTTCGAAGACCAAGCGCTGGCGCATCGTTGAAGTGTTGGAGCGTGCACGATGATTCAGCAGGAGACCCGGCTTCGGGTTGCAGATAACTCTGGTGCTCGTGAGATCTTGGTGATCAAGGTGCTCGGTGGGTCCAAGCGTCGTTATGCAGGAATCGGAGACGTGGTTGTTGCCACGGTCAAAGATGCGCTTCCTGGTGCTGCAGTCAAAAAGGGTGAAGTCGTGAAGTGCGTCATTGTTCGCACCAAGAAGGAACGACGCCGCTCAGACGGCAGTTATATCCGCTTCGACGAGAATGCCGCTGTGCTCATTAACGATCAGAAGCAGCCTCGTGGGACTCGTATCTTCGGCCCCGTTGGTCGTGAGTTGCGAGACAAAAAGTTTATGCGAATCGTCTCGCTTGCACCGGAGGTGATCTGAGATGAAGATCCGTAAAGGGGACCATGTTCGGGTCCTGACCGGGAAGTACCGTGGCAAAGAGGGTGAAGTTCTCTCGGTTGATCCCAAGAAGAAGCAGGTGATGGTCGAGGGCGTGAACATCGCGAAGCGTCACCAGAAGCCAACCCGCGCCATGCAGCAGGGAGGCATTATCGACAAGATCATGCCGATTGATGCATCCAACGTGACCCTGCTTGATTCCGATGGCAAGCCGACCCGAGTTGGATACCGGGTTGATTCCGACGGAACCAAGGTTCGCGTTGCTCGGGCCAATGGAGGAGAACTGTGAGTACGACGACATCTATCGTTCCTCGCCTGAAGGTGAAGTACAACGAAGAAATCAGAGACAACCTCAAGACCTCGCTCGAATTGAGCAACGTGATGGAGGTTCCCCGGTTTGAAAAAATCGTGGTCAACGTTGGCGCCGGTGCAGCAGTCGACAACAAAGGCCTGTTAGAAAAAGTCGTGACCGACATCACTGCGATTACTGGCCAGAAGCCAGTTATCACGAAGGCGAAGAAATCCATTGCGGGTTTCAAGCTGCGTGAAGGAAACGCAATCGGCGTGAAGGTCACCCTTCGCGGTGATCAGATGTGGGAATTCTTTGATCGCCTGGTGACCCTAGCGATCCCCCGTATTCGAGACTTTCGCGGGTTGCCCTCGAAGAGTTTCGATGGCCGTGGGAATTACACATTCGGAGTTACCGAACAATTGATCTTCCCCGAGATTGATTACGACAAGGTCGATGCCTCACGTGGCATGGACATCACCATTGTGACAACCGCGAGAACAGACGCCGAAGGTAAAGCACTTCTTGATGCTTTCGGCTTCCCATTCCGTCGGGAAGGAATCTGAGATGGCTACCGAGGCACTGAAGCAGAAGCAGCAGCGCAAGCCCAAATTCAAAGTGCGCGGCTACACCCGTTGTCGCCGTTGTGGGCGTCCGCGCTCGGTGTATCGCAAATATGGCCTGTGCCGTGTGTGCCTGAGGCAGTTGGCTCACGCCGGCGAAATCCCAGGCGTCACCAAGGCCAGCTGGTGAGGGGAGAGGACCGACTATGACGATGACCGACCCTATTGCTGACATGCTGACACGTCTGCGCAACGCCAATGTGGCGATGCACGACGAGGTCCTGATGCCGGCTTCAAAACAAAAAGAAGCGCTCGCTGGTGTGCTCGTGAAAGAGGGCTACATCGTTGGCTTCTCGATTGGTGAAAATGCCAAGGGCCCTGGCAACGTGCTGAAGATCGATATGAAGTATTCAGAGGAGCGTCGCCGAGTGATCTCGGGTATCCGCCGCATTTCCAAGCCGGGTTTGCGTGTTTACCGCAAGCACAACGAGGTCGAACGCGTCCTCGGTGGTCTCGGCATTGCAGTCCTATCCACGAGCAAGGGTCTCATGACCGACCGCGAGGCACGTCGCCAGCGAGTCGGTGGTGAAGTGCTCTGCCACGTCTGGTAAGGAACGAATCCATGTCAAGAATCGGTAAAGCACCAATTGATGTTCCAAGTGGAGTCGACATCCAGATTTCTGGGTCCACTCTGAAAGTAAAGGGCCCGAAGGGCGAGCTGACACGCGTGCTTGTCGAACAGGTCACGGTTCGTCAAGAGGGCGCAACACTCTTGGTTGAGCGCAAAGATGACGAGCGTGAAAGCCGTGCGATGCACGGACTGATGCGCTCCTTGGTGGCCAACATGGTGATCGGCGTAACGGACGGGTTCCGCAAGGAACTTGACATCGTCGGCGTTGGCTACCGCGCTGCAGTTAAAGGAAAGGATGGCCTTGAGTTAGCTCTTGGCTTCTCTCATCCCGTCCTGGTGGATGCTCCGCAGGGAATCTCTTTCGTAGTTCCAGTCCCGACTCGCATCGAGGTTCACGGGATTGATAAGCAGTTGGTCGGTCAAGTGGCCGCCGACATCCGGGCCTGGCGTAAGCCAGAGCCATACAAGGGCAAGGGTGTTCGCTACGTCGGCGAGCACGTTCGCCGCAAGGCCGGCAAGGCCGGTAAGTGAGGCGATCATGAGCGACAAATCGAAGAAGAAGCAGGACGGACGCAAGCGTCGTCATGCCCGTGTTCGCAAGAGCGTGGCCGGAACAGCGGAGCGACCGCGTTTGGCAGTGTTTCGGTCAAATCGGCACGTGGTTGCGCAGCTGATCGACGATCGGTCAGGTGTCACCTTGGCTACAGCAAGCACACTCGAGACAGACCTCCGCGGAGGAGCTACCTCGAACTGTGATGCAGCGGCCAAGGTCGGAACACGGGTAGCTGAGCGGGCACAAGCCGCCGGAGTCAATGTGGTGGTCTTTGATCGTGGTGGCTTCCGTTACCAAGGTCGAGTGGCTGCACTCGCAGACGCTGCACGCGCAGCAGGACTGGAATTCTGATGGCACTGAGCAAAGACAATTCGGACATGCAACTGCGTGAGTCCCGCGTCATCAACATCAACCGTGTTGCCAAGGTGGTCAAGGGTGGACGCAGGTTCTCCTTTACTGCGCTCGTCGTTATTGGCGACGGCAACGGCCGTGTTGGCTTGGGGTACGGCAAGGCAAAAGAAGTACCACTGGCCATCCAAAAGGGAACAGAGGAGGCTCGCAAGAACCTGTTCACCGTACCGTTGGCAAGCGGAACCATCATCCACCCCGTTATCGGTGTGATGGGCGCCGGACGCGTGATGCTCAAGCCGGCTTCCCCTGGTACCGGAGTCATCGCAGGCGGCGCTGCCCGCGCGATTCTTGAAGAAGCAGGGATCCACGACGTGCTGTGCAAGTCGCTGGGATCTTCCAACTACATCAACGTGGCCCGCGCAACAGTCGCTGGCCTTCAGGCTTTGCGCCGCCCAGATGAGATTGCAGCACTGCGTGGACTTGACCCCGAGGATTGCATCCCCAAGGGCTTGCTCCGGGCATACCAAGAGTCAGAGCGTGGGCCAGCACCTGCGCCGTTCGAGGTCGCATGATGGCTCAACTCAAGGTCACCCAAACGGGATCTTCGATTGGAACCAAACCAAAGCAGCGCGGAACGCTCCGTGCACTCGGCTTGGGTCGGATCGGCAAGTCTCGCATCCATACTGATAGCCCTGATGTGCGCGGCCAGATCCAAAAGGTCCCGCATCTTGTGAGCGTCGAGACGCTCGCCGCCGAGGAAGGCGACTGAACATGAAGATTCACGATCTCAAGCCCGCAGAGGGCGCCCACAAATCCCGCAAGCGTGTGGGTCGAGGCATTGGTGGTAAGGGCGGCAAGACTGCCGGCCGAGGTACCAAGGGCCAAAAGGCACGCAGCAAGATTCGCGTCGGGTTCGAAGGTGGGCAGCTTCCGCTCGCTATCCGCACACCAAAGCTGCGTGGATTCAATAACCCGTTCCGGGTTGAGTATCAGGCAATTAATCTGGACACGATCCAAGAATCAGGCCTTGATGAGATCTCTCCTGAAACCCTGCTTGCGCATGGCCTTGTCTCGAAGGGGGCGCTTGTCAAGGTGCTTGGTCGAGGCGAACTCAATCGCAAGGTAACGGTTAAGGTGCACGGGTTTTCTGCATCGGCCGAGGCCGCAATTACTAGCGCTGGTGGAACCATCGAGAAGCTTCCGCTGCCATTCAAAGTCCGCCCCGCATTCCACGGAAGTGCTCACACCAACCGTTAAGCAACGTTGTGTCAGCGGGGGAGCGCTGCATCGGCTAGCTTCCCTTGACCGTCAGTTGCTGAGTCCCAGGAGTGTCAGTGTCTCGTATCGGCAACATATTTAAAGTTGCAGACCTTCGCAACAAGGTGCTCTTTACCTTGTTCATGTTGGTGTTGTATCGATTCGGCTGCTATTTACCCGTTCCCGGAATCGACCAGAACGCCGTGAACTCCATCGGGGAGCAAGCCCGACAGGGCGGTGTTCTGGCGTTTTTGCAGCTGTTCTCTGGCAAGGCGCTGACGAAGTTCAGCTTGTTTGCGCTTGGCATCATGCCCTACATCACCAGCTCGATCATCATGCAGATTCTGACGGTGGTGATTCCAAAGCTCCAAGAATGGCAGCAACAGGGTGCAACGGGTCAAGCCAAGATCACACAATGGACTCGCTACTTGACCATTGGAATCTCGGTGTTGCAGTCGACTGGCTTGGTGTTCTTGTTCCACAACGGCGGTGGCGGTCTGGTCTCGAGTGGAAGCGGAAAGATCGATTTGGTTCCCGTCTTTACACCGATTCGTGTCTTGCTGATCGTGGTGACCTTTACTGCTGGTTCGGCGCTGCTCATGTGGATGGGCGAGAGCATCACCACGCGCGGTATCGGCAACGGTATGTCGCTCATCATTTTCTGCTCGGTGGTTTCGGGTCTGCCGAGCGCCTTCTCGGTCATTTACGCCTCGGCTCCGTGGAAGCTCGCCGTGTTCTTGGCATTCGTGGTCGCCATGCTCTGGGCGATTGTGTTCATAGAGCTGGGCCAGCGGCGAATACCTGTTCAGTTCGCAAAGCGGGTGGTTGGGCGCCGGATGTATTCAGGTCAGAGCACCTACATCCCGCTCAAGGTCAATCAGGCCGGCGTGATCCCCATCATCTTTGCAAGCGCAGTCATCAACTTGCCGGTGCTGCTCTCTCAGGTGCTTCCATCGAGCGGGTGGGGTGCCTCGGTGTCCAAGTGGATTAACGACAACTTGGCAAACACCATCAATCCCGTCTATCTCTTTGTGTTGGCCCTCTTCATTGTTGGCTTCTCCTACTTCTACACGGCTATCGCCTTCGACCCCGTGCAGCAGGCAGACAACCTTCGTAAGCAAGGCGGCTTTATTCCGGGTATTCGACCGGGGCCACAGACGGAGCACTATTTGGCCAAGGTGCTCAACCGCATCACGTTGCCAGGAGCGTTGTTTATTGCTCTGCTGGCGATTACGCCAACGGTGCTGGTAAGAATTCTGCTTGGAGCAACTGGAGGAGGGGCGGCCTACTCCATTGGCGGAACCTCGTTGCTGATCGCAGTGGGTGTTGCGCTTGAAACCATGAAGCAGATTGATAGCCAGCTGATGATGCGCAACTACGAGGGTTTCCTGTCAGGTAAGTAGCTTTCGTTTCGACGAGCTAGCTGCACTGCGTAGAGGAGGACGTCATGGAATCAACGACTCACCCACCGGTTCGACTCTTGGTTTTTGGGCGTCAGGGTGCCGGCAAGGGAACTCAGGCAATTCGATTGGCCGACCATTTCGGTATGCCACATATCTCAACGGGCGACATGTTGCGAGCGGCGGTTCGTGAGGGAACCGAATTTGGGCAGCGTGCCAAAGAGATTATGGAAGCTGGCCACCTCGTGTCCGACGAGGTCATGCTCGGATTGATTTCGGAGCGACTTGCTCAGCCAGATGCTGCTCACGGTTGGTTGCTTGACGGATTCCCGCGCACCCTGCAGCAGGGGAAGGACCTCGTTGCACTGACCGGCGCTGATGGCATTGATCTGGCGCTCGATCTTGATGTGGCCGAAGAGGTTGTGGTTGAACGTATTTCATCTCGGCGAGTGTGTTCGTCCTGTGGAGCCAATTACTCCGTTCAGGTTCCACCAATCTCGCCTTGGACCTGCGATTCCTGTGGGAAAGAGGTCACCCAGCGAGCAGATGACACCGAAGAAGCTGTTCGAGAGCGCCTCGCTACGTATCTTCGCCTGACGGTTCCGGTGGTGAAATGGTTTGAAGAACAGGGACTTTTGGTCACCGTGGACGGTGTTGGCGACCGAGATCAGATCACGCAAGAGCTCATCTCAATGATCACTGACCGCCTCTTTTGATTACTGGCCACTGTTCATCTACAGTTACCCCTCGGCCCGATCAAGGCCAGTAATTTGCACGCGTCATATTGTTCCACCCCTCGGGGACTCACAGGAGGAAGTAGTTCTGGCTAAGCCCAAGGAAGACGCCATCGTCTTGGAAGGAACGGTAACCGAACCGCTCCCGAATGCCATGTTTCGGGTTGAACTCGAAAATGGCCACAAGGTTCTGGCGCATATTTCCGGAAAGATGAGGATGCATTACATCCGTATTCTTCCTGGAGACCGGGTGCAGGTAGAACTGACTCCCTACGACCTGTCCCGCGGCAGGATCACCTACCGCTACAAGTGATTGCTCACTAGAGCAATCGAATGGACTGGCAGTACCAGTCCGGAGAGACCGATGAAGGTTCGACCGAGCGTTAAAAAGATTTGTGAAAAGTGCAGAGTGATCCGCCGCCATGGGCGTGTGATGGTCATCTGCGAAAACCCGCGCCATAAGCAGCGTCAGGGCTAGGAAGGACACCATGGCACGCATTTCTGGCGTTGACATCCCACGAGAGAAGCGACTCGTTATCTCACTCACGTACATCTATGGGATTGGCCGTACTCAGGCCGAGCACATTTGTGAATCCACCGAGATCAATGAGTCCACCCGCGTTCGGGATCTCACTGATGCAGAGGTCACCAAGCTTCGTGGCTACATCGAGGAGCATCTCAAGGTAGAGGGCGACCTGCGCCGTGAGGTTTCGCAGAACATCAAGCGCAAGATGGAAATTGGCTGTTACCAAGGGTTGCGTCATCGCCGCGGCCTTCCGGTTCATGGTCAGCGCACCCACACCAACGCACGCACACGCAAAGGTCCTAAAAAGACCGTGGCCGGCAAGAAGAAGGTTCGCAAGTAATGGCAAAGCCACCACCCGGGGCTCGGCGTCCCCGCAAGAAAGAACGCAAAAACGTAACCTACGGGGTTGCGCACATCAAGTCCTCGTTCAATAACACCATCGTGTCGATCGCCGATCAGGATGGCAATGTCATCTCGTGGGCATCGGCGGGCAACGTCGGATTCAAGGGATCACGCAAGTCGACCCCGTTCGCCGCACAGCTCGCAGCCGAACAGGCCGCTCGCCGTGCCATGGAGCACGGAGTCCGCAAGGTAGACGTTGTGGTCAAGGGCCCAGGGTCTGGGCGTGAGACTGCAATTCGTTCCATCCAGAATGTGGGAATCGAAGTCACTGGCATCAAAGACGTGACTCCTGTTCCGTTCAATGGTTGTCGACCCAAGAAGCGTCGGAGGCTCTGAAATGTCACGTTATACAGGACCTCGTGCACGCGTCTCTCGGCGTCTCGGCACCAACATCTGGGGAACCTCAGGTGAGAACAAAGCAATGGAAAATCGCCCGTATCCCCCCGGGGAGCACGGCCGCACTCGTCGTCGCGGCAACGTCAGCGAGTACTTGTTGCAACTGCAAGAGAAGCAGAAGGCGAGATTTGCATACGGTATGACCGAAAAGCAGTTCCGCAATTTGTACGCCGAGGCGAACCGTCGTCAGGGCGTGACGGGCGAGACGCTGTTGCGCTTTTGCGAACTTCGCTTGGACAACGTGGTCTACCGCGCTGGATGGGGATCCACCCGCCCTCAGGCCCGTCAGTTTGTGAATCACGGCCATGTCGATGTCAACGGCCGTCGAGTTGACATTCCGAGCTACCGAGTCCGCAAAGGTGATGTTGTCACGCTGCGAACGAAGTCTCGTGAAATGATTATCGTCCAGTTCAATATGGACACCCTCGGACGAACCCCTCCACCATGGCTCGAAGCAGCTGATGGTGGCCAAGAGGTCACTGTTCGAGAGCTTCCGCTGCGCGAGCACATTGATGTGCCCGTGCGCGAGCAGCTCATCGTGGAGCTCTACTCCAAGTAAAGAAATGGGCTTCGGCCCGCATGTTCCAATCCGCCACCGTTCATCAGAGGTACGCACAAGATGCTCGTCATTCAGCGCCCTACCGTTGAGGCAATCGACGAAGAAGAGGGCAACCTGCAAAGGTTCGCCATTAGCCCACTCGAGCCTGGCTTCGGTCATACTCTGGGCAACTCCCTTCGCCGCACATTGCTCTCTTCGATTCCCGGAGCAGCAATCACCGAGGTTCGTTTCGACGATGCCCTTCATGAGTTCGACACCATTCAAGGTGTCTCCGAGGATGTCGCTGACGTCATCCTCAATCTGAAGGATGTGGTTCTCACTTCAACTTCAGATGAACCCGTGACGCTGCGCCTTGATGTGCGCGGTCCAGCACAGGTCACTGCAGCCGACGTCATGCTCACTGCAGACGTTGAGATCCTCAACACCGAGATTTCAATTGCGACAATCAACGCAAGGGGCCGGCTTGCGGTCGACCTAACGGTTGATCGGGGCACGGGCTACTTGTCGGGTAATGGTCGTAGCACTTCGACGATCGGTGTCATTCCGATTGACGCAATCTTCTCTCCAGTTCGGCGTGTGTCGTTCTCGGTCGAGCCAGTTCGCGTTGAGCAGTCCACCAACTTTGACAAGCTCATTCTCGAGATCGAGACTGACGGATCCATGACACCACGCGATGCGCTGGCCTCATCGGGAGCCACCTTGCGAGCCCTTGTTGAACTCGTTGAGCAGATGTCAGATGAGCCAGAGGGTCTCACCCTCACCGAGGCTGCGATCACAACCTCTTCCTCTCCTGATCTTGATCTCACCATCGAGGAACTAGATCTCTCCGAGCGTCCCCGTAACTGCCTCAAGCGTGCGCAGGTCAACACGGTTGGCGAATTGCTTTCCCGCAGTGAAGATGATCTCCTAGCGATCACGAACTTCGGACAGAAGTCACTAGACGAAATTATCGAGAAGCTCGACGAGCGGGGACTTTCCCTGTCCGGCCGAGACTGAGTAAGAGGAAGATCTCATGCCAGGAACTCCAAAAAAGGGCCGCCGCTTTGGCGGGAACGCAAAGCATCAGCGGCTGATGATGGCCAACTTGGTGTGCTCGTTAGTTGCCTCCCCAACTGGCATTGTCACCACCGAGGCCAAGGCCAAGGCAGTGCGACCAATCGCCGAGAAGATGATTACCAAGGCGCGTAAGGGCGGGCTTCATAACCATCGTCAACTGTTGGCCTACTTGGGGGACCAAGAAATAGTGGCCAAGCTTGTTGATGAGGTCGGACCCCGCTATGCGGACCGTCCAGGTGGTTACACACGAGTCCTCAAACTGGGCACGCGTCATGGGGACAATGCTCCCATGGCCAAGCTCGAACTGGTCTGAGCTACTCACACCCACCGCCAGACCTGATTCGGGTCCGGCTCGATATTTCATACGACGGCGGAGCCTTTAAAGGCTTTGCCGAAAATCTGGGCGTCACTACTGTCGCAGGTTTGTTGCGTGCGAAGTTGGAGAAGGTGTACAGCCAGCCGATTGTCCTCACTTGTGCTGGGCGAACTGACGCTGGGGTGCATGCGCGCCAGCAGGTCGTCACGTTTGGCGTACGAGGAAAAAAGGTTGAGCCGATTCGTCTGCGGAACTCACTGAATGCGCTGCTCGCTCCAAGTGTTGTGACTTCTCAAGTGAGCATCGTTGAGACCCAGTTCGATGCCCGCTATGCGGCCATGTGGCGGCAGTATCGCTACCTCGTGCTCAATAGCGAGATACCTGATCCCTTGCTAGCAACCACTACCTGGTGGGTTGACAAACCGTTACACCTGGCGTCCATGCAAGAAGCCTGCGAGGCGCTGATCGGTCTGCATGATTTCACTTCATTTTGTAAACGCCCAAAGGACATCCCGAACGCCACGCTGGTTCGAAGGCTGCTGCAGGCCGAGTGGACAGTTGAGCCCGAGTTGAATGGCCGCCATGAGCTCCTGCGGTTTGAGGTGGCCGGATCTGCGTTTTGTCATCAGATGGTGCGCAGCCTTGTTGGTACGCTCGTTGATGTCGGAAGAGGCAGGTTTACTGCCGCTCAGGTTGGGCAGATTCTTGCAGCCAAAGATCGCTCTCTCAGCAGCAACGTGGCCCCACCTCATGCGCTCAGTCTTTGGAAGATTGGCTACCCAGGAGATGAAACACCCGTCTGGTTCTCTCAAACGGATTCTTAATGTGTGTATCCGAGATGGCACCGAGGTCGGGTGGGATAACCTGAGGCATGGTTGAAGTGGGGGGGCCAGAATCTAAAGCGGGCCGTGGCGACGGGATCGGTCTTCTCTACGGCACTCATTTCATTGGTGATCGAGCGTTCAGCACCTGAGCGACATCTTGAACTTTTGGTTGACGTTGGGTCAGGCGATTCACCTTACCGATATGTCTTTGATCACGATCAGTATGTGGGCATTGACCGCCTTCCAAGAGGCGCAGATGCGCTGCTCGTGATGGCGGATGCCGGCTCACTGCCCGTGGCTTCGAGCGTGGCAGATGGAGTGTTGTGTACCGAAGTAATCGAGCATGTTCCTGATGAGCACGCCCTTGCTGCGGAGCTAGCCCGCATCGCTATCGGCGGAGCCACGCTGCTGCTTTCGGCCCCATTTGTGCATGGTCTGCATGAGCAGCCTTACGACTTCCGCCGCCTGACTTCAATCGGCCTTGTGTCCACGCTCGAGTCCGCTGGATGGGCCGTGGATTCGATCAGTTCTATCGGAGGTCCGGTCGTGGTCAGCGTTGACGGAGTTATGCGCTGGATGGACTCGCTACTTCGCCGCTTTGCTCGGCTGTTCTGCCGGAAGGGCTCATTACCGTATCGGGCCGTTTGTAGCCCTTCTCCATTCATTCAACGCTGCTGTTCGTCTCTAGCGAGACTACGTGGCTTGAACCTCGGCCCAATCGACCCGCTGTCTGCGGCACCTCGGCTTACGCTCGGTTACGTCGTCCTAGCAACTCGGAATACCTCGGATTAAGGGGTTCGGTACGTCTTCTCGAGCGCCGAGTGCGGCGCTGCGGGAATCTAGCCCCGAAAGTCGGGAATCGCCTGCGCACTTGCCCGGCTCTATTGCAGGCCACTACTGTGATCCTTCGGCCAAATACTTCGCGCCGAAAGATCGTTTAGCGGCCTTCATAGTCCGATTGCAGAAAGAGTGAGCGCAGTGCGCACCTATTCCCCCAAAGTCTCAGAGATCACGCATGAGTGGTACATCGTCGATGCCGAAGGCCTGACCCTTGGCCGCATGGCAACCGAGGTTGCCCGTGTCCTGCGCGGCAAGCACAAGGCAATCTTCAGCCCCCATATCGATACTGGCGATCACGTCATTATCATCAACGCTGCCAAGGTGGCACTGTCCCCTGGCAAAGCAGAGAAGAAGATGGTCTATCGCCATACTGGTTACCCAGGTGGTATCCGTTCTGACACCTACGCAACCTTGTTGGACAAGAAGCCAGAAGAAGCCGTTCGGCGAACCATCCGAGGGATGATTCCTAAGAACCGTCTCGGTCGCCAGATGATGACCAAGCTCAAGGTCTATCCAGGACCTACCCACCCACATAGCGCCCAGAAACCTCAGGTGCTCAACATTCCCGACGCTCGCGCTCGTTCGTAACGGAGACCTGTACACATGCCACACCCACTCGTTCAGTCCACAGGCCGCCGCAAGCGTGCCGTTGCCAGAGTCCGGATTCGTCCAGGTGACGGAACCATCACCATCAACAAGCGTCCGCTTGAGGATTACTTCCCCAACCCGACGCATCGCATGGTGCTCTCCGAGCCGCTTCGTTTGACGAGCACCGAAGAGCAGTACAACATCGACGCCACCCTTCATGGTGGTGGCGTGAGCGGTCAGGCCGGGGCTATCCGCCTAGGTATTTCACGGGGCTTGATTGCTCTTGACCCAGAACTGCGTGCAATGCTGAAAAGCGCTGGATTCCTCTCCCGTGACTCGCGTGAGAAAGAGTCCAAGAAGTACGGCCTCAAGAAGGCCCGCAAGGCACCGCAATACTCGAAGCGCTGATCCGCGAAGCCAGAGATCGGGCTGGGCAGATGCATATCCGCTTTGGAACCGATGGTGTGCGTGGTGAGGCTAATTCGGCGCTCACGGTAGAAACTGCTTTGGCTTTGGGCCGCGCAGCTGCGCGTGTGTTTCCCACTTCCCGCGTGGTGATAGGCCGAGATACCCGTCGCTCCGGGCCGATGCTGGAACTCGCCGTTGCGGCAGGTGTCTGCGCCGAAGGGGCAGATGCAGTCTTGCTCGGAGTGGTGCCAACCCCTGCGGTGGCGGCCGTCTCTGCGCAAGAGAAGATCACCGGAGTGATGATCTCGGCCTCGCATAACCCGTTTTATGACAACGGAATTAAGTTGTTTGCCCCAGGCGGGCGCAAACTTAGCGATGCTGAACAAGCTCAGGTAGAAGCTGCCCTCGAGGACCTACTGCAGCCGGTTCCTCACCCTGGTCCGGTAAGAGAGTTGGTTGGCAGAGTTATCCAAGGTGATGCTCAAGCTGGCGAGGCCTATCTGGACTCCGTTGCGGCCGCAATCGAAGGCCGAACCCTTCAAGGCCTCAAAGTGGTCTTGGACTGTGCCAACGGATCGAACTTTGAGTTTGGACCGCTGCTACTCGAACGCCTTGGGGTTGAGTTGTGTGTTCTTGCGAACAGCCCCGATGGGCTCAATATCAATCACGAGTGCGGGTCCACCTCGATCGAGGCCCTGAGTGAACGGGTTGTTGCAGAGGGCGCAGATCTTGGCATTGCCTTTGACGGAGATGCAGACCGACTCCTAGCGGTGGATCACACCGGCGAGGAAGTCGACGGAGATCACATCATTGCTCTCTGTGCGATTGACTTAGCTGATAGATCCATGCTGGCCCACAACACTGTTGTGGTCACCGTCATGTCCAACCTTGGCTTTTTGCAGGGAATGCAGCGAGCAGGAATCTCGGTTGTACAAACTGCAGTCGGTGACCGAAATGTGCTTCAGGCCCTAGCCGAAGGCGAGTTCTCCCTAGGTGGTGAGCAATCGGGACACATCATTTTTGCCGATCACTCAACCACCGGAGACGGACTCCTGGGGGCGGTTGTCCTGTTGGATCTGCTGCGTAGGTCAGGTCGAACTCTGGCTGAGCTTGCTCAGGCGGCGATGACGCGCTTACCGCAGGTGTTGCTCAACGTGCCGGTGGCTCGGCCCATGCCAGAGGTTGCCGCACTGCTGAGCCAAGAGTTGTCTGCTGCCACAGCAGAACTGGGCGAGACCGGTCGCGTGTTATTGCGACCCTCTGGTACCGAGGCAGTTGTCCGCGTCATGGTCGAGGCCGAGCAGAGCGAAGTTGCCCAGCGAATTGCAGAGCAACTTGCCTTGGCCGTAGAGATGCTCGCCCGGAGGTGACCCAAGCACATGACCGAATATCAAGCAGATGTGAGTCAGCTGACCGGCTTTTCCGTTAGCGCTGTTAGCCTCAATCGGGTTGACAATTCAGGCCGCAACCACATGAGCCGGGGTAGAAACCGCTGCAAGGGGCAGCAGAGGGGTAAGACAAGATGTGCGGCATTATTGCTGTAATTCGCCAGAAATCGCAACGCCTGCCGGTCCCGGCTGCGCCGCTTGCTCAGACCTTGGCAGAGCTTCATCCGAACCTTGCCGCTCCTACAGCGGACCTCTGCGAGAGATTGCTCCTAGCGGCAGAGCAACTCGAGCAAGTTGACCGCGTTCTTCGAGGTGTGGCTGGCCTACAGAGCCTCATTGCAGACCCCGAAGCAGCCGCTGCAATTGGGCGTCAAGCAGAGGTGCTTCAGGCTCAAGCCGAGGCACTTGAATTAGCTCTGGATCAACCCTTGGGTAGCGCCGGCGGGGCCGTGCTGCAACTGCTCAACCTTGAGCAGACCAATGCCGCACTCATCCGCTGCAAAGATGCCATCTGGGCGATTTCACGTGATCGCCTTCGCGCAGCACGTGATGTCAGCTACTTGGGTTCACGAGTTCTCACGACTGCTCCGCTCAGCCCGGCGGCCACAGCTGTGTTGTTCAGCGCACATCAGGCGCTGTCGGCGCTTGACCGACTCGAGGTCCGCGGTAGAGATTCCGCTGGGCTTGAACTGCAGATTTCTCATCACGGCTTAGACCTAGCTGACCCAGCGATTCGGTCGCTGATCCAAAGCCGTGATTACCGCAGCTTTACCTCTGGCTCTGTCAAGATCGCAGACGGCACGCTCATCATTGTGTACAAAGCTGCGGCAGAAATCGGTGAACTCGGAGACAACACTGCGGCACTTCGCGCTGCAATCATCGATGATGAATTGCTGCACCTAGCACTGGGCTCGCAAGAAGTTGAGGCTGTGGTCCTAGGTCATACCCGTTGGGCAAGCATCGGCATTGTCTCGGAGCCAAACGCGCACCCACAGTGCTCGGACGAACTCATAACACTCGATGACACTGTGGTAACACTCGATGACACTGTGGTAACACTCGATGACACTG
>JBAXCX010000041.1:0-20867 GCA_037141255.1 Actinomycetes bacterium | reverse complement strand
GCAAGAATCATGTCGGCTGCATCTCGTGCCGCTCGACTTTCGATTCCGGTACCGATGTACGGGGCCTCTGCACGCAGCAATGGAACTGCCTGACGCTGCATGTTGGCACCCATGAGCGCACGGTTTGCATCATCGTGTTCCAAGAATGGAATGAGCGCTGCAGCCACGGACACAATCTGCCGTGGTGAAACGTCCATTAACTGAACTTCTGCTGGTGGCACTGCCGAGATTTCGGTAGTGGCACCTAGGAACTCGTCACGCTCAAGTTGCAAGCGCAAGTCAGACAGCGAGGCAGCCTGCGGAGAACGCCGCACCAGCACTCGATCGGCACGGAAGTTGCCTTTATCGTCAACCGGGGTGTTGGCCTGAGCAACGACGTATTCCTCTTCCTCATCGGCAGAGAGATACATGATCTCGTTGGTGACCTTGCCGTTGATGACCTTGCGGTACGGAGTTTCAATGAAACCAAACTCGTTCACCCGACCAAAGGTTGCCAAGGCACCGATCAGACCAATGTTTGGGCCTTCTGGAGTTTCGATCGGGCACATGCGGCCGTAATGGCTGAAGTGCACATCTCGAACCTCGAAGCCAGCACGTTCACGTGACAGACCACCGGGGCCGAGCGCCGACAGGCGGCGACGATGTGTCAGCCCACTCAACGGGTTGACCTGATCCATGAACTGCGACAATTGCGAGGTTCCGAAGAACTCCTTAATTGCGGCAACCACAGGACGAATATTGATCAAGGTGGTCGGCGTGATTGCCTCGACGTCTTGAGTGGTCATGCGCTCGCGCACCACCCGCTCCATACGAGACAGACCAATGCGAACCTGATTCTGGATGAGTTCGCCAACGCTGCGAATACGGCGGTTTGCGAAGTGATCCTGATCATCCAAGCGGTACCCGTGGGTACCCATGGCCAAGTTCAACAGATAGGTAGTCGAGGCCAAAACCTCGCAGCGGCTGAGCACTGGCTGATCGATCTCTGGCTCATCGAGGCGTCCCTTGAGTTGTGGGAACAACTCTTGGAGCTTCTCGATTTCTGGGCCGAGCTTGCGATTGAGCTTGTAACGCCCGACGCGAGAGAGGTCGTAGCGGCGAGGCTCAAAGAAGGCATTCGTAAAGTAATTACGGGCCGAATCGGGCGTAGCTGGCTCGCCGGGGCGGGCACGCTTGTAAATCTCGATGAGCGCCTCTTCTTGGGTGACCACAAGCTCGCGGTCTTTCTCCCATTGGCCTTCAAGGAAATCGAAGTGGCGAACGAAAGACTCAAGGAACCCAGGGAAGTTCTCTTCGTCGTAGCCCAGCGCACGAATCAGCAGGAACAGCGAGAGGCGACGCTTGCGTGCCACTCGAGTTCCAGCAGTTGGGTCTTTTCCGGGCTTCTGTTCGACGTCGAACTCAATCCACTCACCGCGATACGGGTGGATGGTTCCCGTAACGAGCTGATGCTTGGACAGATTACGAAGGCGGAAGCGCTCTCCTGGCTGGAAGATCACGCCGGGTGATCGAACCAACTGAGACACCACGACACGCTCAGTGCCGTTGATAATAAAGGTGCCCTTCTCGGTCATCATGGGGAAGTCGCCCATGAACACCGTCTGCTCTTTAATCTCGCCAGTCGTGGCGTTCATAAAGCGAGCCCGAGCGAAGATGGGCGCAGAGTAGGTCATGTCCTTCTCTTTGCACTCCTCCACAGTGAACTTCGGAGGCGGCCGGAGGTCCTCATCACTCGGATCAAATTCCAACTCAAGACTGAGCGTCTCGGTGAAGTCCTTAATCGGAGAGATGTCCTTGAATGCATCGGCAAGACCATGCTCGACGAACCAATGAAAGGATTTCCTCTGGATTGCGATGAGATCTGGTAGTTCAAGTACCTCATCAAGGTTGGCAAACGAATAACGATCACGGATGGTGACGCGTGAAGACAAAACTTACTCCCAGTGAGTGCAAGAGAGTGGTGGGTATGGACTGTGTCTGGGACGCGAACCGCTCAGCAGAAATTTTCTGAAGAGGGGCGAACAGCAGAGCACGGCAACTCTCCAGAGTATGCGCGCTGTTCATTCAGGTCAAGACGGGGTTGGAACTGCCTGAGGAAGGCCGAAGAAATTGCAGCCAATCGGACGCGCAACGGGAGCATTCCTAACCGATTAGCCGGCGAGAACACTCCCGAATTGCGAACGCTAGTGCCCGTTCAGAGCATGTAATCGAGATGAACTTTTACTTGATCTCGACAGTTGCGCCGACGCCCTCAAGGGCTTCCTTTGCTTTTTCTGCGTCATCTTTCGAGACACCCTCAAGGACTTCCTTGGGAGCGGACTCGACAAGGTCCTTGGCCTCTTTGAGTCCGAGGCTGGTGAGCCCACGGACCTCTTTGATGACCTTGATCTTCTGGTCACCGGCTTCGGTGAGCACCACATCAAATGAAGTCTTCTCTTCTTCTTCTTCAGCTGCTCCCCCGCCACCGGCAGGTGCTGCTGCGGCTGCAGCAACAGGTGCTGCGGCAGTGACGCCGAAGCGCTCTTCAAATGCAGTGAGCAATTCTGAAAGCTCAAGCACGGTCAGGTTTGAGATCGAATCAAGGATCTCTTCATTGGTAGCCATGTGTCTTACTCCTCTTCAGCAGCGGCATCTGCCACTGTTTCGTTGTCGTCTTGTGCATCTACTGAATCTTCAGCAGGTGTTTCGGGGGTTTCTTCAGGTGCCTCATCTGCAACTTCTGCAGTGGCCTCTTCAGCTACCTCAGGGGTAGCTGTTTCTTCGGTAGCTGTGTCTTCAGTAGTTGGCTCAGGAGCCGCTACTTCTTCAACAACTTCTTCGGCAACGGGTGCACCAGCGGCGCCTCCGGCATCGATCAGCGCTTTGAGCCCATAGGCAAAGCTGGCAGGAATTGCTTGCAACAACGAGGCGAATTCACGCATCGGGGCTGCGATCCCACCGGCCAACCTAGACAGCAACTCTTCACGAGGCGCAACGCTTGCGAGTTGTTTTGCACTCTCCGCGTTGAGCACATGAGTGCCGAGTAGGCCGCCTTTGATAATGAGCAATGGGTTTGACTTAGCAAATGCCTGCAATGCCTTGGCAACCATGACTGCGTCACCAGGCGTGCCATCGGGCTTCTGACCAACAAATGCGATGGCCGTTGGACCAACTAGGTCATCCTCGAAGCTCTGATCAACCTCAAGATCCTTGGTTGCGAGTCGAACAAGGGTGTTTTTATACACGCGGTATTCGCCCCCAACTGCGCTCAGTGATGCACGCAGTTCAGCAAGATCCTGAACCGTCAATCCCCGATACTCAGTAAACAGCACCGCATCAGAGGACTCAAACTTCTCTCGGACCTCATCTACAACTGCAACCTTGTCAGGTCGTGGGTTTTCCATTGACACCTCCTCTCCATCTGTTCGGGAGGAT
The DNA here is from genome assembly GCA_037141255.1 of Actinomycetes bacterium. GTDB lineage: Bacteria > Actinomycetota > Acidimicrobiia > Acidimicrobiales > Microtrichaceae > IMCC26207. The sequence goes on along the minus strand of JBAXCX010000041.1, from coordinate 17,453 downwards.
CGGGCGCCGCAAAGCGGACGCCCCCCTCGACCGAACTGGTCGGGTGTACTGGAGTATCCACCTACCCAGGCGAACCAGTGACGGTCCTTTCAGATCCTGCAATCAGCGCAAGCGCTCAACGCAGGATTCACCTTGGGGTCTTTGGCGAAGCAAGATCCTCGGTTGTATTTCTGTACTGCTGTATTTACTACTGCTGTATTTACTAACTGCTGTATTTACTAACTGCTGTATTTACTAACGGGCGCAGTGTAGAGCGATTGCTGCAACTCGCGCCAAAACAGTTCCTCGACTAGCCGCTAGGTCTACCTTGAGCGAATGCATGCAATTGGAATTGACGTCGGGTCTACGAATCTCAAACTAGTTCTCGTAGACGACACCGGTCAGATACATGCATCTTCTAGCCGTCCACTGACAACGCGTCATGAGGGTGCGGCTGTTACTCAAGACGCCGAGCAGATTTGGATCGGTGTGCGAGAGGCGATTCAAGAAATCACAGATGCCCAGCCTGATCGATCCCGCCGCATCGCGAGCATTGGGGTCTGCAGTCAGTATTCCTCGATTGTTGGCGTGGATGCTCAAGGGGCCGTCACGGGTCCGCTTCTTATGTATCTGGATCATCGCGGCGAGGATCTGTGCTGGTCGGTCATGGAACGCCATGAGCAGGCCTTTGAGATTTTTGTCGACCGGCACGGGATTCCGCCCATCGGTGGCGGGTTATCCCTGGCGCATTTGCTGTATCTACAGAGCGAGCAGCCTCTGATCCACGAGCAGACTGCCACCTATCTCGAGGTCATGGATTTCATCAACCTTCGCCTGACTGGGCGTGCAGTTGCGACTCAGTGCACCATGTTTGCCTCACAACTGTGTGACAACCGAGTTGTTGGAACAACAGAGTACGACTCCGATTTAGTCGCCATGACGGGAGTTGATCCCAGCAAACTCCCAGTGCTGATTGGGGTGGATGACATCGTGGGCCAGGTCCCAGCTGATCTAGCCGGGCAACTTGGGCTGCCCAGCGCAGTTTCGGTGCGCGCTGGAATGAACGACACCCAGGCCGGCGCATTTGCCACTGGCGTGCTGCATGGTCGAGGGCAGGGCTCAACTAGCGGGGCGAACTCGGCAGTATCGAACTCGGCAGTCTCTACATCAACAGTCTCTACATCAACAGTCTCGAACCCAGCAGTCTCTACATCAACACGGCAGTGTGGCCTGATGATTGGCACCACTGCAGTGCTCGTGGACTCACTTGACGGGCATCGAGTTGATCTTGATCACGAGGTGCTCGCCATGCCGGCTCCTGTGCAGGGTCGCCATGTAGTGATGGCCGAGAACGGCATCTCGGGAGCCGCCGTCGAGCACACACTCAACCTGCTTCGGCCACAACGCGACCGAACTGAAGGTGAGACGTCTAGCGGACAGGGTCAGTTTGATGAACTTGAGTCGGCGTTGACACAGTCTCAGCCTGGATCCGAGGGACTGTTGTTCTTGCCTTGGCTGGCCGGATCGATGTCACCACGTGCCGAGACTGCCCAACGTGGCGGATTCATCGGCCTGTCGCTCAGCACAACTCGAGAATCAATGCTGCGCTCGGTTATCGAAGGAACAGCGCATAACCTCCGATGGCTACTGCCCGCTGTAGAAGGTCTGACGGGAACCACCTGCGAAGAAATCGTGTTCGGCGGAGGCGCCGCACGCTCTGCCGGCTGGGCTCAAGTGCTAGCCGATGTTCTCAACCGACGGGTCTGCGTGTTAGCGGACCCTGAGCTAGCCGCAGCTACTGCTGTTGGAATGGTTGCCTTGTGTAGATCGCAGGGAGAGGACCCGACCGAGGTTCGACTCGATCAAGCCGCTAGCTACACGCCGCGCTCCGAGTACCACGAGATGTACGAGCGTTCACAAATTCAATTCCAAGCCGCGTTCACAAACCACCTCTCTATCTGCGAAGCTTTGAGCCATGAGTGACTATCCCTACGCCGAACGTTTCACTGTCAATCGCCAATTGCCCGAGCACGGAAGAGACCGTTCAGAGATTCTGGCCGAGCTTCAGCAGATGGCTGTCGAGGAAGATACTTCTTGGGAGACCGGCCAAGTCTCTGGCTCCTACTACTGCGGAGACCGTGAGCACTACGACTACATGACCAAGGCATTCGGCTTGTTTGGTCACGTCAACGCACTACAACGAGATGTCTGTCCCAGCGCTACCAAGTTCGAGGGCGAGATCATTGCGATGACGCTCGACATGTTGCATGCCGAGGCTGTGACTGACACAACACCCGCAGGCATAGTGACAAGCGGTGGCACCGCCAGCATCACGCACGCCATGCTGGCCTATCGGGAGCAAGCTCGCGATGACCGCGGCATCATTCACCCCAACGTGGTGAAGCCCGAAAGCGCGCATGCGGCTTTCGATAAGGCCTGTCATCTGTTTGGCATCGAGCTTCGCGTTGCCCCGATTAACCCAGAGACGGGCATTGTTGAGTTAGATGCAGTGGCCAACCTGATGGATGATCAGACCATTGCAATCGTCGGATCAGCTTGCACCTATGGCCACGGCGTGGTTGACCCCATAGCCGAGCTCGGGCAACTGGCGCTGAGCAATGGAACCGGCCTGCATGTAGACGGTTGTCTCGGCGGGTTCATCCTGCCATGGGGACAAGAACTGGGATACGAGATCCCATTGTTCGACTTCCGGGTCCCAGGAGTGACCAGCATCAGCGCCGATATTCACAAGTACGGATACGGCTTGAAGGGGTCCTCTGTCCTTGCCGTTCGGGACAAGGCCCTGCGCAACTCGCAGTACTTCTATCTGACCGATTGGACTGGCGGAAAGTACTGCTCACCGGGCATGGACGGCTCTCGTTCGCTTGGTCTGCTCGCAGCAACTTGGGCTTCCATGGTTGCCTACGGCAAGGACGGCTACCTGTCGCACGCCAAAGCAATCTTCTCTACGGCCGACAAGATGAAGGCCGCAGTCACCTCGCATTCTGAGCTACGGATCATCGGCGCTCCAACCTTCTGCTTCGCTTTCACCTCCGATCTGTTCGACATTTATCACGTCAATGACTTCATGCGGTTACGAGGGTGGAGGTTCAACGGCCAGCAGTACCCCAACTCGATCCACATGGCTGTGACAGGACCACAAACCCAGCCCGGCCTAGCCGAGAAGTTTGCTGCTGACCTTGACGAGGCAGTGCAGTACGGGATTGAGCGCAAGGACGAACCAGCTGGAAGCGCTGCGATCTACGGCGGGGTCAGCGGCGGAATCACTGAGGAGGTTGACGAGTTCATCAAGGTAGTTATGGCCGACATGATGGACACCCAACAATCACTTCCCCCACTGGTCTAACTACTAGACCCGAACGGACTGCCTTCTGATGTCTCAGCACCCGGTTCTGCAGACTGTTTCACTCGGCCCACAGTGGCCAACAATTGATCCATTCCTGTTCTGCGCGCATCACGATGATGCCTACCCCGAGGGCAACGCAGAGTTTGGCCCAGCGGCTTCGCTCGAGGGCCGGCAGATGGGGTCTGACTTTGCGGGCAAGGACGGCTGGCGGATGTACCACGGGTCGGCTGTTCCTGGGTTTCCGCAGCACCCTCACCGCGGGTTCGAGACCGTAACGTTTGTTCGTCGGGGCTTAATCGACCACTCAGATTCACTGGGTGCCGCTGCCAGATTCGGTGCAGGTGACGTGCAGTGGCTCACTGCGGGAAGCGGAATTGTCCACTCAGAGATGTTTCCCCTGCTCAGCCCAAGCAGCCCGAATCCAGCTGAGCTATTTCAGATTTGGCTGAACCTGCCACCCGAAGACAAGTTGGTGGAACCACACTTCACCATGTTGTGGAATCACCAGATTCCTAGGGTGGAGTTCACCGACTCTGCGGGACTCACCACCGAGGTCACCATCATCGCAGGGGCGATTCCCAACAACAGTTGCGAACCGCCACAACCGCCTCCCAACTCGTGGGCAGCGCGGAACGACTCAGACGTGGCGATCTGGTCGATCCGTATGCAGGCTGGCGCAAGCTGGACGCTGCCGGCAGCGCTTGGCCCCGACACGGCGCGCATCTTGTATTTCTTTGAGGGCTCCACGCTGACCGTCGCAGACGAGCAGTACCACTCAGAGACTGGCTTAGCTCTGGCTTCGGACCGCGAGATTGAATTGGTTGCAGGTGCGCAAGCAGTTGAGCTTTTGTTGCTGCAAGGCCGACCAATCGGCCAACCCGTGGCGCAACACGGTCCCTTTGTTATGAACACGCGAGCCGAACTCGAGCAGGCCTTCGAGGACTTCCGGCGCACCGAGTTTGGTGGATGGCCATGGCCAGAGGACGGCCCGGTTCATGGAGCAGAACCAAAGCGCTTTGCGCGCCATACAGACGGCCGGGTTGAAGAGCCAGATTCGCAATCAGCGTAACGGCAGGACCCGGGCAAAAATCGCCTTGAGGTACGCCCCTTGCGGGAAGGTATCGGGGTGATCGATTGCGTGCGTGGTGTGACTGATTCCGTCAAGCTGAACGCCAGATCGATACGCGGCATCGCCCACCGCCTCCATGAATTGTTCAGAGGTGACTCGGGCCGAGCAAGAGGCCTGCACCAACATGCCCCCCGAGTTAAGGAGCCGGACCGCCAACTCGGTCAACTTGCCATAGGCACGTAGGGCGCCATCGATTTGGTCCTGCTTTGAGGCAAACGAGGGTGGGTCGACAATGACCATGTCAAAGAGCCTGCCGGCCTCGATCATTTGAGACATAACGGTCATGGCATCACCAACAGAGACTTGGTGTGCGCAAGCGCGCACGGCCGAGCGGCCTGCGTTTCTGGCCATATTGCGCTTCGCTGATGCAATTGCTGCAGCACTGATGTCGACGCTGTGGACTAATGCTGCTGCCCCAGCAGCGGCGTTCACCGAGAACCCGCCTGTGCAGCAGTACACATCAAGCACTCGAGAACCCTGGGCTAGCGAACGAACCCGAGCCCGGTTGTCTCGCTGATCCAAGAAGAACCCTGTCTTCTGACCGTGGATAACATCCGCTTCAAAACGCAGGTCATTCTCGATGAAGGCAACAGCCTGTTCTGGTAGCTCTCCGAACAGGGCTCGGCCGTCTCTCAGCGCTGCGCCACGGAACAGGAATTGCTGGCCGGGATTCTGCAAGCCTCTAGCCAAGCGCAACACCACAGCTTGCGGCTCAAACACTTCGCTGATGCTGCTCAGGATTTGTTCTAAGTGAGGGAACCAGGCGGCGCTGTAGAGCTTGAGTACATAGGTATCGGCGTAGCGGTCGAGCACCAAACCGGGCAGGGAATCATTCTCGCCGTGCACGCAGCGGTAGCCGGTGGTGTGGGTTGGATCGAATGCGCCGACGCGCAGTTCGTTTGCAGCAGTCAGACGCTGTGTCCAGAACGAAGCATCAATCTGAACAGGTTTTCCATGGTGAAGAATCTTGATGCTGATTGCTGAGTCAGGGTCATACAGGCCAATCGCCATGAACTCACGGCGCTCATCGAAGATCACCGCAAGGTCGCCCGCTTGCCCATCCCCCTTGAGCGAGGTAATGGAGTTGTTGAATACCCAGGGGTGACCGCCGCGAATCTGCCGGGCAGCATCTTTTGTGACGCGAACGGCCAGGCGGTCGACTGCTGCGATCTGGGTAACTGGCTCGCTCGGACTCATGGAAACAACACTCTCACTTCGAGCGAGAGTGCACTGCTTTCGGCTGCACTGCTTTTTGTGGTTTGTTCGGGAGGTGTCGCAGACCCATCCATGACAGCGCGGAAATGTGTGCGGCAACTTCCTCGGCAGACATCTTGGGGTTATCGACCCACCATTGACCCACAAAAGTGACCATACCGATCAGGCTCTGCGCATAGATGGGCGCAGCTTTGGGGTCGTAACCTGCACGCTTGAACTGTTCGGTGAACACGTTGCCAACTCGAAAGCCAACCTCGGCTAACAAGTTGGCGAGGCCGCTCTGAGTTGGTGAATCACGGGATAAAACAGCGAATCCGTCTGGTCGTTCCTCAACGTATTTCATGAAAGCAAGCGCTGCGCCCTCAATCCGCTCCCGAGGAGGACCCGTAGAGATTGCCTCGGAAATTTGCTGAATGACGTAGTCCATCTCTCGATCCACAATGACGGCATACAGGCCCTCTTTGCCGCCGAAGTGTTCGTAGATGATGGGCTTCGAGATTTTGGCGCGTTCAGCAATTTCTTCTACGGAAGTTGCCTCATAACCTTTCTCTGCAAAGACTTGCCGACCCACTTCAACGAGTTGATTTCTGCGCTCACCAGCGGAGAGCCGGGTACGTGTGCCATCTGCCATATGGACAAGTGTACTACGCTCGCGTAGGTTACGATAAAGTAAGTTACGATCCGGTAAGCTACGCTACTGTAGGTTACGATACAGGAAGAGCTATTTGGGTAAGGCAGGTCTGGGTCACCCAAACTGTCCTACGCACACTTCATAAAAAACACGACACGCGAGGAATGCCATGACCGACTCCATGACTCCCCCAAGTACCGAAGAGACCCGCAAGCAGATCAAAGCTGACTTGCCTGCCGACACCTTTGAGCGTCAACCACAGCGAGCGCTCTGGTTCATTCCGCTTGTTGCGACTGCACTCGCTGCGGGAACCACCATCATCGTTGTGCGGCCGCCTTGGTATCTGTGCGTGCTGCTCGGGCTCGTGATGGGCCAATGCTTCGCATCAATGGGATTCTTGGCGCATGAGGTGCTCCATGGTGCAGTCGTTAAATCTAAAGGCCTGCAGTACTTTCTGGGCTACTTAGGGTTTGCACCCATGCTGGTATCCCCCTCGCTCTGGCGGGTCTGGCATAACCAGATACACCATGGCAAAACCAATATGGGCAACTCCGATCCAGATAGCTTTGGCACTGTTTCAAGATTCGAAAAAGCTCCATCTACTCGCTTTGTGGCTCGTCTGGCACCCGGATCGCGGCACTGGTCGAGCGTGTTCTTCTTTGCTTACTGGTTCACCTTCCACGGCCAAGTCGTTCTGTGGATTCAGGCCAAGTACATGCGCACCTTTGCTCGATTCAATCGCCGCAGAGCAATCATCGATAGCGCTGTCTGCCTAGCCTTGTGGATCACCGTAGGTATCTTGGCTGGACCGTTCTACGCCCTGTTCGTCATCGCAATTCCCGTGATGCTGACCAACGCTCTCGTTATGGGCTATATCGCCACCAATCACTTCATGCGGCCGATGACCAAGTCGAATGACCCGATCGAAAACTCGATGAGTGTGACCACACTGCCGATCATTGATCGCCTGCACTTCAACTTCAGCCACCATGTTGAGCATCACCTGTTCCCCAATATGAGCGCAAAACATGCGCCTCGCCTGCGGACCTGGCTTGAGGAGAACGAGAACGATCGTTACGTAACGCCAAACCACGCATTTGCTATTGCGTACCTGTATCGCACGCCTCGCGTGTACCTAGATGCAACAACCTTGTGCGACCCCGAAGACCCCCAAGGCCCCTACAAAGCAGACACCCGCGAGCTAGCCGAGATTCTGCATTAATAAGTAGCTTGCCAAAGTGGATCTGAATATTTACCTCATCATTGGTGGAATAGTCGGATTTGTTCTTGCATTCGTCCTAGCAACGAAGCAGCGCAACGACAAAAAGGCGAAGAGCGAGCAGCAGTCCGACAAGGCCTAGACCAGAGAGACGGGTTCGGCGTCTCCGGAGTGAGTTTCTGCTTCGAAAACTAACGTGGGTCAAAGCTCAGGTGTTGACTGACGTCGCCCCAGGCTTGCGGCATCATGACGCGGGCTGTGAATCTCAACGACCCATCAATTCGCCTCAGTGTGTCCACATACCTGCCAACGACCACGGGCTGCAGAGGTAAGGAATCGGTGGCTTGAAAGACTGTGAAGCGAGACCGCATCTGAAGCTCATCCGGGCCGGCGGACTCGACAATCACATTCGTAATCACGTGCGCAGTAAGCGGCGTGCCATCAGCGTGTCGCAGGGTCATGGCCGAGTACAGAGCGAGCATTTCTGCTTTGCCTTGGGCGATGCGATTGCCAGACTCGTCGAGCAGCTCCGCATCAGCTAGTAACTCGGCTAATCCCTCAAAGTCACCAGCGTCGATGAACTCGGCATAACGAGCCAGAAGCTCTGCAGCTTCTGCTTTCTCCTCTGCAGACACTCGGCTTTGGCCGATTTTTTCTTGAGTGCTGTCAGGCTCGGAGGATGGCAGGGGCGAATTCGTCATCTCCCCATGCCAGCAGGTTTCGGACGCAACTTGCAGGATCATCCGCTTTGCCTTGCCAGAACTAGGGTGAACCGCAACTCGCTGACCATGGGAGAAGCAACGCAATGGCACACAACCCGATAGGCCCGCTCGGAGCAGCAGATGAGGGCTTCACCCATCAGGTTGCCGACACCTTTGCAGTAGTGGGCACTAGCGATCCGGCCTGGACTGAGAAGGTCTGTGCAATGGCGATGGCCCGTGACGGGAGCCTACAAATTGGGTTCGGACTTGGCCGCTACCCAAACAGGAATGTGTTGGACGCCTACGCCGCCGTGAGCCAAGGTACCCAACAGACAACTGTTCGCAGCAGCCGAAGCTTGTCCTCGGACCCGGAGTCAACTTCTGTTGGTCCCATTCGCTATCAGGTCCTCGAGCCGCTGCAGCAGGTGCGATTTAGCCTCGAGGCAAACGAGGTGCAGCCCATCTCATTCGAGATCACCTTTGATGGCATCGTGCCGCCGCAGCTTGAGGAGCGTACGCACATGCGCGATCAGTACCGAGTCTCTGCTGACCTCGTGCGCTATCACCAAACCGGAGTAGCAACGGGTTGGGTTCAACTCGACGGGCATCGCACCGAAGTCAATCCCGAGTCTTGGGTCTGCACTCGTGACCACTCTTGGGGAGTCCGGTATGACGTAGGCCCACCAACGGTAGACCGCGCAGATTCGACTGCCTTTCCAGCGGGGGTGGGGTTCATGATGATCTGGTGTCCGGCACTCATGGAACGGCCCGATGGGTCTCGCTATGCGTTGCACCTTCATTTCACCTTGGTGCAGATGCCGGGCTTTGCTCAAAAGACGGTGACTGCTGGAGTTGAGCATCTCGATGGCAGCGTGGATCCAATCGTGGATCTTCAACCCGACCTGAGGTTTGACCCTGAGAACCGCCGACTGCTCGGCGGCACCGTCATGGGCACCATGCAAGATGGCAGTCAACGACCCATTCAGATTGAGGTCCTTGGCGACACGGGTGTGCAACTGGGCGCTGGTTTGTACTTTGGATTGGACGGCCACCATCACGGCGAGTGGCGAGGTGAGTTCCACCTAGATGGGGAACGCTTCGAGGACTGCAGCGACCCACAGACAGCCCGGCGTTTGCATCAGATTCGCGACACAGCAGTTCGGGTGATCGACCCCGTGGGTGGCGGGGTTGGTTGGGGAAACTGCCAGCCAATAGCTGCAGGCCCGTGGCCCGAACTTGGTCTTGCTGATGACCCTTGGATGTAGGGCGTTCACAGCGCCCACAACCCTGCGTCGCTCTGGCCTTAGCCGCGAGTTGAAATACCGCCATCAACTGCAATGATCGAACCGGTTATGTAGCTCCCGGCTCGTGAGGACAGATACAGCACGGTTCCTGCAACGTCTTCGGGGGTGCCAATCCTGCCGAGGGGAACCCCCGAGGACACCATCTCTTCTCCGCCTTCAGCATCAAGAATAAAGGCCATCATCTTTGAGGGGAACGGCCCGGGAGCAATCGCGTTCACGGTGATGTGTGAGCTAGCTAGGCGGTGCGCTAGTTGGCGAGTCAGCATGTGGACTGCAGCCTTACTGGCCGAGTACGCATAATTCTCGGTTTCGGGAACACGAATACCATCAACAGAACCGATATTGATCACGCGGGCTGGGTCATCGCTGCGTGCAGATTTCTTGAGCAGTGGCATCAGTTCGGTAGTCAGAGAGAACACGGCCTTCAGATTGGTGGCTAGCACTTTGTCCCACGCCTCGTCGGGGTACTCAAGCAGCGGCGCACCCCAAGTTGCCCCTGCATTGTTAATCAAAATATCAACTTGATCCTCACGAGCTTTGACTGCTTGGGCCAGCCCGCTCACGCCCTCAGCAGTTGATAGGTCAGCGGGCAACGCCACGCAGAACCCAAGTGCAGACAACTCCTGGGCAACTTGTTCACAGACCTGCGCTTTACGAGACGAGATGTAGACCTTGGCCCCAGAACGCACAAGACCCTCGGCGATCATGCGGCCGATCCCTCGTGACCCGCCAGTCACCACCCCAACTTTGCCTTCTACAGAAAACAGATTCTCAATATCCATCCTCAAACCCTACCCATCCGCAAACCCCAGCCATCAACAAGCGCCACCCCCTGCGCTTTGTCATGCGCCTGACCCCCTATAGGGGGTCAGGCGCATTACGAAACGGGTTGATCACGACTATCTCGTTGAGATCGGTGCTTAGGCAGCGGTGTGAGCGAACCGGTCTTTGAGGCGCGACACCATGCTCGGACGCTTCTCCTCAACCTCTTCCTCGGGCTGATGAACCTCTCCGTCGCGCAAGTAGATGGCCACAGCTTTGATCGCCCCAAAGGTTGGTACAGCAAAGAGCGCTCCCACGATTCCACCCACCGAGAATCCGCCAATAGCTGCCAGCATCGTGACTGGAGGAGACAATCTGACGGCTTTGCCAACTACGAGCGGCACTAAAATATGATTGGTGAACAGCATGAAGATCAAGAACGCAACGGTCATAAAGATTGCCGGGCCAACCCCGGCAGTCAGACTGACCACAAAGACCAAACTGAAACCCAAAAGGCCTCCGATCTGCGGAATCAGCGAAGTCAGAGCAGACCAGACCCCGAGGAGCGGGCTGAGGGGCACCCCTGCAAGGAGTGCAGCGCTTGCCGTCCAGATTCCGTTTAATACGGCCACGAGCAAGCTTCCTGCAAAGTACTTTGCGAGCACTTGGTAGACCACCCTTCCGATCCCATCGGCAGATTCTCGGTTGCCAGCGGGGAGTGCCGAGCGCATGCTCCCCACAAGACGCGGACCCTCGAGCATCGCTCCTGCCATGAGGAACAGCGCGAGCACTACCGCTCCGAGTCCAAATGAGACGGACTTCAACAGTCCACCCACTTGAAGCCCACCGCCATGGTGCGATCGCGCCGAAATCGAGTCAAGCGCATCGGTCACTTTCCCTGGCAAGTCGGCAGATTGGATGGAGTGTCCAATCAGTGGCAAATCACCGAGCGAGGCGACCGTCTTGGGGAGCTGCCGCTGCAAGTTGGATGACTCTTTGACAAGTTGTGGTCCTGCTATGGCAATAAATGCCAGCAGGAGAACGAGCCCGAAAAACAGCACCAGAACAACTGATGGTGCTCGACCTAATTTGGCGCGATGTTGCACTGCGTTCACCACGGGGTCGAGCGCCATTGCTACAAAGAGGGCTACCACCACCAGGGTCACTGCCCCCGAGGCCGCACGAACCGTGCCCCATATAACGACGAGCACCGTGAGCGAGATCAGCAGCACGAGAACACTCTGATCAGCCAAATCAACGGTGAGCCGGTCTGGCTTGACTCGTTGCGTGTCACCGGTTCGGTGAGGGTCACGCTCCGTAGACATCTCGCAACCTTAGAATCTGCACTCCAGCAAGTGTGGGAACTACGCCCAGACGGAGAACAGTTCAATGGCACATACCTCTCTGCACATCTCGCCACGCTCTATTCTGAGGTCCGTTGCTCTTGTGGGCGTTTACCTGCTCGTAGTCACCGTGGCGCTGCGGGCAGCCACCACGCTGGTCTGGTTTGTAGAGGCCTGCGTGTTTGCGGCGCTCAGTTGGCCAGTTGTTCAGAAGCTACATCGACATATGTCGAACACCGCAGCCATCCTGATCATCACGGCGCTGCTTGCACTCTCTGTGTCTGCACTCGCAGCCGTTGGGCTGAAGGAATTACAAGGTGAGTCGGCGAAGTTTCAAAACAGCGTTCCCGCCGCGGTGCGAGACCTTGAGCGCACGAATGGCGTGGGGAGTTTGATTAAGAAATTGCAGATTGCTGATGACATCGAGCGGTTCGCTGCTGAGGTCACTGATCAGGTGCGCTTTCGAAATGCTGACCTACGAGGCATCGCATCCCGTGTAGGAGAGGGCGCATCAGCAGTTTTTATCGTGTGGATTCTGACCATCATGATTATTTTCACTGGCCCCACCATGGTCAATGGGGCAATCGAACTCGCACCCGAGACTAAGCGGGACCCCATTCGCTGGGTCTTAAAACTCGCGTATTCGAGCAGCGCCAAGTACATGGGATTTATGGCACTTCAGAGTCTGGCGATTCTGTTGCTGAGCTTTACGATTAGCACGAGTCTTGGAATCGATTTACCTGGTCTGCTCGCAGTAATCGCCGCACTCTTGGCATTTGTTCCCTACGTCGGAATTTTTGCCGGGGCCCTTCCGCTAGCCCTGCTCGCCTTATTGAACGGACCAAGACAAGCCCTTGTGGTACTCATTGGCGCAATTGTTCTGCAACTACTGACCGCCCTCTTTGTTCAACGTAAAATTGACGCTGCCACCGTCCCGGTCGGCATCTTCCCAACCATGCTGGCGGCGATGATCGGGTTTAGCCTTCGTGGCCCAGGAGGCCTCCTTGTAGGTGTTGCATTTGCTGCTATGACGATGGCTGTGCTGAGCGATACCGGGGCAATGCGAACTATTCGCAGTCTGGATGACCCCGATGAATCAGAATCTTCATTGAGTAGTTCACCTCAAGTCAGCTGAGCAGTGGCGCGTTGCGCTCAACGTTGGGAGACTAACGAGATGGTCCCGATAGTTGGCTCCCCCTTATGACGCGAAACGAGCGCGAAAAGTGGGTTGAGAAAAATGATGCATCCATTCACCCGCCGAGCGACGAACTATCGGCTATGGAGTCTGTGCTTGATCGTCCCATTGAATCATCGCTGCAGGTTGACGACCCTTGCATTACTGCTTTCTCAAACGGAGAGGAAACTGCGCTCAAAGAGATCTACGACCGCCATGGTTCATTAGTTTTTTCGTTCTGCACCCGCTCACTCGGTCCCGTTCGTGCAGCAGACGCAACCCAAGAGGTTTTCCTAGCAGCGTGGAAATCCCGTGAGCGATACCGTCCTGAATCTGGAACCTTGCCTGCTTGGCTGATGGGTATCGCACGATTCAAAGTGATCGATATCCTCCGCTCAGACGGACGCAAGCCGATCAGTATCGACATGACCGGATGTGGGGAGGTGGCCAGTGCCGACAGCACAGGATTTTCTGACGGAGGCTTTCAGGCTAACCTCCGCACCGCAACCGAGAACGCAGCCATCTCGCTCACAGGAGAGCGCATGCTCCTCGCAGCAGCCATCAAGCACTTACCGGCACGAGCACAACAAATGGTCAGACTTAAGTTCTTTGAAGATCTCACCCATGCACAGATTGCCGAACGTTGTGACGTACCACTCGGTACGGTCAAAAGTGATATCCGCCGAAGCCTCGAACGACTCCGACGCCAACTCGAGGGGTACCAAGATGCCTGAAGACTTCACTGATCCCGACCTCGAGGAAGCTGAATACGTAACTCTGATTTCGCTTGGACACAGCCTGACTGAATCGGACTTTGAGCTGACGAGTGCACCAACCGATCTGTGGGCCGGCATCGAGGCACGCGTTTCCACAGCCGAGTCTCAGTCTGTGCCAACAGTGGTCGTGCTTTCGGAACACCGCAATCGCAACAAGAAACTCTTCCTTGCGGCTGCTGCTGTCGTACTCCTCGTCGTGGGCGGCGCAGTTGGCATCAAGATGGTGGATTCCTCACGAACCGGCACTGAGCTCGTGGCAAGCGCCGATTTGACAGTTCTCGAAGGACCCGCCACTGCCCAAGCGAAACTCCTGAGATCAGGGGATTCGGAGCGCCTCGTTGTGACTGCCGAGAACATGCCAGCAGCCCCTGTCGGATCGCATTATGAGTTGTGGCTCGTTGACCCTCAGGTAACAAAGCCGCAGTCCTTAGGCCCAATGACCGGAAGTACCGAAGTGACGATCCCCGCTTCAATCGATACGGCCGTGTACCCGGTGGTCGATATCTCGTTGCAACAAAACGGAACACATGACCATTCCGGACATAGCTTGTTGCGTGGCACCCTTCAGTAAGGCAAGTCAACCCCTGCGAGCGGTTGCAATTTGACCCTGCCGCCCAAGCGTTAGAGAACTAGCGTTAGCACCGTGGTCGAAGACGAAGTCCAAGCTTTGCGCAACAAGATCAAGCTGCGGCTGCTGCTAGCGGGCGCAGATGTGGAGGATGTTGAAGAGCTGAGTTTTGATGCCTCAGATCAGATGATCTCCCCTGCAGTACCGCTGCTCAGGCAGAGCCTGTTCTGGAGCCATGATGATCTGATTACGATTAGCGAGCTAGCTGTTCGTAGCGGACTTGATGTGGAACTTTGCCGGAGAGCAAGAATGCTCATGGGACTACCGGACCCGGCAGACGCTGCCCTCTGCCGGGTAGAAGAAATTGAGGCTTTCCAAGGATTTGCGCGCGGGATGGAAGTTTTTGGAGTGGAGCCCGTGTTGCAGTTTGCTCGAGTGATCGGGGCAGCGATGGCCTCGGTGGCCGAAGCCTCGATGAGCGTTTTTGGTCGCTCGCTAACGGAACGAGCCGATAGCAACCAGGCTCTGATACCCGAAGGGGACGCTTACACCCTCGAGGTTTTCGATGCCGTAGAAGCATTCCAGATTGTGCCGATGGCGCTGCAGATTCTGTCGAAATTGCAGTTCGATCTGGTGATGGATCGGTTGACCAATCCGCCCGGACAACCGCGCTTGGCGGCCGTGGGATTTGTCGATCTGACTGGCTCGACACGTGCCACTGCCAATCTCGGCATGGACGCCATGGCTGCTGCACTCACGCGATTTGAGGAGTGGTCCGTTGAACTTACGGTTGCGAGAGGTGGCCGCGTCGTGAAGTACATAGGCGACGAGGTGATGTTCCTTGCACCCGAGATTCTGAGCGCATCCGAAGTGGCCACAGAGTTAATCCACCGTGTGGGTAACGACCCGATCTTGGAGACTGCTCGAGCGGGAGTGGCCTACGGGTCCGTCCTGAGTCGCGATGGCGATTACTTTGGGTCGACTGTGAACCTTGCTGCGCGTCTCGTTGACAAGGCCAAGCCTGGGTCAGTTTTGCTCACCGGTGATGGAGCGAGCGACTGTCCTGGCGCTGTGGCAAAGGGCAAGCGCCGGCTGCGAGATCTACCCGAACGAGTTGACACTTGGCGCATTGGCTGAGCGAAGCACGTAGCTACGCTTGCGAGACGACTGCAGCCAGTACCCGCCCGCTGCTGCGAGGACTGCACTGAGCGGAAGCAGCAGCGGCAACGGAACCTCGGGAACAACAGGGGGAGGACCGTAGATTCCCGATTGCTGCGATGTGGCGGTATCGAATGGGAACAACAACGGCCCATGCCACTGCAACCAAGGAGCAATCTGCTGTGGAGTTGCCCCCGTGACCACGTCGAACTGGACCGGGGTACCCACCTTCGTAAACGTAACCTCGGTTACCCCTGCGGCCTGCAGGGTAAAGCTGACTTTCTCTTGGAGTTGCTGCGGCCACGCTGCCCCGTTGCCCGGCATGGCGTAGATAACGGCGCTCGCAGTAAAAGGGGCGCAGAGCGGCGCCAGCAGAGTGATTCGCAGACGAAACGTTGCCGAATCGGAACTGCTGCTATTGCGTGCGACTAAAGGGAAAGCCGAGCAAGGTGCGGTCGGTCCGGATGGTGTCTGAACAATCGAGATATTTCCTGCAGGACTATTTTGAAATTGAACAACACCTCTTGCAGTCACGGCGCCCGCTGCACCCGCAAAAGGGGTTGCCAAAATCAGGCTGCTAGCGGCGATGCCGAATGCAAGTAGTCCACGGTTCAACCAGAGTTTTCTCAACTGCAACCTTCTCCCGATGGCGCTTCGAGGTGTCGTAACAGAAAACAGACTATCAGGAAGATGAATTCAGACTGAATATCTGTAATTCAAGCTCCCCAACAGGTTCGGGTCAAAGCAGGTGCAGGTCTAGGCAGTTGCGGGTCGACTGCGGGTGCCGCGCACTCGAGGTCGGTCTGAGTAGTGCTTGCCATCGGAACGCCTTGGCGAGGTATCTGGCTTGCCTCGTTTGGAACTCCACCTCCAAGTCAGAGAGATGCGCGGATTTTCGGTCTCATAGGCCGGCACTGCATGAAGCCAGTCGCGTTGACAGCGACCTCCCATCACGAACAAGTCACCGTGGCCGGGAGAAATCACCACATCATCGGCCTGCGGCTCTGGTCCGGCCTGCCCTTGGATACCGCTGCGTGCCCGCAGGCGAAATGGCCGAGGTTCACCCAAAACCAGAATCGCAATCAGAGTGTCATCAAGCCAGGTCATGCCCGTGTCTGAATGTAAGCCCTGAAAGTCTTCCCCCGAGCGGTACAAAATGGCCGCAACCCCACTCAATTGCGCCCGGTAGGCCATCTCGAGATGCATCGAGGTTTGGGTCAGCACATCTTTGAGTAAACCCGCGCTGAGCGAATCTGCTCGCAGGCGTGCCCCAAGGCGGCGCTCCTCAACATAATGATCAAATCGCCAGACCTCGCTCTGCCTCCACTGGGTCTCTGCAAGCGTGGTCTCGAACAGTTCTTGTGCTTTGGGCACAAACCCCGGGCAAAGATCAACCCAAGACCGCCCATCTCCCAACGGGATTCTTTGCACGGGTGCTCGCCGGTTGATCTCAAGTGGCAGAGGCTCAGTCATAGAGGAATCTTTCGCAGGTTTGCCGGTGTGGGTCAAAGCGGTGTCCGCTTGCCCTCATCCCGCTCTACCCTAGGGACTCTTATGGGGAACCACCTGATTATCAAACACGGCACCATCGTCGATGGGACCGGAAGTCCAGCCTTTGTCGGTGACGTTCATATCACTGATGGGATCATCTCAGCCGTGGTGTCTGCTGATGAGATACCAGCCCACGACTCCTCCGATGCGGTTGAAGATCCTGCAACCCAGGTCATTGACGCTACGGGCCTACTAGTGACTCCAGGCTGGGTTGATATTCACACTCACTACGACGGCCAAGTCACCTGGGATGACCTACTTGCACCGACCGCGTGGCACGGGGTTACTACCTTGGTTATGGGCAACTGCGGAGTGGGGTTTGCGCCAGTGGTTCCTGATCGCCGCGAGTGGCTCATCGGCCTGATGGAAGGTGTAGAAGACATCCCCGGCACTGCTTTGTCGGAAGGGATTGACTGGGACTGGGAAACCTTCCCCGAATATTTGGATGCCCTTGAACCGCGTCGCTGGACCATGGACGTCGGTACACAGATTGCTCACGGTGCAGTCCGGACGTATGTGATGGGTGACCGAGGCGCAAAGAACGAGCCCGCTACTCCAGAGGACATCGATCAGATG
>JBAXCX010000040.1:0-20961 GCA_037141255.1 Actinomycetes bacterium | reverse complement strand
GCTTCCACCGCTCTGACCACCACCGGAGTAGTTGCCACCGTTGCCGCCGTAGCCGCTATTTGCCACGCCTGAGCCGCCGCAGGATCCTGCGCCGCCGCCGGGGGAACTTGGGCCAGAGGCGTTGCCGCCTCCGCCGCCGTTACAGCCAGCCGCACCAGCTGACCCAGATCCTGTGCCCGCAGCGCCAGCAACGCCGGGCTTTGAACTGACTGTTGAGTCCACAATTGTGACTGCAGATCCCGAGATGGCACGGACGCCATAGGCACTCGAACCAGCTCCCGTAGGGGTGCCACTATCCACGGTTACCCGCAGCAATGACAACGTGCTTGACTGAGCCAGCACACCAGTGGCGTTGGCTCCACCGGACCCGTTGATCGTCAGGTCCGACAAGGTGGCACCCGAGCTAGTCGAGCTCGCAGTAACAGAACCGTTGACTGTTGAGGCTCCCGATCGTGACGCAAACCCGGCGGTATAGCCACCGCGAACCGTGATGGCATTGGTCAAGGTAAATCCGGCGCTATAGGTGCCGCTGCTTGCTTGCACTACCGACTTTGATCCCGCTGCAGCGTTGATCACTGCCTGAGAGATCGAGGCGCAGGGTGAACCAATAGCGCCACAAGTACTCGAATCTGCGCCACCAGCAGCGGCCACAAATACCGTGCTTGCAATCTGCCCGTCAGCGCCGTCGCAGTTGGAGTCAATGCCAGCTGAATCAAGTGGGTCTGCCGCACCTGGATAAATCGTTGAGTTGGAATCGTTGCAATCCGCTGGCGGTTGAAATCCGTCGGCATCGTCATCAATTACTGCAGAGATAGCTACCGAGGCAGGCGCCGATGCGACACCATTATCATCAGTCACGACCAACGTGGCCGAGTAGTTCCCTGCGGCGTAGGTATGGCTGGGGTTCGTCACACTGCTCGTTCCACCATCGCCAAAGTCCCAGGCGTAGCTTGCAATATTGCCGTCGGAATCGGATGAGCTCGAACCAGTAAAGCTCACAACGAGTGGCCGCGACCCCGACACCGGGGTGGCGGTTGCAACCGCCGTAGGTGCAACATTTGCTGCGACTGAGGTGACCACCGTGCTGGTATCGGTTGCACCGAAGTCATCAGTCACGGTCAGCGTGGCTGTAAAGGAACCGGCCGAGGTATACGTATGCGTGGCCGAGGCTGTGGTCTTATTCGCGGTGCCATCACCAAAGTCCCAGTTGTACTGGGCAATTGTTCCGTCAGGGTCAGATGACCCGGTTGAAGAGAAGCTCACCAACACGGGCTGTTTACCGCTGCTCGGGGTGCCAGCCGCCGCAGCGGTGGGCGCTATGTTCGGCGTCACTGTTACCGGGGCCGTGGCGGTTGCTGTTCCGCCGGCGTTATCGGTCACCCTCAGCGTGGCCACGAACGGCCCAGCGAGGGAGTAAGCATGGGTCGGATTTGCAATGCTTGAGGTTGCACCGTCGCCAAAGTCCCAGTTGTAGGCGGTGATCGTGCCATCCGAATCACCTGATCCCGCAGAGGAGAAACTCACTGCAAGGCCCTGGCGAACAGTTGAAGGCGTAGCTGCTGCAACTGCAGTTGGTGCCACATTTGGAATGGCGTCGGCGGTGATGTTGATCGAGGCGGAGTCTGTTTCGCCCTCGATGTCGGCAACCGTCAAGGTTGCTACATACGCTCCAGGGATGCTGTAGCTATAGGTGGGGTTAGCAGTTGAAGAACCGTTGCCATCACCAAAATCCCAGCTGTAACTAGTGATTCCACCATCAGGATCAGTGGAACCTACCGAGCTAAAGAGGATGGTGAGTGGCACCTGCCCACCGGTGACGTTCGAGTTCGCAACTGCAGTCGGGCCAACGTTTGCATTGACCTGCACAGCAACATTGGCAGTATCAGTAGCACCGTCGTCATCAGTAATGGTCAGCGTTTCAGTAAAAGTTCCAGCCACAGTGTAGGTGTGTCCAGGATTGGCAAGGGTTGAGGCCGCAGTGCCATCGCCAAAGTCCCAGCTATAGCTAGCAATGGTTCCATCGGAGTCAGTTGACCCTGCTGAGGAGAAGTTCACCAGTAGCGGCACCTTGCCGACTGATGGCGTGGCCGAAGCCGAGGCAGTGGGGGCAACATTGGCGGGCGGGGTGGTGGTGGTGATCAACGTGGTGACACTTGCACTCTTGTTGGCAGCGTCAACCACGGTGAGCTTGGCAGTGAAGCTGCCAGCCGAGGTGTAGGTGTGGGTGGCATCAGCAGTGCTAACTAGCGCCGAACCATCTCCAAAGTTCCAAGAATATGTGGCGATGCTGCCATCAGGGTCGAGCGAGCCGGCCGAAGAAAAAGAAACCACGAGCGGGTAGTCCCCCGAGGTGGGCGTGGCTGTAATAACCGGGACCGGAGCCAGATTGGTACCTCCGCCGCCAGGGGTGACCGGCGCACAAGCTGCGGCCACTAGGCAAAGCGCTGCCAAAAAGCAGAGTGACACTACCCGGAACGTCTTCATACAAAATCCCCCTAAGAGCAACCCTCGCCATGAGACCGCCCGGGTTGGATTCTTATGCAGCGGCACCATAGATGCAAGGAAATACCGCTGAATCCAACTAATTTTTACGGATTTTTACTCCTCGAGTGAGAGATCAGCTTGCCCGGCATGAACCAGTTCAGCTGGCTGCGCCTCGAGCACCGCCTGCGCGAGTGCCTCATCAACAAACTCAGTTGAATCATCGATCACCTCAGCCGATGTTCCCACCTTGATTCGGCTGGCGGTTCGAGGACGTTTCACACCCCAGATGATGTGCAGCTTCTCGAGCAGAAACAGCACATACCAAGTGATATCGATCTCCCACCACTTCGTACCCTGGCGGGCCAAGTAGGCAGCCTTGTGGTGGTTGTTATGCCAGCCCTCACCCATCGTCAAAATGGCTAGCAGTGCGTTGTTTCGGCTGGTGTCCTCGGTTTCGAAACGACGTGACCCAAAAACGTGAGCAAGGGAATTAATCAAGAAGGTGGAATGCCACAGCACCACGGTGGACAACACAAACCCGATGAGCAATCCAGACCATCCGCCGATGAGTGTGCACACAACTGCGAGTGACCACGGTGCAATCCAGTCATGCTTTGAAATGAAACGAAGCTCCGGGAACTTCTCAAAATCCTTTACGGAACGAAGTGGTGCGCTCGTGGTGTCATCAGAAAGAATCCACCCGGCATGACTCCACCAGAATCCCTTTCGCGGGGTGTGAGGGTCATTACTGGTGTCGGCAAAGCGGTGATGAATTCGGTGGTGACCCGCCCACCAGAGCGGACCTTTCTGCGCTGCAGTGCAGCCGCCATAACCGAGGATGAACTGAAACACCCGAGAGGTCTTGTATGCCTTATGCGAAAAGTACCGGTGATACCCGCCCGTGATAAAGAACATCCGGGTCCAGAAGGTGACTGCAAACAGAATCCATGCTGTTCGACTCACCCCCGTGAAGATGGCCAGCAGCGGGAGCAGGTGGATGGCAAAGAAGGGGATAGAAGAGGTCGGATTGATCCGACCATGCGGCAAGCGTTCGGTATCGATGACAAACCTTCCGGATAATTCGGCAGGTTCGCCCCTCCGAGTACCTTCTTAGACTAACTCGGTCCAAATAGTTGGCCCAAAATGCCAACTAATGACAGCCGCCGCCGCAACAACCGCCTGAATGCGAGGGGGCCGAACTGCTCGGTGCCGCTCGCAGGGTGTCGCCCCCGCCAGAGGTTGCAGCAAAAACTGACAGCAACCGTTTGGCTCCGACATGCCCATCAGGGCAGGTTGCTGGGTCATCAGCTTCAGCCATGCTTCGGCGATCCTCAAACACGGTCTCGCAGGTCACACATCGAAACTCATAGGTGGGCATGCGGCTCCTTCATTCACTCTGCTCAACACTGAACGCTCAACGCTCAACGCTGAATACTGATTACTCAAGAGAGTAATCGCTTTCAATCCAAGCGGCCTGACTGCCTAGGAAAGCCCCAGAGTTGTACTCGCCCTCATCACCCACTGAGGGCCGCCACGATCTCGGGGCGGAGTTCTGCGGCGGAAATCACCGCATCGAGTGACCCGACTTTCACTGCGCGCTCCACCGTGTGAACTGCATCAAAATCTGCGGCCACCGAAGATCGCGCTCGAGCTACGGCACCTAAGCGTGCCGTCTCAAGTGCCTCCACGAGTCGCAGCCGATGATCCGGTGTTATGTCGCCCGCAGCATCTAAGGCTGACCGTGCAGAGAGCAGTTCTTCGTCCTCAGCAACTCGATTGCGCACGTCCCGCGTCAGCACTACAGCCGCTGCGGGAGCACCACCAATCACAGAGGCGTAGCTTCCTTCTATTGCGAAAGCAGTCAGTTGCGTGTTCAGGCGCTTTGAAAACACCACGTAGGCACCACCGTGATATCTGCCGATCACCACAAATACGATTCGGCCTTTGAACTCCACAACTGCTCGCGCAATCTCTGCTCCGTATTCCAATTGCAAGCGGCGCAAAGACTCGGGGCTTCCGTCAAAGCCCGAAAGATTTGCCAAAATCACCGCCGATCGGTTTCCTGATGCGGCGCGAAGGGCTCTGGCTACTTTCTTCGAGGATGCCGGGTACAACGTGCCCCCAGCCCATTGAGTCGGGCCATCAATAGGTCCGGGCTCAGTTCTTTCTCGGGGCCTTGACTCAATGCCGATCATCGCTACGGGGTGACCGCCAATACGTGTTTCCCAGACCACCGCACCGTCGGCATCGGCCATGGTTCGCCATCGCTCAAGTCGTGCAGCATCCGAATCGGCCACTGCGCTCATGACTGCCCGCACTGCAAAGGGACGTTTTCTGCCCGGGTTCATCGTAGGGTCAAAGATGTCGCCAACACATGCAAAATCTTCCTCCCCATCGAGATACGGCGCTGCACAGATATCTCTGTCTACGGGGTCAGCACTGCTCAGGATTGGCGCAGCGGCGTTAGTCTTCCCCGCAAGGGTGAGCGCATGGTGCTCCATCAGAATCGCGTAGGCATCAGCAAGGTCATCAGCTCGGTATTGGGACTGCCCATTCGGGCCCATGATCCGATCATGACCACCAATTCCAACCTCATCCTGAGCGCCTACTGAACCCGAAAACTCGAGTGCTCTTTTCCCTGTCAGAACCATCGAGGCGGTTGGAACCATGATGAGGACTCCGCGTGTATGCATCAACATCGTTGCCTCGGCATTCCAATAGGACTGCGCACCGACGTTTACACCAGAAACGATCACGTCGATCTCGCCCCCAGCGGTGGTGAATTCAACAATCCGGCGAAGAACAGCGGCTGTCCAATCAAGATTCTCGGTTCCGGAGTCCCAAGCAATCCGCGCCCCAGAAGACAACGTGACCCACTCCACACGCAGACCGCGTTGCTCGGCCAGATGAAGTGCTGCAAGAATCCGCCGACACTCTGCCTCGCCGAGCGAGCCCATCCCTGCCAACGGGTCGCCCATGATCAGCACTCGCTCAGCCCAGTCCGTTCGTCCCGGAAGTGGGTTTGCCACTAGGCCAACAATGACTGAGCAGAGATGCTCAGCGGGCGGACGTAGTGCAGGAACTAAGTGGTCGACCTCTTGATCGAGAACTTCTGCGTCTAGCTCGGCGAGATCATGTTCAATAAAGCGCCCTTCAGCCAAAGAGGGATGGGGAAGGTCACCGCCCCAAAGCCGACCCTCGAGCAAACCAACGAGCTCCCAAGGATCAATCACGCCCATGCGACGCGCAGTCAAGGCTCGCCGGTCAAGCGCCGATCTCGGCCGGGCAGCCAACATTGCGTCAGAGGCTTCAACTTCGAGCCGCGCATGCGACCGGCGACGCATCGAAAACTCAAGCAACACATCCTCTTGTTGTGCAGTTGGGCTCACCCATTCATCGCTGAGAAGCAACTCTTGTTCCTCTGTGACGCTCAGGTCTTTCGGAGTTGAGTGCACCTGGGGGACAAGTGCAACCGTGAACTCCTGCAAGGCAAGGCCTCTAGTTCCGGCCTCGAAACGCTTGGCTAGTCCAAGCATCGCTGCAGGATTCCCAGAGCTCGTGCCTCGAAGTACAAGATGCAGCGCAGCCCACCAACCGTCTTGCTGACCCGCCACCGAAATACGCTCCCGTCGTGTGCGCAACAGGCCCACCCCAGCGGTAAAGAGCTCTGCAAATGGCAGAATCTGCTCCTCGGTCACCGCGGAAAGGTCTTGCGGCGCGGCTAGTAAATCGATGGACAAAACTATTCTTTGGTCCTGCGAATCAGTCTGCGAGACCACACTCGCCACCACTGATCGACCTGCCGGAGTGACCACCGCATCAAGCACCGTGACCACCACATTTTGGTATCGCTCAAGGCCCGCAAGACTCAATGGGTTCATCGAGGATGGGTCCACCGAATGAGCACTACTTTGCGCAGCGCCCAACTCGGCGCGGACCAAAACTGCTGCGTCAACAAGCGTTGCCATCGAAGCAGTGGCCACTCGCTCGACCTGCGTCAGCGCAGCAAGAAACTCTGTGCCATCGAGCGCATGGTTCCGCACGGAGGACGCAACTGCGCGAACTACTGCAATCATCAGACGCTTGCGTTCCCCAAGTCGGGCTCGTGTGCCCGCAATCCGCCAGAGTGCGCCGGCGAGTTCCTCTTGCGAAGAATCCAAACTCAACCCGTAACAAGCAAGGGCCTCTGCAAGGAGTGGAACAAGCTCAACCAGGATCTCACCTCGGTGATCCTGAAACCTTGAGCACAAATCATGAAAAGCGACTTCTGCACTAATCGCCGCAGAATGATCGTCAAGCAAAAGCAGGTTGCGTTCAAAGAGCGCCTCAATGCGCGCAAAAGTTGTGAGCCTGCTCACCAGCCCGGAACAGTCCATCAGCGCTTCTTCGGGGTCAGTCTGACGGGCAAGTGCGTCTAACTCGGCTATGACATCTGCAACCTCTTTTGCGTCAGCCTCAAAACCAAGGAGGACGGCGTCAATGACAGCCTCAACTCGTTCAACTTCTGACTGATCATTCGCCGGCCAAGGAGCGGTTGAGACCGCACTGTCAGTCGTGTTCGGCAAGCCAAGCGCGCTCCCATCGGATCCCAAGTCCCTCAGGGTCGGCCGCAGCACCAAGATTGACTCACCCGCAATCACTTGAGCCCCCGCTGGTACCAAAATCCGCTCAACCTCGCCCGCTACTTCCGCTAGGAGCGGAGCCTCGGTTTTCATGGACTCCAAGGTGCCGATGCGCTGGCCGGCTGTGACGTGATCTCCAACCTGCACCGAAATCTCGACCACTAACGCGGGTCCGGCGGCGCGCACCATTCCCATTTCTGTCTCTTGCACCCGATGCAGCGTGCCATCAACATCAACATTCACGCCGCTGCTACCGCGGTGGACGAGAACCCGCAGTGTCTGCCCACCAAGATGCACCACTGCTGCAGTTGCATCTAGCTGCTCCAACAGAATCTGGATCTGCTGTCCTCGTGGGCCGACCAGCCAACGAGTTCCCCCCATATGACAAACAGCGAGTACAACCGAAGCGTCACGCAGACTGAGTTCAACTTCGACTGGTCTCGTTGCCATGCCATCAGCTGCCGGCACACCGGAACGCGCATTGATAAAGAACTGCGCAATTCGCAAACTGCGATCCTGTCGAGCTAACTCGATGGCAGCAACGGCTAACGCCACCACCGTTCCCGCTTGGCGACCCTCAACGCCAAGGTCATCAACTGACTCCAACCACGTAGTAGTAGCCGTGGCATTTCTTACCTCGGGTCTACCGAGCAGATCCAAGAGAACGCCACGGTTGGTTGCCCCGTCCTCAATCAACACCTCATACTCGCGTACCGCTCGAGTCAACGTTGCAAAGGCTCGATCTCGGGTCGGGCCCCAAGCCAAAACTTTGGCAATCATGGAATCGAACTCAACAGGAATATCTGAGCCAGCACGAATTCCAGCATCAACGCGCACATTTGGTCCTGCCGCTGGTCGATGCACGAGCACTCGGCCAGGTGCTGGAGCAAAACCGCGCTCGGCGTCCTCGGCAACAACACGCGCTTCGATAGCCCATCCCTGAGGCCCTGCTGAGCGTTCATGGGCCGACCCGAGCGCAATTTGGATTTGAGCGCGAACCAAGTCAACTCCCCACACCATCTCGGTGACCGTGTGCTCTACCTGGAGCCGGGCGTTGACCTCACAAAAAGTCGTGAGCCTGCTGACCGGGTCAAAGAGAAACTCTGCCGTGCCGACGCCTCGATAGCCTGCGGCCTCTGCGAGGCGAGCAGTGGAAGCAGTTAAGCGATCCTCCTCTACAGCCGACAGAACTGGCGAAGGGGTTTCTTCTATGAGCTTTTGATGTCGACGTTGGATCGAGCAATCTCGGATGCCAAACGTATCTGCGGTGCCATCAGCGCCAACAAGGAATTGCACCTCAACGTGGCGAGCTGACTGAATGCACTGCTCGGCAAAAACTGCGCCAGGGCCAAAGGCCGCTTCGGCCTCGGCGCGCACAGACTGCACGGCCGTCATGACCTGCTCAAGAGAATCCACCCGCCGGATCCCGCGCCCACCGCCTCCATTGGCAGCTTTGATCATGACGGGCAATCCAACAACCTGCACCGCTTCAACCCAACTCTTTGGATCAGCACTCAGATCAAGAGCCACCCACGGCGCCAACGGCACGCCGCATTGCGCGGCGAGATGTTTCGCTTGCACCTTCTCGCCAAGGCGGCGCATGGCTGCGGCCGGAGGACCAATAAATGCAATCCCCGCCTCGGTCAGCCGATCTACAAACAGATCATCCTCAGAGACAAAGCCCCAGCCCGGCCAGACCGCCTCGATTTTGGCATCGAGCAACTTGTCGATCACAAGATCATGCATGCAGTATGCAGGCGCAAGGCTTCCGGCAGCAGTGCTCTGCAGGGCAGCACCCAACGAGATTGCATCATCTGCAAGACGCACAAAAGGCGCATTGGCATCAGGATCGGTGAAGACTGCAACCACTTGCAGTACCGGGCCTTCACCCTCGGCAAGTTCGCGGGCCGTTCGCAAAAAACGCAAAGCAGCGTCACCACGATTCAGAACGGCTACCCGTGTGAAGCTCATGTGTTTTTCTTCGCTGGCAGGAGTTCGAGTACCACAACCGCTGCTGCACTCGGTCCATCATGAGTGAGGGAAACATGCGCAACCCATCGATCCCCCAGCTGAGCACATACAGCGCGCTCAACCTCTCCAGAGAGCCGCAACGCAGGTCGACCATAAGCATCGTTGACCACTTCAATTTCACAGAGTTGCCAAGAAGTAAGGCTCGGTTCCGCGTCGAACCTGCTCGCCGACCAAGCCTTAATAAAGGCTTCTTTCGCGGCGTACCTCGCCGCTAGGCGCCGCGAACGTGAGGGTTCAGTGGAACCCACCTCGGCCCGCTCGCCCGCTGTAAAGGCCTGCTGCAGGAATGTGGACCCCGCCACGTCAAGTTGCTCAGAGAATGTTGGAACATCGACAAGGTCGATTCCCATGCCAATCACGCTCATTCTGAACCCAAATCTAGGTTTGCCGCGTACAGCCCGTCGGCGCCTAGGCGCACACTTGGATCAGTCAAGAGCATGACCTCTTCCAAGCGCTGCTGCGCAGAGTTCTCTGCCCCCCGAAGACGCCTCTCCACTCGTTTGGAATATCCGGGACGAACCCCGTAGCGGTTTTCGAGTCGTCGTTGCTTTCCAACTCGTTGACGAGATGCGGCAAGACTCTGATAGCTAGCCGCGACCTGCTCACCGGACTCGGCGATCAAAGCAGCAGTGAAAACTTCAGCGCTACCAAGGCACAACACGGCCGACACGTGCCCAAACCCAAGGCTGCTCAGAAGGCCGGCTTTGAGCGGTTCGCCTGCCAAGATTGACCGATGCCCGTAGGCCAAAAACTGATGATCACGATGTGATTCATCAAGGCACTCCAAATTTCGATTACCGGGGATTTCTCCCGACTCAAGCACCTGCATCAGACCAATCATCTGCCATGCAGCCGAGCCACCCTTGGCATGACCCGTCACCGTCTTTTGAGATACAACGAGTAGCGGATTTCCCGGTGTGCGGCCGAGGGCGGTTGCGATCCGCTGATGCAACTCGCTCTCATTGGGGTCATTCGCTCCGGTAGAGGTGTCATGTTTGGATACCACGGCGAGATCATCTGCGGTGAGCCCATGCTTGGTGAGGGCTTGAGCCAACGGCGAGTTCTCAGCACCGAGCACGCAAGACAACGCACCGAGGCCAGGCGCTGGAATGGATGTGTGAATACCATCGGCAAAGCTGCTTGCGTACACCACCACGGCGCGAACCGGAAGACCAAGATCTGCTGCAACCGAACCCCGCGCTAGCAGCACGGTTCCGCCACCCTGAGCCTCTACAAACCCTGCCCGGCGCACATCATTCGCTCTCGAGTATTGCCGCGGTTCAAACCCCGCAGCCTCCATATGGTCACTAGCAGCAGTGGCCGACATCGTTGAGAATCCAAGCACCCCCTCAAGCTGTAGGTCATCCCAGCCACCGGCCACAATCACATCTGCTTTGCCCGCGCGGATTTTGTCTACGGCATCTTCGACCGAGACTGCCGCAGTTGCGCACGCAGCCACTGGATGCACCATCGGTCCGTATCCGCCCACATAACTCTGCATGACATAGGCGGCTACAACATTGGACAGCCCTTCTTGCAAAATGTCGTTCGCGTGGTCCCCTCCAAGGACTGAATCTCGGTACAAAGTTTGCACTGAAGACATCCCACCCATTCCTGATCCCTGGGTATTGCCGACGCGAGCAGGATGGACGCGAGCCATCAGTTCCTCGGGTTCAATTCCCGCATCAAGAAATGCTTCAACGGTGGCGACCAGATTCCAGAGCGATAAGCGGTCAACTGAAGCCGCCATCTCGGCTGGAATCCCCCATCGCATCGGATCAAACCCGGAGGGAATCTGTGCACCAACCCGCCTGCTCAGCTTGGCTCGACGCGGCACACGAATCGCGCTTCCGGCTCTGCGAACAACTTGCCAGTCACCTTCTGCAGTGAGCAGCACCGAGGTGTTCTCCGGATCTGCAGCCGCAAAGGCACGCGCATCGGTTTCATCGGCAGCGGTGATCACGACGTCTCGTTCCAAGAAGACCTCTACGAGCAACGGCACTCCGTCCGGGTTGAGTGGGCCATCCACCTCATAGGTTCGGATTCCACACAAGGCCAGAACCTGCTCGCGGTACTGCTCGGCTAGGACAGACTCTGCAACGGCCTCATCGGTTGCTGCATCAACCCAAGAACCGCCATCAAGGTCACTCTCCCAGCGGATCAAACCGCAGGTCCACGCCAACTCGGCGATTGATCCATCGGCAAGGTCAGCCTCAACTTCTAGGTCAAACCTGGTCACGCTCGACCCCCAAGGACCCACCTCGCCTGCTCCCAGAACCACCACCATGTCATGCAGCGAGCAGGTCGGCCTGAGCAATTCTCGCGGTACCGATCCCACTGAGCCACTGGCTTGGCTGTCACTCAATCCAACTGCTGAAAGCAGTGCCGGAATTGATTCATCGGCATCTTGAATCGAAGGGGTTCTCACGAGGTGAGCAACTTGAGACTCAAGCTCTGCAACGAGCGGTGCGAGGGCTGCACGCAGACCCCCGATATCTGCTAATCCGCCGGTGAAGTCTGCAGTGATTTCAACTGGTTCCGCCTGCCGATTTTGCTGTGCAACTGCAGTAACTTCCGGCGAGCACAACGCAGCAATCATCCAACCCATCTCGGCTGAGGAGAAGGTCCGAACACCTAGATCTCTTTCGATAAGAGCGCCAAGACCACCATTGTTCTCCATGAGTCCAGTGCCCCGAACCCAGCCAATCTTTACGGTAACAAGGTCGATCTGATGACCCCAACGAGCCTGTTCAGAAATCCACTTCTCACTCAAAACCTCGAGCGCTGCTTTCGCCTCGCCGTAGGCACCGTCCCCGCCAAAGTCGCCATGATTTGGCGAGAACGGAAGAACCAACTTGATTCGCCGTTGACCAGTTCCGCTTCGTTGAGTTGCTTCAGTGAGTCTTCCCACTAGGCGCTCTACTCCCCACAGAAGCACCCTCATTGATACCTCAGAAGCGGGACCCGCATCAGGCAGATCACCAAGGACGGGTCCAGCAGCAAAGGGAAGCACCATCGTGGGGTGAAGCGGATCCTTCACTGTTCGAGCAAATCCGCCAGAGCGATCGATAACGGGCGCGAGCAACCAGTCGACTAGTTCGTCAATATCTGCAAAGGAGGCCATGTTCGCAGGTATCACATGAAGTTCTGCCCCGGGGGCTGCACAGGTGTTATACAACTCTCGATAGAACCCCAGGCGCTCTGGAGTTGCATGAGTGGTGGTACAAATCACCTTGGCTCCGCCAGCCAATAAGCGGCTCACAACTTCAACCGCAATCGATCCTGGAGATGCTCCTGTAATCAAAGCAGTTTCGGTGGAGAATGCATTCGCTGCCGAAGTTCTGCTCACACCGCGTAGCAGGTCAAGTTGGTCGGCAAAGGTCTCAGCCCACATGCTCGGCAGAATCCGCTGCTCGGCGATGAACTCATCAATTCGACTTTCATCAGCAGCAGTCTCTTCCGCTCCGCCAACAAACTGCTCAGCAGAGAGGTCTGTTGCGAGGACAGGTCGTTGAGCAGGTACCGGAACAACCCAAGGTTCTCCGCCGAGAATCTTTAGAAAGCGTGCTTCAGCGATCACATCGCCTCGCGCTGCCGCTCGAGTGGCAAACCACCGAGCCGAGGCTTGCACACCGGGGTCAACCTGATAGCGCGCCAACCGACCGGCCTCAGCATCAAGCTCGCTATGCAGCTCAGCATCTTGTTCAGCCCGTAACCCGGCATGGTGCAAAGCAACAATGTCATGACGCGCCATGCCCCACCATGACCGAAACACCACATGTCGCCGCGCATCAAAAGCAGGAGCAACTGCCGCTGCTCGACGCTCACCGTGCTCGGTTTCAAGCAGCGTCAAGCGATCCACAACCGAAGTGTCATCTTCCCCGACCGACTCCTCGGGCCCAGAAACTCGCCGCAACATCTCGCGGGCGGCATCTGCAAGCAAACCATCCGGACCGGCAATGCGCTGTTCGAGTGCCGTTACTGCTGCTGCATCTACTGCTTCGCCTGCGGCGGCAGTTACTCCAGGAGGACTCAGCACGAGCCCTGCATCATCGGCGGCTAGCTGAACCGCTGCATCAATGAGGTTCGCACCCGAGGTAGGCATGGGGTGCAGCCGACCCAAGGCTCCGCCACGGCCTGAGTCACCCTCTCGAGAGTCAGCTGCCAAGATCATGAGGACTCGCTCAGCCCAGCCAGTGCCCAAAGCCCAAAAATCAGTTACTCGGGCAGTCACATCGCGGGTCTTTATACGGCGGGGTCCCAGCACGGGTGCGAGCGCCGACTCACGAACCTCACGTAATACTGCTCCGGGAAATGAGTAGCGTTTTGATCGCGTCGCCAACTCAGAAGCGAGTTGAGCCAAGGGCAACTCCCGAGCACCATCCACTCCAGAGATCGTGAACTCTGCTCCAAGGTCCATCAGTATCTGATTTCGGCGCGAAGAGACCCCATCGACGAGGTCATCAATTGATTCTGTAGCCGAGAGCTGATCAATTCGGATTTTGCACAGGTGGGCGATCAAATGGCGCATCGCCTCGGCTGCATCCACCGCAGAATCCACAACAGGCCCTGCCACAACAGGCACGGTCACAACAGGCACTGTCTCGGGTGCAGGAAGTTCTGTCGACTTAGAGTCAAGGAGTTCCGACTCAGAATCAGCTTCAGTTTCTTCATCGGTGGCGAACACCTTTATGGAATCAGTCTCGATGTTTTGAACGCTGACTCGGCCAAACGTTCTGTCATCTAGGGCAAGAGTTCCTTTTGCCAGATTTGTTAACGTCGGAGCAACCCCAAGTCCGACTTCGATAACACGCTCGCAACCGAGACCTCCCGCAGATTGCTCGGTGAAGAGCAGGTCTTGAGTTTCGATCCATCTCACCGGAGAGGCGAACTGCCAGGCCAAAAGTTCTATCAACAACTCGCGACAGAGCAACCCAGAGTCAGCGCTCCACACGTGCCACTCAGTCAAAATCTTCTTCAGTACTGCCGAGTCGACGTAATCGCTCACCTGTTTCACATACCGACGCTCAAGACTGAACACCTCGGGAACCAAGTTGGGCACATAGCGTCCCACAAGCGCTGCCGGGTCAATTCGTTCAGGTAAGCAGCGAGCTAGGTGTTTGCGGAACTCACCGACTCCATCTACCAAAGCACTTGAGTGGAACGGCACGTCAATGCCCGGGACGTACACGAACGCTGGCCGAGACCCTGAGGGCGCAACGGCGAGCAGTTCTTGATCGAGCGCATCTAGCGCAGTCCCGGTTCCTGTCACCGCGTACTGCTTGTCACGCATGTTGAAGTTGACGATTTCAAGTGTCGAGTTGACCTGTTCGCGCACCCGAACGACGAGCGCCTCAATCTGTTGATGGTTCATCGCTAACAAATGTGGGCGAATCACTCCAAGGCGGAACTGCGAGTTGCCATCGGCATCTCGCGGCACTAACTGATGCATGGCCTGGCCACGCCGAAATACCAACTCCACCACGCTCTCGAGGCTCAGGACCTGGCCCAGAGCGGCAAGAGCGTTGTACTCCCCAACGGAGTGACCAGCAACGACTGCCCGTTCGTCAAACACTCCCCGTTCGCGCAGTTCAGCCACCTGCGCTGCAGCGAGTGCAGCCAAGGCAACCTGGGTGAACTGCGTCAGGTTCAGCACGCCTTGCGGATGACGATGTAACTCGCCGTCGGCGCTAATAATGCTGGGGTTCTCTCGCACAATTGCGAGAATTGAGAACCCAAGCTGTTCGCGCGTAAAGAGGTCGGCGCGGTCCCACACGTGTCGCGCTGCCGCTGAACGCTCATAGCCATCCATTCCCATACCAGGCTGTTGAATGCCCTGACCAGGGAAGACATACGCAGTGGGCGGCGGCAACAATTCTGCAGTCGCAATCAGCGCCGGCACGTGGCCGCCTTCTCTCTGTACAACCACGTTGATCTCAACGATCGTGCGCCCTGCGCGCAGTGCAGTTCTTGTCAGCGTGGCTTTGACTGCTTCTCCGGGCATCACGGGGGCAATGAACTTTGCGTGGAACTGAACCAGTCGCTCGCTGTCTCCGTTGCAGCCAAACTCGATCGCTGCACGTTGAGCAATTGCCGAGGTCCAGGCGCCGTGAACAATTGGCCCATCAAGGCCAGCAAGAAGCGCAATTGCTCGCGAACGATGTAACGGATTGTGATCTCCCGAGAGAGCAGCAAAACTTTCCATGCTGATCGGCGCGCAGATTTCTAAACTGCCAAGTGTTCGGCGCGGCGTGTCGTGAATCTCAGGAGACGTCAGCGAGCCTGATTCAACTTTGGCAGCGAACGAGGCATTCAGATGAGCCAGCTCACGAACACCGCGCAACAAGAATCCACCGGAAATTCGCAAGAGCACGGGCTCATCACTGCCAGCGGGCGAGCCCGCTACGGCACCACGTCGAACCTCGGCAACCGTATCCACCCGAGTACCTAGCTCATGATCAGAAATCTCACAGACCCGTGCGCGAACCGTGAGATCACCATCAAGCGCGCGAATTTCGGACAGGTCTCCAAGAATGCTGACCTGATGTTCAAGATGCACGAGATCTAGCAAACTCCCAACAATTTCGGGTGCCCCGAGCGTTGCAAAAACTGCAGGCCACACCACTGCAAGCCATGCATCAGGCAGTTCTCCTGCCGTTTCGGCCTGCACAAGTCGTGCATATGCGGCGCGACGACGCAGGTCTGAGGACACCTCGAGAGTTATCTCTGAACCGAGTGCCACCACGGGGATGTCGGTCCGAATCAGAACTTTGCGCAGCAACTCATCGAGTGCTTCTACCCGTGCCGCTGAATCCAACTGCAACACATCCACACCGTTATGGCTCCGATGCTCGAACCGGAGTTCAACTGAGTCCTGAGCGTCAGCCATTGGCTGCTGCGGAAGTTCTGCGCTAGGTAAGTGCACCGACATGTGGTCGGGGACCCGCTCGCCATAGCCAGCAAGTGCTGGGAAAGACAGCGTCAGCGTAACGGTCTGAGCATCTGCAGACTTGCGCTCTCCAACATGCAAGACAACATGTTCCAAGCTACTCAGCACGCAAGTTGCTTGAATGATCCGACCGTCGGCCTCGGTTGAAAAACTCCAGTCCTCGACCGTACCGAAGGCGTGTACTGGGTTGGGCAGGATTCGGCCATCCATCAGCACCGTTTTGGCTTCAAGTAGTGCCGCTGCAGGGCCTGTCAGCTCTGCGGTACTACCCCGGCGGAGCAAGCGGTCAACGGGTTCAGCAAGTTGGCCCAGTGCAGTCAAATGATCAATCACATGCGCTTCAAACCCACCAAGAATTTCTGCGATGGGCTCATCAATGACAGCGATTCCGCCTACTGCGGCTGGCCCGGGAATCACGAGAACCGAATCGGCATCAAAGTCGGGGTGTTGTGCCTGCCAGAGCGAGTCGGATTGATACCAACGGCGAACATCTGCATCTATCACCGGCACAAACGGCACCGGCTTGCCGGGCTGCTTGCAAATAAACAAGAAATAGCCAGGATCCGCTGGGTGTAACTGCGTCTGCCCCAAGAGCGGGTAATCGGATAGCAATCTAGCAATCGCGACAGAGGGATCATCCACCGAGCTTGAGTCTGAAAATCGGGTCGGAATCCGCCCCGACTCACGGGGATCTAAACGAGCCTCTGCGCGTTGAAGCAAAGCAACAAAGCGTTCGCGATGTGAAGGGTCTAGCCAGCGGCCGTCCTCATACCGGCCC
This sequence comes from Actinomycetes bacterium, assembly GCA_037141255.1. Classification (GTDB taxonomy): domain Bacteria; phylum Actinomycetota; class Acidimicrobiia; order Acidimicrobiales; family Microtrichaceae; genus IMCC26207. The sequence goes on along the minus strand of JBAXCX010000040.1, from coordinate 4,097 downwards.
TGGCGCCCACGAGCAGTGAGCTGCACAAAGCGAACCAGGAACTGCTCGTAGGTCATCTCTGAGGGATCACCAAAATAGGGCTTCGCGGTCAGTTCTAATGCCGCAATAATCTCTAACTTTCTTCCAGCAACTGCCTTTGCATCTCCGGCTACTTCGTCAAGCAACGCAGCGCAGCGAGAGGCAGAGTTATGCAGAAAATGGATATCAGCATCAAGACCTGAACGACCCGAGGTGACTGACCCGGCTACCTGCTCAGGCAGCACAAAACCATGCGTTCCACCTGAAGAGTTCGTTCCTTGTGCACGCCGCAGAGCCTCCTTCACCCCCGCTGTGGCAGTAGCTTCTTGCGCTGCCATGGTGACGGTCCCGAGTAACACGGCGTCCACTGGCATGGGTACACCCACATGCGGCAACGACCATGTGCCGGTAAGAAACTCGGTGGCAGACTCGGGAGTGCCAATCCCGCCACCCACACAAACAACAATGTTGGGCTGATCGCGCAACAAGTGATAGCTAGCAAGTAGCAGATCTTCAAGTGATTCCCAAGAGTGATGACCACCCGCAGTCCCTCCCTCGACATGAACAAATACGTTGTGGTGAGGGGCTGCAGCGGCAATGGCGACTACCTGACGGATCTGCTTCAACGTGCCGGGCTTGAAGGCATTCAACCAAATGCCAAGTTCGGCGAGTTCATCTAGGAGTGCCACTGCATCTTCAGTAGCGGGAATACCTGCAGAGATGGTGACACCGCAAATCGGAGCCCCGGCGCGGCGCGCAGCCTGAACGAGTCGCGTTCGGCCCAGATGTAAGCCCCACAAGTACGGGTCAAGATGCAGCGCATTGAACACAACTTCCTGCCCCGGCACTAAGAGCTCAACTAGCTCGCGAATTCGCTCGGCAAATACTGCTTCAGTTACCTGGCCTCCACCCGCAAGCTCAGCGCAAAATCCTTGGTTTGCTGCTGCAGCCACAATGCCAGCATCAACCGTGGTTGGGGTCATGCCGGGAAGAACCATCGGTGATCGTCCCGATGCCTTCGTAAAGAAGTTTTCAAGTCGACGTGAGCCATCTGGCAGGGTCACAACTCGAGGTGCATAAGCAGAGTAAAGCTTGGGCGTACCCTCAGACGCAGCCCCAACGGTCACAAGTTCCCTTCGCCCCTTTTCAGTAGCTAACGCGACAACTCGTGTCGAGGTTCCACGGCAGGCTTGTGCCGAGAGTTTCGCAATGCCATCCGAGGGACCAAGATCAAGAATCCAGTCGGCCGCTGCAAATCCAAGTGAGCCCTCTGACAGTCGCACTGCGGTTCGGTCCCAATAACCCGGGCGGGTCAACATCGCTGCTGTCAGCTCACCAAGCAGATCAGGGGTGGGACCTGTAGCAACCGGCGCCTGACTCTGGCCAAGCACACGCGGACCATCAGGGGTCACCAGAGCAACAACGCCGCTCGGCGCAGGAAGCACAATGCCGAGCTGGCGTGCTTGGCTCACCACTTCAGCGCGCACCGATTCCAGCATGGGGTGATGACACGGTGAGCTCACAGCAAGTGGCTCCCAGCTAAACTTGGCTGCAGTTGGGGTCAGGGCAAGTTGCGCCAACAGGTGCTGATGCGCAACTCGCAGAGCTTTCGGAGACCCAGAGATAACGGCGCGGAAGGCTCCATGATGGAGTCCGATACGTACCTCGTTTGCGGGCCCAAGCGAGCCTGTTCTGGAAGAGTTCAAGTCGTCCAATAGGGCCTGTAGGCGATCAACTCGAATTCCGCTCACCGCCACCATCGGAGTTTCAGCTTCTGGACTTGCGTGGAGCGCAGCCCCAAGCGCCCCAGCCGATACTGCCTGCTCGCAGGTTCCCGACAGTTGCCCAAGCAGTACTGCCATCTGCAAAAATGGCTGAAGTAAATCTTGTTGCTCCAATCCATCGGGCTGAGCCGCCACTGCCGCTGCTGCAAGTAGTCCACCCGAATGACCAGTAGCTGCCAGCACCGAACCGGCTTGCACAGCTTGCGAAAGACCATCCTCCCAAGCCTCGCGGTAGCAGAGCAACTGCGTGAGCAACACTCCGGGGAGTGACAGTGGCAGCGCAGCAAGTTCACCAGCGCTTGGCCGCGAGGCTCCAGCTTGTATCCATTGCAGCGGAGCAAAGCTACTGCTCGCACCACCAAGGTCGCGTATGGCTGGCTCGGCTGCATACTCGGCAATCAGTTCTGCCCATGCAAGTGCTCGAGGCCGGATCCAACTCCGTCGTAACAGAAGTGCGTCAAGGTCGTCCCACCATCGCCAACCTTGCCCAGCAAAACTCAATGCTGCCGTAGCTGTTCCTTGAGCAAGATCATGCGCCAGCGAGCCGACCACTGGATTGCGAGTTGAACCAACAGGCGCATCAAAATTTGGAAAGTCAATCTGGGTTGAACTGGGTTCATTCGAACCAAAGTTCGGAGAGTCGAACCGTGGCGGTAGTGACGACACCGACATATGCATGCTCCTAATAAGTCATGAGTTTCTTGCGGAAGGGGGCGTCCGCATGTGCATGGGACCAGAGTCTGAGCTAGCGGTTACGTGAATCACCTAAGTTTCCGCGCGGTAACCACAAGTTTCCGCGCGGTAACCGAACGTGGGTTCCCTCTTCTTAAAGTTTGCTCATTACGGGAGTACCTTTACGAGGTGTTCAACAACTCACAAGACATCCCAAGCGTCACGGACAATTGGGTAGCGCGCGATGCCGAAGTGGTGTGGCACGGGTTTACACAGATGGCTACATATGCGAGCAACTCGCCCATCATCGTGGAGCGCGCCGAGGGCCGAGAACTCATTGATGTAGATGGTCGCCGCTATCTCGATGCGATCAGTTCGCTCTGGGTGACCACGCTTGGGCATCGAGTCCCCGAGCTTGATGCGGCGCTTCGTGCACAGATTGACCTTGTTGCACACTCAACTCTTTTAGGCAACGGCAATCGAACCACCATCGAGTTTGCCGAGGCGCTCGCAAAAGTTGTTCCCGTCAAGCAGCCACATTTTCTGTTCGCATCAGATGGTGCCGCAGCTGTCGAGCAGGCTCTCAAGATTGCATTTCAGTTTTGGACGAACCAGGGAATTACCAGTCGCCAGAGCTACCTAGCTTTTGGGGGCGCGTATCACGGAGACACACTGGGATCGCTTTCTGTTGGGGCAGGCGGATTTGGAACCGAGATTTTTGACCCACTCCGCTTTGGGGTACTCCGCGCCCCGGGCTTCGAAGACCCAAACTGCATCCCGGTTGCATGCGCGCTCATTGCCGAACACGCCAACGAGCTTGCAGCAGTCATTATTGAGCCACTCGTGCAAGGCGCTGCGGGAATGCAGATGCGACCTGCTGCAGAGTTTGCAGCTCTTGGCCAGGCCTGTGCTGAACACGATGTCTTACTGATCTGCGATGAGGTTGCCACTGGCTTTGGTCGCACGGGAACAATGTTTGCGAGCGAGCAATGCGGATTGCATCCAGATCTGATGGCCATTGGAAAAGGCATAACAGGTGGCTATCTTCCGCTCGCAGCCACAGTTGCCAACGAACGGGTATATCAGGCATTTCTTGGCGAAGACCTTGGTGAACGCACCTTGTATCACGGCCACTCCTACAGCGGGAATCCGCTAGCCGCTGCAGTTGCCTTAGCGCACCTTGAACTCTTTACATCCCTCGATGTACTCACCAACGTCAATGAACGGGCCGCTCAACTTGAGCAGTTGCTTGATCAACACATCGCAGGTTTGCCTGTTGTGCGAAGCATCCGTCAACAGGGCCTCATGGTGGGTGTTGAACTTGCCCCGCCAGAGGGAACAGTTCGCTGGGGTCGAAAAATCACTGCAGAATCGGTCTCGCGTGGCGTGCTCATCAGACCGCTCGGCGATGTCATGGTGCTGATGCCAATTCTGACCAGCACCGCCGAAGAGATCACTCGCATTGTGTTGACGCTTGCTGAATCGATTGCGGCCGTGGCCCAGACAGAGCAGCAGCATCTTGAGAGCAGCCGAGTTGAGAGCAGCCAAGTTGAGAGCAGTCAGGATCAACCAGCAGATGAGTGACCGCTGGCAGGAACTCATTGCTCAACGTAATGCTGCTAC
>JBAXCX010000039.1:0-21128 GCA_037141255.1 Actinomycetes bacterium | reverse complement strand
GCAGAGGGCGGAATAAGACCCAGTAACACCTGCAGCATGGTGGTTTTTCCTGAACCATTTGGCCCGATCACGGCAACAATCTGCCCGCGGGGAATATCAAAAGTTCCATCCGACCAGATCGTTCGTCCTCCGAGCGCAACCGAGGCGGAACAAAGAGAGACAGCTGCGATGGGATCCGAGGTTTCGCCTGCGGAGTTTTCGCTTGGGGAGTTCATGCTCAGTGGCCGCTTCTCAGCGCGGCCGAGAGCGCCTTCAGTTGATTGAGCTGCCATTGTTCAAAGCTTGTGGCGCCTGGGGCCACTGTCTCGGTCACGTCCACAACAGGCACCGCCGCCTGCTCTGCGGTGGAGCGAACCTGAGCCGGGATTGCCCCGAGAGTCTGCACGTTATCGATGAGCACATCGGCCGACCCGGCCTTGAGTAACTTGTCGAAGGCAGCGATGTCTCCGGGGGATGGGTCGGTCCCGTTTGCGGCCGCTGCAGAAAACCCTGCCGGAGTGACATCTTTCAGCCCAAGGGCAACTGCCATGTAGTCGAATACTGACTCGGTGGCGGCGTAGTTGCGCCCGCTGAACTCGGCTTTGATACGCGTAATTTGGTCTCGGTAGGGCCGCATACTGGCATTCCAAGCGGATGCCTGATTGGCGAAGTACTCCGATGCAGCGGGAGAGATTTTTGAGAGTTCGGCTGTGACTGCAGCGGCAAACTCGACCACATAGTCAGGTCCGTACCAAACATGAGGGTTCTCGCCATCGCTCAAACCGGCAACTTTGCCGGCATTTACTTCGGGGGGCACTGGGTTGAGCGTGGCCACAATTTTGCTGGCCCAAGAGTCGTAGTTCATGCCGTTGATCACCACGAGTTCAGCATCCGAAAACTTCGCAGCATCACCGGAAGTTGGCTCATAGTCGTGCGGGTCAGCTTTAGCGGAGCGAATGATGGTTGCAACTTCGGCGCAGTCGCCTGCGAGTTGCTCGACGATGTCTCCCCACTGATCAACGCTGACCACCACCTGAATGGGTGCAGTGGGGCACTCTCCTTTAGGCGGAGCAGAGCTGTTCGATGAGTTGGATTCGGAACTGCACCCGGCAGTAATGAAAGAAGTGAGGAGGGCGGCAAAGAAAAGGCTGGGAAGCGCGAATGGTATCTGGCATCTCCTGATCGAAGGGGAGGAGGAGGCAAGGCCCATACCTATAATGGTAATGATTCCCGTAATTGAATGCGAATTATCTCAACAAAAATGAGAAAGGCTCGACCACTTGGTCGAGCCTTTCCCGTGAGTTGTGTTGTGGTCTGTGGGGTTAGTTTCCGCCGGGGCCCTGAGGACCCTGCTCGCCCTGAGTACCCTGCTCACCCTGTGGACCGCCGCGCTGTGGGCGACCGTTGTTGACCATGGCGGTGATGCGCTCGGTGGCCTGAGCAAGCTTCTGATCGGCTTGCGCCTGCGTCATCTTGCCCGAGCTGACTGCTTCGGCAAGGTGCGTTGAGAGCTCAGCCTTCACTGCATCGATCACAACCTGCACATCAACGCCCTTCGCTGCAGCAACCTGAGCCAAGGTCTGACCGCTCTGCACAGCAGTGCGCAGTTCGTCCTTGGTCATGCCAAGTGCTGTTGCTGCCGCTTCAACGCCTGGTCCACGGTGGCCTCGGCCAGGTCCGCCCTGCTCACCACGAGGGCCCTCTGCCTTGTGTGCGGCAATCAGTGCTTGGGTTACCGCATCGGCTTGGGCCTGATTGATGGTCCCAGCCTCGACCAGAGGCGCCAATACAGAACCGATCCGAGCTGCAGGATCCGGACGATCGGCATTGGGTGCATCAGGTGCATCCGGGGCTGGTTGTTCAGCCACAGTAGTGGTGGTCTCTTGTGCTCCAGAGATTCCGCTGCCGCTTAGGATCGCACCTGCAGAGCCGCCTGCGAAGAGACCCACTGCCACACTTGCTGCCACGATTGACTTCTTCATCTTGTTCATGTTCTGTGCTCCTTGGTTCTGTCAGTTCGACGCTGTGTCAGGTTGACGAGGATCAGTATCGAACCCGCAGTTGAGAACCGTATTGGGTAAAGGTTAAGAAATGGTATGAGTGCGTTCTACGGTATCTAAGCGAAGCTGAAATCCGACGATAGCCCCGCCATCTAGGCGATTTTCAGCAAAAACGGTTCCACCCTGGCGTTGCACATAATCGGCCACAATTGCTAGACCCAGTCCCGAACCTGGCTGACTTCGAGCTTCAGTGGACCGGTAGAAGCGGTCAAACACGTGGGGTAGATCCGCATCAGTAAAGCCTGGCCCCGAGTCGTAAACCTCAATGCGGCCTGCTCCGCAGTTCACATAGATGGGCCCTTCAGTCTGATCAAACTTGAGGGCGTTTTCGATCAGATTGCCAACGGCTCGCTCAAGTCCTCGAGGCTGGACGAGTAACTGCGTGGAATCAGCCTGCACAATTACTTGCCGACCCGAGCGTTGGGAGGCCTTCTCTGCCACGCGGCCTAAAAGATCAGAGAGCGTCACATCAACGAGGAGTTCGTCGTTGCGCTGATCCGTTGCGAGCTCAACGACCTCATTGATCAGGCGAGTGAGTTCCTCGGTCTCACCTTCAAGGTCGGTCAGCAGTTGCGAGCGCTGATCGGCGCTGAGTTCCTCTGAGCGTCGCAACGTAAACACGTTGGTTCGCAGACTCGTTAGTGGCGTGCGCAGCTCGTGGCCGGCATCTTGAACCAAGCGCTGCTGGTCGCCCTTTGATCGCGATAACGCGGCGAGCATCTCGTTGAACGCCGTCCCAAGTCGGCCTGTCTCATCCAAGCCACTCACTGGAACCTGCACCTCGAGACTGCCCGTCTCGGTCACTCGTTCCGCAGCCGAGGTCAGTCGCACTAAGCGCAGCGTGACCTGACGAGCAATGATCCAGCCGAAGGCCGCGGCCATCCCCATGACCAACAATGCAGCCAGAAGAATGCGAGTGCGCAGTGTTGCCAGCAACGCTTCATTCTCTGCTAGTGACCTTGCCACTTGTAACGCACCCCGACCGCGGCCGTTGCTAGAAGTGAGCATCCGGTAGTTGCCCTGATCGAGTTGCACCGTTCGGAACGCTGATTCGGCCGTGCCCGCTGCTGCGATGGAAAGGTCCGCATTGTCAATCGGAAGCGTTGCTCCTCCCGACAAACCTTGAGTTGCAATCACCTCCCCATCTGTGCGGACGAGTTGGGCAGCTAGGTCGGTGTTTCCAGCAATCTCTGCAAGCGCGCGTCCAGCCTGTGCTGAAACCTGCGGCTCTGGCCGGGGTGGGCGCCGGTTGTTGTTGAGTGGGCGATCCTCTCTGGGTTGTATGAGGCGGTTACTGGTTGCCAAAAGCGACTGATCGATCTGCTCGCCGAGCACCTTGGCTGTGGTCCGGTAACTAAACACGCCGATGGCAACCGTGGCGGTGGCCGAAAGTGCAACAAGAGCCAGAACAATCTTGATTCGCAAGCTCATGGTCGGCGCAGCGTGTAGCCGACCCCGCGAACAGTCTGGATGAGTGCGACCTCTTGGCCGTCGTCCACCTTGCGTCGCAAGTAACTGATGTACACCGCCAAGTTCTTGGAGTCTGGGCCAAAGTCATAGTCCCAGATCTCTTCGTAAATATGTGAGCGAGACAGCACGATGCCAGTGTTGAACATCAGCAGTTCGAGAAGGTCAAACTCGGTCTTCGAGAGCTCAATCTCGGTCTCACCTCGCCAGCACCGCCGGGCAGAGGCATCCAGCCGTAAATCCTCAACAATCAGGGTGGTTGAACTCTTGGTACCGCTTCCCCCTCGGCTGCCAACCATGCCCTCAGGCTCGGCATCTTGTGGTAGCGCCCGCCGAAGGAGCGCGCGCACTCGGGCCATCAGTTCGGCCGGATCAAACGGTTTCGCAAGATAATCATCGGCCCCAGCATCTAACCCAGCAACCCGATCCGAGGTCTCTGTTCGGGCAGTCAGCATCAGAATCGGCGTGCGGTCTTTTTCGCTCCGGAGTACTCGGCAGACTGTCAGCCCATCTACCGAGGGCATCATCAGGTCAAGAACAATCAAGTCAACTGGTGCTGAGCGAGCAGACTCAAGCGCCGCTGCTCCATCTGCCACGGTGGTGACCTGATAGTGCTCAAGGCCAAGGACACGCTCAAGGGACTCGCGAATTGCGCGATCGTCATCAGCCACCAAAATCCGAGCTGATTCCGCAGAACTCGATGCAGATTGATTGGGACTCACGAGCAGTCTCCTAGTTGGGATTCTGTCCAACGGTACGGGCATTTCCTTAGTCCCGACAGCAATATCGAGCAACTCAAACCAGATTTTCACCTTTGGTGAGGTTGATTTTCTGCAGGAATTTGCGAAACTCCTAGAACTATCTGCATCCGTGAGCGCCACAAAAGGCGAATCACACACGTAGATACTTGTAAGTCCAACCCCTGGGGGCCAACTGCGATCCCCAATCATCATTGGAGAATCATGCGTAAATCGTTGTTCGTCAGTCTTGCGGCAGTGGCCGTCGTCCTCGGAGGCTTCAGCAGCACTGCTGGCGCACAAAGCGATGCCACCCAAAATATCGTGCAGATTGCTCAGGGTAATCCTGAACTGTCAACGCTCGTCACAGCAGTTACTGCTGCTGGTCTTGCAGAGACACTCTCTGGTCCAGGTCCGTTTACGGTGTTTGCGCCAACAAACGCGGCCTTTGCAGCACTGCCTGCCGGAACGCTTGACACCTTGCTGGCAGACCCGAAGGGCGACCTTGCAAAGATCCTGAAACTCCACGTGATGTCTGGCGCTGTTGACTCAAAGGCTGCAATTGCGGCTGCTGGTGGCACCGTTGAAACACTTGGCGGACCAGTGAGCGTTGAACTCGTCGGCGAGAAGTTGGTTATCGGTGGCGCAACCGTGGTGACTGCAGACATCGTCGCTTCAAATGGCGTGGTGCATGTCATTGATGCGGTCATCACCAAGCCAGCTTCGCCAAATGGCGTCAGCGCCGGCAACTCAGGCATCGCTGCAAGCTCCGGAACCACAGGACTCCTGTTGGCACTCGTTGCGGGGATTGCCATCTTGGGCATTGGAACATCCTCGGTTGTGCTCGCCCGCTCACGACGCAGCGACTGACCGAACCAATCGTTTCTGAATTCGCTTCGAATCAGAAGACCTGTAGTGGGGGAGGGGCGCTTGCTCCTCCCCCAACTCATTCCAGGAGGTACTCATGAAAGTCCGTCAGGCTCGAGTGCTCCTGGTGTTGTCCTTTGCAGTTCTGTTTTTGGTTGGGCCTGCATGGTTTCTGGGCGAAGCAGGCGAGCCAAGAGTTGATCTAGAAGGCCAATCAGTAATCTCTGCATCAACTTCTCGGGCGTTAGCCGCCGCCCAAGACGCGGGCGACTCGGCTGCAGATCTCAGCGCACTGCCGGCTGCACCTGCCCAAGTAGCAGTAGCCGAGGTCGGGGTGCCCGTTCAGATCGCCATTCCAGAACTCGGGGTGGACTCCCCTGTCGTGCCGGTGGGCCTTGAAAACGATGGCTCGATGGTGCTTCCGGGTGCCTCTGAGGCTGGCTGGTATCAGTATGGTCAACGCCCGGGCCAACCCCAAGGCTCAGCAGTCATTGCAGCGCATGTTGACTACAACAAAAAACCTGGCGTGTTCATTAAGCTGAACTCATTGCCTATCGGTGCCGAGGTGCTTGTTACTGATGATGCTGGCGTAGTGCATCGCTTTATCGTGACTGAACGCTTCCAAGTCGAAAAAGGCGAACTGCCCGCCGCCGAGTTGTTTAGGACAGACGGAGACCCTGTCCTCACACTGGTGACCTGCGGTGGATCATTCAGTAAGAGTCGCCGGAGTTATGCAGACAACATTGTTATCCGGGCCGTGCCTGCGTAAATAGGCGCCTGCCTAAAGGCCAGGAAAGTGACATGCCACTGTGTGCTCAGCAGCGCTAGTACTTGCACCGGCAACCGCTCCTGCAGGATCGAAGGGGAGCAGTTCTGGCTCGGTACTTGCACACAGATCAGTTGCCTTCCAGCAACGCGTCCTAAACCTGCATCCAGAGGGCGGGTCAATTGGGCTTGGCACATCTCCGGTCAGAATGATCCGCTGACGGGTGCGTTCCCGGATGGGGTCCGGCTCGGGAATCGCAGACAGCAGTGCTTGTGTGTACGGATGTGCGGGCGAGGTATAGATCTGTTCGCTCGGTCCTGTCTCGACCACTCGACCCAAGTACATCACGGCAATTCGATGTGAGATATGCCGGACTACCGACAGGTCATGCGCAATAAAGACATACGACAAGTCTCGGTCCCGCTGAAGCTGACGAAGCAGGTTCACGATGCCTGCCTGTATCGAGACATCAAGTGCTGAAACTGGCTCGTCTAACACAATCATTTTGGGGTTCAACGCTAGGGCGCGAGCAATGCCAATTCGCTGACGCTGGCCTCCCGAGAACTCGTGCGGATACCGACTGCGGTGTTCGGGCGAAAGGCCAACGGTCTTTAGTAGTTCTTGGATCTGTGATTCGCAGTCCTTTGTGCTTCGGCCTTCGTGAACCAGGAACGGCTCAGCTAACGCCTCGCCCACTGTCATCCTCGGATTGAGAGACGCGTACGGATCTTGAAACACCAACTGCAATTGCTTGCGCAGGGGGCGCATCTGTCGATCGTTCAAACCCTGAATCTCTGTTCCTTCAAAGCTCACCGTCCCCGAAGTTACGGGGATCAGGTTGAGTAACAGTCGCCCGAGAGTTGATTTGCCACAGCCGGATTCCCCAACCACGCCAAGGGTTTCGCCGACAAAGACCTCAAGGTCGACTCCAGCCACGGCGTGGACGCGTCCCACTTTTCTACTCAGAAGGCCGCTACGCACGGGGAACTCCTTCACGAGTTGATGAGCTTGCAGAATCGGCTTGTCAACTCTTTCAGGACTCGTTCCTGCGCTTGTTTTCGCCAGATCAGAATCTTCGGTCATAGGGCAGCCGCTCGAGCGTGATCCACAAGGTCCTGGGCGAAATGGCATGCAGCGCGATGCTCACTCTCGGGTGCCTCTGTCTTGGCGGTGAGCTTCGGCGAGACAGGAACGATCTGGCTGCATGGCGAGGGAATCTGCGCAACAGGGCAACGGGGGTGAAAGGCACAACCTGTTGGCAGGTTGATCAGTGACGGCGGCTGCCCCCCAATGGGACGAAGTTCGCTGTCAGGGTCATTCATCTTGGGCAACGAACCCAACAGGCCCGTTGTGTAGGGGTGAGCGGATTCATAGAAAATCTCGTCCACGCTGCCTCGCTCTACCTCTGAGCCTGCATACATAACGAGCACCTCATCTGCCATCCCCGCAACTACCCCAAGGTCATGGGTGATGAGCAGAATCGCCGAGTCAATCTCTTCTTGTATGTCATTCAAGACATCGAGCACCTGTGCCTGGATGGTGACATCAAGGGCCGTGGTTGGTTCGTCAGCGATCAGAAGATCAGGCTTGCAGGCAATCGCCATGGCAATCACGGCACGTTGCCGCATTCCGCCAGAGAACTCATGCGGATGCATGTCCACTCGTGTTGCAGCCTGAGGGATCCCAACTAGTTCCAACATCTCAATTGCATGCGCTCGCGCCTGTTTCTTGGACATACCGCGATGAATACGCATGACTTCGCCGATCTGACGACCGATGCTATGAACGGGATTGAGCGCAGTCAGCGGATCCTGAAAGATCATCGCAATCTCACCGCCTCGAATCTGGCGCAAGCGTTGCTGATTCACACTCAGCAGATCATCTTCCCGCCACAGAATCGCTCCACCTTCCACCACAGCGGGTGGACTCGGTAGCAGCCCGAGGATGCTCATGGCCGTGACGGACTTTCCAGATCCGGACTCGCCCACAATGGCAAAAACCTCGCCGCGATGAATGTCAAAACTCAACCCGTTGACGGCTTGAACCACGCCATCCTCGGTCTCAAATCGCACGTGCAGGTCCTGCACAGATAACAGCCGCTCGCTGCTCGTGTTGGTAGCCACCCTTACTCCTTCACGTCGAGTGCGTCGCGAAGGCCGTCACCAACAAGCAGAAATCCGAGCACCGTCAGCACAATCGCGAGCGCGGGGAAGATCAGCAGGTGCGGCGCAGTTGAGAAGAAGTTCTGTGCAGTTGAAATCATGAGTCCGAGCGACGGAGTTGGTTCCTGAACTCCCACGCCAAGAAAGGACAGCGCCGCCTCGGCCAGCACGGCAGCCCCGATTCCAACAGCCACTAAGACAATGATCGGCTGGATCACATTCGGCAGGATGTGTCTCCAGATAATGCGAGGGGCAGGTACCCCAACAGCACGCGCGGCCTCGACGTAGTCGTACTGCTTGGCCTGCAAGAAACCGGCTCGCACCACTCGTGCAGTTGTGAGCCAAGAGGTAAATGCAAGAGTGATGATCACGGCACCCACTCCTTCACCAATGGCTGCAATAAAGGCAAAGGCAAGAATCAGGTAGGGGATTCCTAGGAACACGTCGATGATCCGCATGATGATGCTGTCGGTATGGCGGCCTTTCCAACCTGCTAGCGCACCGAGCGCGATACCGATCGTCGTTTCAAGAAATACCACCGCGCAGCCAATGAGCAACGAGAGCCTGATTCCATAGATCACTCGCGCAAACAGGTCTCGTCCCAAGTTGTCGGTACCAAACCAATGCTGTGCATCGGGGGTGCTTTTAAAGATCAGGCGCTCTTGGGCTAGCGGATCTTGAACCAAGAACGGCCCGATCAAACCGACAAGGAGCAGAAAGATCACGAGGACTAAACCAAAAATCGCCAGCTTGTTCTTGCTGAATCTTCGCCAAGAGTCCTGACGGAACGAGCGTACAAAGAGCACCTCGTTCAGTCCGTCGCTCATCCCCGATGGGGCATCCTCTGACCTAAACCGAGACCCGGGGATCTCTGAGGGACGCGAGTGAGGTTTTTGTGAATCGCTCATTGTCCGCCCCCTTCATCAAAGCGAACCCGCGGATCGAACCAGGCGTAGCTGATGTCTACGCATAGGTTCACGAGACCGAACACGACGACCACTACCACCGTTAGTCCGAGCAACACGGGTAGGTCCCTTGCGCTGGCGGCCTGTGCGATCTTTGATCCCAGACCTGGCCAGTTGAACACGGTCTCAGTCAGAATGGCCGAGCCAACGAGTACCCCAAAATCAATCCCGATAAAGGTAACAACGGGGATCATTGCGTTTCGCAGCACGTGGCGGCTCGTGATCTGTCCTTCCTTCAGACCCTTTGCTCTGGCCGTACGAATGAAGTCTGATTTTCCCACCTCAAGCATGGAGCTTCTTGCGAGTCGGGCCACGATGATTGCCGAGACCGAGGCCAGCACCACTACTGGAAGAATCAAGTAGGGAAACTCCTCAACTGTCGGGAAAATCCAAGCCACCCACGTGTTTGGGCCGATCCCCTGAACCGGAAGTTGCGCCCACTCCGGCCAGCCCGCTTTGAAAGCATGCACACCGAACACCTGCTGCAAGAGATAGCCCAAAACGAAAACAGGAATTGCGCTGAGTAAGGCCGCTAGAAGGGTGGTGAGCGTGTCCGCAACGGAGTACTTCCGCACTGCCGACAGCACCCCTGCACCAATACCTACGAACGCTTCTACCAAGATCGCCCAGATTGCTAGGCGCAGGCTTGCAGGAGCGCGCTCTTTGATAATCTGCGTAACTGGCTGCCCGTCGGCATAGGACTCTCCAAAATCCAGCGTCACGATGCGACCGAGGTACTTGACGTATTGCACCACGATGGGTTCATCCAGGCCGTACTTCTTCTCGATGTTCTTCACCACCTGCGGATCAGGCGTTTTTCCCTTTCCGCCAGCTATCAGTTCGGCCGGGTTATCGGGTAGCAGGAAGAACAAGAAGAACAGCAGCGTGACCGCGCCCCACAGCACCAACAGCAGTTGGGCTAGGCGTCGAATGACGAAGGCGTTCAAAGGGGATGAATCTCAGAGTCCAGAGAGATCAGGATGGTCCGATGCCGACGTTTTCCCAAGCGATGATGCCCAGAGGTGGTTGCGCGTAGCCCACCACATTGTCGGCGTAGACCTGATCTCCGTTGTACCAGTTGATCGGGACAGTACCGGTGGAGTCGTTCAGCAGGTAAGTCTCGGCATCTCGGTAGAGCTGCGACCGCTTGGCGCTGTCCGGCTCTGACTGAGCCGTATTGACCAGTTCGTCGAAGGCGGGATCGCTAAATGAGCCCATGTTGTTTCCGCCGACCGAAGCAGTGCTGTACAGGTCAAACATGAAGTTTCCATAGGTCGGGTAATCGGCATACCAACCTGCACGACAGAAGTGGCAGCCGCCTTCAGCCATGGTGCCGAAGTACTTCTCCGAGATGCCATTGAGCGTTGAGTCGATGCCAACCGCCTTCAGGTTTTGTTGAATGATTGCCACCACGGGCTCGTTGCCGGCGCCAGTGTTGAAGTCCAAGGTGATCGGACCTGTGAGTCGGCCTCCGGACTCCTTCCACTTGGTAAGCAATGCCTTTGCTGCAGTCGGATCAAACTTGCAGAACTTGCACAAACCAGCCTTAAAGCCTGGGATTCCGTTGGGGGTGATGCCAGTCGAGATAGTCCGAAAGCCCTCGTAGACCTTCTGGTTGATTTCATCACGGTCAATAGCGAGAGAGATCGCTTGCCGCAGCAGCGTGTTGTCAACCCCGCCGAGTTGCGGATCGGTAAAGCCAAAGTCGAAGTGATACGAGCCCAACTGCGGCTGCTTTGTGGTGTTCTTATAAGCTGCGGTAGCGGCGGTGAATTGCCCCGATGGGATAGAAGCTGACTGCGTGTTTCCTGCCTCAAAGTCGGTATAGGCCGAGTCCTGAGACTGTGAAATCTTGAACACGAGTTTGTCGAGAATTGCTTTCGTGTCTCCGCTGACGTTTCCGGCCCAGGAGTCGTTACGCACCAGCACCACCTGCTGGTCATTTGCTGGGGCGTCCATCTTGAACGGCCCGTTGCCAATCATGATTCCGGACCCCCAATCATTCTGATCTTTCAGCTTCGAGACTTCCTTCTCGGGGAGTGGTCCAAAGAACGGGTGTGACACGATGGCCGGAAAGTCTGCTTGAGGTGCTTCAAGCGTGACCTTCAAGGTCATAGCGCTGTCATCAGCAACGATCGCGGAATCTAGGTTGGTAGCGGTTCCGTCCTGAAGTGCAGCCCCACCCTTGACGTAATCGATGAGGTATCCGTAAGGAGAAGCAAACTCGGACTGCCCGTTGCGCACCCAGGCATACGCAAAGCTGGACGGCAGTACTGGGTCTCCGTTTGAGAACTTCAGGCCATCTTTAATTTTGAAGGTGAATTCACTGGAATCGGCGTTTGCCGTCCAAGAGTCGGCGGCGAGACCTTTGAGCTCCGGTGCCTCGGGGTTCGACCAATCAAAGTCGGTGAGCCCGTCGTAAAGTGCGGTCGTGACCTGTGACTCATCGAGTGTCTGCACCAAGCCTGGGTCATAACTAGTCAGATTTTCTGCGATGAGTTGAGCACCGTCTGTAAAGGTGCCGCCCGAGTCAGAGCTCTCCGCTTTCTTGTCGCTCGAACATCCCGCTGCGATGACAGCGATTCCTGCGAGGACTACGGCAGATCGCCAGACCATAGAAGTACGTGTCATGCGTGTTCCGATCTAATCGTTGGATATTGCTGTGTTGCTGTGTTGCTGTGTTGCTGTGTTGATTTAGGACTGAACTGCAACGCCATCGGTGTTGAGTACAAACCACTTGCCGCCAGCGGCCTGACCGGCTGTTGCACCTGGCTCGGTGTCACTGGCAAAGAAATACACAGGCTGGCCCTCGATGGTGAGCTGCGCTGCGGCTCCCTGCCCAGTGCTTCCCAGCTTGAGCTTTGACACTGCAGCATCGGCGACTACTCCGCCTTCGGTGAGGACAGGTGGCCATGCTGCTGCACAGGCATCTACGCAGGTAGCGGCTCCCGTTCCGTCCGGTGTGTAGATGTAAAACACGTGGCCTTGGCCATCTGCGAGTACATCGCCCATTCCAGAAGACACGATCTTTACGTTCACACCTACATCAACAGCAGCCTCGGTGGTAGTGGTTGTTTCGCCGCTTTTTGCAGTAGTGGAAGGAGTGGCAGTAGCCGTGCTCGTTGTGGCCGAGCCTTCATCAGATTTACTGCATCCGGCAAGGCCGTTCACTCCGGTCAACACTGCAACGGTTGCGAGTGTGATGAGTGCGCACTTGTTCCTTGAAACATGCATCTTCGACCTTCTCCTTTGCGCTGCCCGAACAGCAGTTGTGCGTTGACCAGACTGTAGAGCGAATCGAAGCTAGGTGCGGCCTTCTCTACATATACCAATCTGCCATTTGTGCCAACCTGTTCACATGAATGAGGAGCGATCAATAGATCTGTTGGATGGCGATTTCTACGTCAACGACCCGTACTCCACCTATGCGTGGATGCGTGAGCAGGCTCCGGTGTATTGGGACTCCACCAACGAACTCTGGGGCGTTTCACGACATGCGGACATCGTCGAAATCGAGAAACAAAAGGCTCTCTTCATTAACTCCGACCAGAACAAGGGCGGCTATCGGCCCAATATTCCTGCCGATCCTGCCATCATCGGATTGGATGATCCCGTCCATCAGATGCGTCGAAGTCTGGTTGCTCGGCGATTTACTCCCAGAGCAGTTGCAAGTTGGGAAGACCACGTTCGCGAAGTCGTGACGAGCCTGTTGGACCAAGCATTCGCCCATGGTGGCTCAGTCGAAATCATTAGTGAGATTGCTGCCCCGTTGCCAGCCGAGATGATTGGCCTGCTTCTGGGATTCAGTGAAGACATGTGGCCCAAGCTGATGGATTGGTCTGAGCGAACCATCACCCTTGGCGGTGGTCCCGGGTATCACCAAGAGGACAACATCGCTGCAGTGATGGACTTTGCAGTGGCAGCGGCCGAACTCTACGAGGCCAAAAAACTCAACCCTGCCGACGATGTCATGACGGTTTGGACCACAGCCGAAGTGCCCGGTTGCCCGTTTGGGGTCGAGGAAGTTATCTCTGACTCGCTGTTGCTACTTGACGGTGGGGCAGAGACCACAAGAACCGTGATTGCTCGCGCTCTGTTGGAGCTAGCAACTCGTCCAGAACAATGGGCACTGCTCAAGAGCGGCGCGGATTTGACTGTGGCTGTAGAGGAATTCATTCGGTTCGTCACCCCAATTCACAACATGTGTCGAGTCGCAGTTGAGGACACCGAGATTGCAGGTCAGGCCATCAAAGCCGGTGAGCAACTGGTCTTGATGTACTCATCTGCAAACCGTGATCCTGCTCAGTTCGATCACCCCGAAGAACTCGACGTGACCCGCAACCCAAACAATCACATTGCCTTTGGCTTTGGTACTCACTTCTGCTTGGGCGCCTCGCTGGCCCGTCTAGAGATTCGGGTCATGTTCGAGGAACTGCTCAAACGAGTCGATCAACTCCGAGTGGTTCCAGATTCGGTAGTAGAGATGCCGAACTCGTTTGTCTTTGGCCTGAAGTCAGCTTTGATCGATTTTGACCCTGTCATTTAAAGACCAGCCTCACTTAAAGATCAGCCTCACCTAAAGACCAGCCTCACCTGAAGATCACCGCCTCAAACGAGGATCACCGCGTACCGCGCGGGCCGCAGGACTAAGGTTATGAGATGACTACGACGCAGCGTCCGCGTCCATCGCGACCAACACCCCAAGGCCCGAATCCCGCTTCACGAGGACTGATCTTGGTTGGAGTTGCCGTCGCGCTCGGATTCATCCTTCTTTTGAAGGGTGGAGGCGTGGGCTTTCAGACTGATTCCCAGGATGTAAAGATCGGTGAAGGTAGCAACAACACCACCACTACCGAGCCGGCAGTACCCACCACGACCACTCCCTCAACTTCGGTTGCGCCAGCCACGCTGAAAGTAGTTGTACTGAACGGTGCGGGTAAGAGCGGCTACGCAGCCACTGCTGCAAACTTTCTCGGATTAGCCGGATACCCCAACATCGCAGCTAAAACGGCAGCGGCTCAAGTGCAGACCACCACCGTGTACTACGCACCCGGTTACGAGGGTGACGCCAAGGCGATCGCTAAGTTGCTCAGCATCGGTGCAGTCCAACCGATCCCAACCGGAACCGTCCTAGGCAAAGTGGCAACGGATGTTCCCACAGATACCAATGTGGTCATTGTGCTCGGCCCTGATGTTGAGGGAATCATTACCCCAGCGGGCGCAAGCACCACCACTGTTGCAGGCAGTTCTTCTTCAGGGAACTCAACGGTGACCACCACTGCGGGAAGTGCAGCGGCGAGCACCATCCCCTCTGCAGGCGGCAAAACCACAACAACCACCAGCACCATCAAGAGCACAACAACCACGGGCTGAGCCGGCAGTTTTTGCCGACTGCCCCCGTCCTGTCACCGATGCGGACCAACCAAGGGAATAGGGCTACGGCCGAACAAGTCGTAGCAGCCGTTGCAGCGTCTCCAGCTGCAACTCTTCTGGCCACCGACTATGACGGCACTCTCTCGCTCATTGTTGACGATCCTGATGCTGCAGTGCCGCTCCCGGGTGCGGCGCAGGTCCTGCAATCTCTAGCAAGCAGTCTGGGAGAGCTAGCGGTCATTTCTGGCCGTCCCGTTGAGTTTCTGGTTGATCGACTCTCAGGCCAGCTGACCGCTGCTGGCCATACCGCTGCTGGCCAGCCAGGTCTGCCTGACTCCCTGACCTTGGTCGGACTCTATGGACTCCAGCAGATCCGCCATGGGGTGCGCAGTGACCACCCCGAGGCAGTGGCTTGGCCCGAGCGAGTCGGAGCACTTGCCTCAAGAGCAAAAACCAACGGTCCGGCTGGCATGCGTGTTGAACTGAAGGGCCTGTCCATCACCCTGCATTACCGCGGCCAACCCCAGCTTTTTGACCAAGTTGAGCAATATGCCCAAGAGCTTGCTGCTACCTCGGGACTTGTTGCGAGAACGGCCCGCATGAGCGTGGAGCTTCACCCACCGATTGATGTCGATAAGGGAACCGTCCTACTGAGCCTTGCCCAACAACTTGCGGGCCCGGTGATTTTTCTTGGCGATGACGTGGGTGATCTACCTGCCTTCGACGCACTCGACACCCTTTCAGCGTCTGGGTTGCAGGTGTTCAAGATTCTTGCCCAGAGCGAGGAGTCCGACGACGAGTTGCTTCGTCGCGCTGATCTCATTCTTGACGGACCTTCGGCAATGGTCGCCCTGCTGTTCCAGATCCAAGCTGCGATTCTGGAAGCCAGCAAAAATCGGTAGTTAGTCCGCCGCTGCTAGCTGGTCTTGTAGCCAGTCCATCGGGCTGCGCTTGGCTACTAGTTTGGCTAGCTCAGCGGCGCTGGCGGCGCGCTCTTGGGGGCTTCGGTCAAGGGCAACTCCGAGCATCTGTGCTGTCTGCTCCACGTCAAATGGGTTGACCCCGAGCGCTGCCGAGCCAAGCTCAGCCCAAGCTCCAGCCTCGGTAGACAGCACGAGTTGGCCCGAACGCTCGTTAATGAGCGGACCCTCTTTGGCAACTAAGTTGAGCCCATCACGGATTGGGTTCACCAACAACACGTCGTATCGGCGCAGTGCAGCAACGGAGCGCACATAATCGTCATCAGTCTCCAACAAGATGGGCTGCCAACTAGCGGTTCCCCAACGAGCGTTCACTCGCTCAACCTCAGCTATGACTTCCTCTTTGTACAGCGCATACTCGGAAACGTTTTCTCGTGATGGGTAACAACAGGCAAGAAAGACCACCCGCCCATGCAGGTCGCTGCGCTGTTGTAGTAACAGGTCATAGGCCTGGAATCCGCGAAGAATATTTTTCGATAATTCCATCCGGTCGATTCGCAGGATCAACTGCGAATCACCGAGAGCTTCGTCTAGTGCTCGCAGGTTCTCCTCACATTGCTCAGACTCTGCAGTAGAGCGAAGGTCTGCAGCATCAGTTGAGAGCGAGGAGGCAAAAATCTTTGCCGGCGAAGTCCGTGGTCGATCGTTCCCACCCGCTGGCCAGCGGAGCAGGTCTTGCCTGAAATTCTCTGCCCAGTCGCTGGTATGAAACCCGCACGCGTGGTGCTCATTGAGCGAGTTCAGCATTTCGTCTCGCGCCACTGCAGGCAACACCCGCAGCATGTCTGGGCCGGCAAAGGGCGTGTGATGAAAGTGGACGCTAGAGAGGTCCGGACGTTCGGCCGCCAGCATGGGTGCCATCAGCGTCAGGTGATAATCCTGGATCAACACTGCTGCATCTTCGGGAGCAGATTCGCAGACTGCGCGTGCGAATTCCTGATTGATTCGACGATACGCGTCCCAAGCTTCGTACCACTGCGCCGTATACGAGGGTGATCGCGTCAGATCAAACAGTCCGTGATGAATAAACCAAAGCGTCTGATTCGAGATCACGTCGTAGGCCAGCCCTTGGTCCACAGGGTCAAGACTCAGCAGACGAACTGCTAGTCCATCTGGGGTAGCAGTCCCCGCAGCAACAGCGGCCCGGTCTGCCTCGCTGAGCGCTGCCGCAATCCAACTTGCCCTGCCACTTTCGAGTAACGGCGCTAACCCCGAAACTAAACCACCTGCACCGCGTGTACCAACAAGTGCACCATCTTCGACTCGGTAACTCACCGGTCCCCGGTTCGACACAATGACTACGGGGCGTTCGCTTCGGTCAGACATCACCGCTCAATCTAGAGGTCCCCCGGAAGAGTTCGGTGTCTGCAGCCCTAAGCTTGTAGGGGTGCGAGTCCTCGTGGCACCAGATAAGTTCAAAGGCACTGCCTCCGCAGCAGAAGCAGCCGCTGCTCTGCGTGCAGGTCTGCAGGCCGGTGGGCATGAGGCGATTGCCTGCCCGCTTGCTGACGGCGGTGAGGGAATGCTTGAGGTTCTTGGTGGAGCAAACCGAACAACCACAGTGACGGGTCCGCTTGGCGATTCAGTACAGGCCGAATGGCGACTCGCTGGGCGAAGTGCAGTCATTGAGATGGCCCGCGCCTCTGGTCTTGGGCTCGTAGGTGGAGCCGAGCAGAATGACCCAATTGCAGCCTCTACCTATGGAACTGGCGAACTTCTTGCGGCAGCGCTTGATGCGGGAGCCAAAAAGATTGTGGTTGGCCTTGGAGGATCGGCAACGACTGACGGTGGTCTTGGTGCGTTGAGAGCACTCGAACCAGTGCATCGCCTGCGCGGAGTTGAGCTGAATGTGGCCTGCGATGTTGACATCCGCTTCGTTCAGGCAGCCCAAGTTTTTGCCCCGCAAAAGGGTGCTTCTCCTGCTCAGGTCAAGCTGTTGCAGGGGCGACTTGAACGCTTAGTGCAGGTGTACGAGAACGACTATGGGGTGCAGGTGGCAGACCTCGTAGGCGGCGGGGCGGCGGGTGGTCTTGCCGGCGGCCTGGCCTGTCTTGGTGCCTCACTGATTTCTGGTTTCGATCTTGTCGCAGACTTCCTTGGCCTCGATGAACTCATTGAGTCAGTAGATCTCGTGATTACGGGCGAAGGGTTCTTGGACGCAGAGTCATTCGAAGGAAAGGTTGTGGGCGGCGTGACCGATCTTGCTAACCGTCTAAATGTGCCAGTCGTCGCAGTCGTGGGAGAAGCATTTGATGCCGCTCAAACATTGGTCCCGACGGTCTCATTAGTGGAACAGTTCGGCCGAGATCGGGCCATGGGCGACACCTTGGCATGTCTTCAAGAGGCTGCGGCGCTAGCAGTAGAGTCCGCTCACAGCTGACCGGCCAGACTGCTGGCCTCCTAGGCTGCTCAGGGCTGGAGGGCAGCAAGCTGCAACGCCCGACCAAGATACGAACTGACCTCAACCATGGGCGGACGCTCGCTCACATCCACGGTCACCGGTGGCAAACCTGGTCGAATCAACTCCGATGTCACAGGAGCCAAATCCCAGTCCACATGCCGCATGATCGTTTGCGCAATCGCCATGGCCTGCGGTCCAAGTTCAGCCAAGCTGCGGTTTCTGTGATGGCGCACGTCAAGATCAACCTGAACCAGACCACCCAAGCCGAATTGTTTGGCTAGGTCAATCAGCAGACCCACCTCAACTCCGTAGCCCTGAACAAACGGAAGCTGTTCGAGTACCTCTCGCTTGCCTCCATATTCGCCCGACAGTGGCTGATGCAGTTCGGCAAGCTCAGGGCAGAACAGTGATAGCAGCGGGCGGGCAACCAGTTCTGTGACTCGCCCTCCGCCTTCTCGGTCCCGCTCCGGCCTGCGATAAAATCCCTTTGCAAGATCTACGTCAGATTCGCACAGAAGCGGCCCAAGAATGCCAGAGACGAATCGCGAACCGAACTGAGAAATATCTGCGTCGCACCAGACAATCACGTCGCCCTCGGCAACATAGAGCGACTTCCACAGCACTTCGCCTTTGCCGAATCCGCCGCCGTACTCGGGCAGAATATCGGCCGCCGAAACCACACGTGCACCTGCCTCGCGCGCAACTGCCGCGGTGTTATCACTGGAGTGATCGTCGATCACCAGAATCTCGTCCACTACTCCGGTCAGGAGCAGTTCTGTTCGCAGAGTAGACACAATGGGGCCAACCGTGAGGCCTTCGTTGCGCGCTGGAAGGCAGACAGACACCAGCCTTGATTCTTTGTGTTCCAAGAGTCTTGGAACGTCAAACTCCCGGTGGCCGAACTGTCGAATTTGGGCAGGGGGTTTGCGGTCTTCAGGCAAGTCCTCACACCTCCTCGGCAGGCAGATGGCCATAGGTGGCCTCAGGGATCTGACATCAGCCCTATCAAGGTAGCGGGTGCATCGCCTTCATGGGCTTCAGCACCCCGAACCCACGATTGCGGCCGATTCGGTACCATGTACTTCATTACTCACGTTAGTAGCTGGTTGTGCTGCGCCCAACACGCAGACACGCAGCAGATCTCAGGAGAATTCCCATGACGGTCAGCATTCGGATCCCAACCACACTTCGCACGCTCACGGGCGGTTCCTCCGAGGTGCAGGTCGAAGGGGCAACGGTGAGCGAGGCCTTGCAGTCTCTTGAAGATACTCACCCCGGATTCAAGGAGCGACTCTTTGATGATGACGGCGGCCTGCGTCGCTTTGTAAACGTGTTTGTGGCCGACGACGACGTTCGCTACCTAGACGGCGTGAATACCCCCGTGCCCGATGGTGAGACCATTGCCATTATTCCCGCAGTGGCCGGTGGCTGAAGCGCCCAATCTCCTTGGGTTCCAAGATGCCGAACCGGATGACGGCACCAAACCCGAACCTGTGGAAATTCATCGCGGGCATATTCCGCACAAGTATCGACAGTCGGGTGCCGCTTCAATGCTCGCCGCAAGCTTGATTGGGCTTCGAGAGATTCTTGATCCATCAAAAGACAACCGCTCTGTCATTGAGCAGCAAACGAACGATGACGACATTGAGCGGCCGATTGAGGTTTTTCTAGACCCCGATAATCCCGCTGCGAGCATCGTGGTGATTCGTGATCCAGCCGATAACAACTAGGGCTTGAGAGCTACCAAGCAGGATCAAGCTTCGCTAACAGAGAATCGCGATCGGGTCCTATGAGTTTTTCAGGCGGTCGATTTTCCCGCTGATTGAAAACTGCGAGCACTCGAGAGATGACCTCTCCGTTCTTCATAAGTGAGTCGGGTGATTCGAGCAGATTAAACATTCGCAAAAACGCCCGAAGTACTACTGGATCAATTCGTACCGCAGGCAAGAGCCCATCTCGCAAAAACTCGCGAGATGCTTGGCCCGGGTCGGTGGTTGGGTTCTGGGTGGTTGGGTTCTCGGTGGCTGGGTTCTGGGTGGCTGGGCTGAGTTGATCTTGGGCAACGGCTGCGCGATACCAGGGAGTGATTTCTCTGCGCGTAGCGGCCTCAAAGGCAAGTGCGCGAGCCCGGTGATGCAACCCGTGATCCTTGAGCGAATCTGCAAAAAGTTCGGCCTGCACGAGTGCCAGACTGCATCCTCTGCCATAGAGGGGATTCGTGCAGGTATGTGCATCGCCCACCGCATGCATACCGAGCACCACCGGTTCGCCGTCCTCATCAAGAAATGATCGACGACGATTCACGAGCCCGGCCATCATGTTCACCCCGGTGATCGGCTCTGAGCGGCCATGTTCAACATGTGCTGCCGTCGCCGGAATCCGCGAAGCAACGTTGATGAACTCTTCGGAGTCGGTGAGCTGTCGACGCAGTTCCCTATCTTCAACTCCCGCAGCAAGAGTGATCGAGAAAGTGCGATTGTCTCCTGGGAAAACTCCAAACTTCAGGTAGCCAAGGTCTCCACCGATCGGCCCTGTTTGCGGGGGAAACTCTGCCCCGTCTACCAGCTTGAAAAAGCGAGAGAAATACACGATGCCAGTGTCTTCAATTGTCTCCTTGAGCTCTATTCCCTGAGCTGCCAACAAGCCCGGAAGGTCATGCCTGCGACCACCCGCAATCACCGTGATATCTGCGAGTATTTCTGTGCCGTCGTCGAGTTTGAGCCCAGCCACTTGCTGTTGGACTGCAGTTGCCGTGAGCTTGCTTTGGGTTTCGGTTTGCGAAGTCAGTAGCTCTGCCGCTCCACGGCCGTGCAGCAGTTGAACCGAGGGTTCATGAGCAATAATGCGCCGAAGAACCCATTCAAAAGTAGTGCGTCGGCAAGCAATCGCGACGAGGTCTTCGTCGCCGGGAAGGGGAGTGCGGTCCATGCCCTCCGGCAACATTGCAATGAAGTCCATTGGTGTTGCGCCAGCTTGATAGAGCAGTTCAAGGACGTCGGGATAGTTGTCTCGCAGCAGGTTGCGCAGCCGAGCCAGAAACGCATGCGAATGCCGGACCTGCGGCGCACCACTGCGGTCCCAGTCAAATGCCTCAGCGGCAGTTGTCGGCAGGGGAGTGTCGTCGCGCTCGATCAGCACGACATCGTGGCCGGCACGTCCGGCAGCGAGCGCCACACCAAGGCCAGCAACCCCTGCTCCGAGCACTGCAATCTTGGCCATACCTCAACCCTATTACCCCCTTCTGTTCTGCGTGGGACCGACCCGTTGGCCAGATTTACGCAGGACGCAACGGGTGATTTTTGGGTTTTTGCTTGAGTGTCACACCCCTTGTTTAGAGTCGTACACATGTTCGATAAGCAGTCCCCGCAACT
>JBAXCX010000038.1:0-21616 GCA_037141255.1 Actinomycetes bacterium | reverse complement strand
TCGTAGTGGGGGTCGTAGTGGGGGTCGTAGTGGTGGTTTCAGCTGCACCGACTGTAATGGTGGTGGTCAGGTTGACCGCAACTTCCTTGCAATCCACAGTGGTGGTGGTGGTTTCATCGGCTGGTACCGCTACCGCATCACAAATTTTTATGAACCCGACGGCGCGAATCGTATAGGAGCCTGCTGGAAGGTTGGCCGGCAAGGTTGTGGTCAGCGTGGCGACACCACTTGAGTTAGCGCTGGCTGATCCCAAGGATTGTGAAGGTGACTCTAGGCTGAACGCAACTGCCGAGTCTGGGTCGAACTTCTGAGCGGTGACCGTAATTGGCCCACCTGCAGAAGGCGCAGAAGGACTAACAGTAACGGAATCCGGCTGCGCCACACCCGCTGATGCGGAACCGATAGACAGCACTAGGACTGCGGCCAAGCCGCACACGGCAGCTAAAATCTTCGTTGCACTGGAGGAGAACGGTTTGATCATGGCTGAACCGGACCTTTCTAGATGAGCTCTTGAATGTAGTACCACGCATGCCTCGGTCAAGGGATGATCTCGCGGGGAAGCGGGAATAACTGCACGCCAGTGGTTGGCCGATCGGCAAGTGCTTGGGTGATGAAGTTGGGCACCACTCGGCCATCCTCGGCTCTGGATTGGCAGAGAAGGGTTCAGCTGAGGTGGTCGATGAGGACGCATTCCGGAAGGGGACACCCCCGATTGGTCAGGTGTGGTTGAACTCTGGGGCGCGACCTCATCAACTGCAGTAGCAAAAGCTTCACCCAAATCTGAGTGTTGGCCCACCGAGCGGCCATACTGAGCCATGATCTAGAAGTGAGTAGTGACGACGCGGCCGGTGCTCCACCGGAAGAGGACAACGATGACTGGGGAGTTGACGCTGCACTTGGCGCGGCAACTCGTGCTGCTCGAGCAGCCACTGATGTCGCATCCGCTGTGGGCGGAAGTGCTCCGGCACGACTAGCTGCGGCAGTGGCAAAGCGTCTGACGGTGCCGTTAGCCAAAGAAGGCCACGAGGTCCGCGAGCGCCTGGTGACCGATGCTGGCCCCGTTGCCCGTGATGCAATACAACGGGTAACCCCTGGGGTGATTGACGCAGTCAACATCAACGAGGTGCTCGCTGCAATCGACATGGACGCACTGCTTGACCGTATTGACATCGACCGCCTTGTCGGGCGAGTTGACGTAGGCGGGATTGTTTCCAAGGTCGATGTGAACGAACTTGTACAGGGAGTTGACATCGATGGGATTGTTTCTCGTGTCGACGTCGCTGCAGTGGTTGAGCGCGTAGACGTTGACTCCCTGATCTCGAAGGTGAACCTTGACGCTCTGTTGGAACGAATCGACATTGGGCTACTGCTCGATCGAATCGACCTAAACCTGCTGCTCACAAAAATTGACTTGAATGAGCTGCTCAAGAATGTCGACCTGAATGCACTGCTCGAAAACGTCGACCTTGATGCATTGCTCGACAGCGTGGACATGAACTCACTCGTCAACAAACTTGATATCGACTCGCTCGTGCGCAATACCGAGATCGGTAGCCTGATTGCGCAGTCAACTTCTGGTATCGCAGGAGAAGCGCTTGATGTCGTCAGAAGCCAAGGTGTGGGCCTTGACAATTTCCTGAATCGCTGGGCAAACCGGGTGCTGCGAAGGGATCCAATCGCCTTGCCTGCTGGGCCGCCGCTACTGATTGAGTTAGCGCCATTAGCGCTTCCAAGCGGACAGAGTGACTCAGAAAAGGCCCAGTCGTGACCGATATCTCGCAACGTGAACTCGGCGTAACGCAGCAAGGCCACTATGCCGGAGCAGTCAGTCGTCTGGTGGCTTTTTGCTGTGACCAAGCCATAGCGACCATCTGTTTTTCTATTGCAACCGCCTCGTTGACGTACATCATCGTGGTCATCACCCCCGATAACTACAAACTGCAGATGCCGCCAACGCTAGTGACTTGTCTCTACGTGTTCTGGCTGTTCATCTATTACTCCTACCCCTGGTCCACGAGTGGCAAGACTGCTGGCATGGCCATCCTTGGACTGCGCGTGGTTCAACGCGATGGGTCGCAGACGACACTTCGCTGCGGAGTCCTGCGCACAGTCATGTTCCCGCTGGGATTCATCACCCTTGGACTTGGATTCATTGGCATCATTACGAACAAAGAACATCAGGCTCTCTATGATCGCATTGCTAAGACAACTGTGGTCTATGGCTGGGATGCGCGAGGTGCACGCCTTCGATTCCTGGCTCGCAACAGCCCTCCGTCCAGCCCGGATCACACACCCGCTCAGACTCCTGAAGGCCCGAGTCAATCCGACTAGCCCTGTGGCATGAGTCACACTGCATTGACGGCAATCGCGCTAAAACTAGGCAATCCGCACTATGGGTGGTGTCGTCAACACGCTAAGCGGAATGAGTCTCACCCTCGGCGTGCAAGACGCCTGCGCAGCGTCACCCTGCAGGGGCTAGGTCTCTTGACCCATTGTCGATTTCTCGAGGAACGCCCACCCTTGTTATGTGGAAGTTAACGGAGTGATCGAGATGTTTCGAATCGAGATTCAGGCAGGTTCATTTAACGTGGCTGCCCTTCTCGCTGACGAGACTGGATGTGACTGGGCCTATTCAATTGGATTGAAGCACAGCTTCAATCACGCAGAACTTCTGGTGGTTGGCCTAGACGCCTCCATTGCGGGGGCGGTGATCGAACTTCTTGGTGAGGAAATCTCTCAGGGCAGGGAGCTTGGAGCCGGTGACACCGTGGAACTCGCGGGCGGTATGAACCTGCAGGTCCGAGAAGTAGATCCGCTCTGGCTCGCACGCGGAGACTGGTTTGAACTCGGCCGGGCAGTCATGGAAAGTTGGGGAGAACGATGGCCCGACACCTTGCAATTGGTGTGGTCTGACGCCGATGGAGAGTTCCCTGCGGTACCTGGAGACCCAGATTGGTCATTGCGCCAACCGCTGTTGATGCTGAACTAGAGGGTTCAGGAACTGCGAGAACCCGCACCGGTTTTGCCCTAAAAACCTGCTATCATGGTATGTCCCCCAGAGACCCATATCCAGAACCTCAGCGCTACGAAGAGGTGTTCTGAGATTCGGCGGCTGGATTCTCGATTCTGAATGTCAGGAAAATGTTGTGTCTTTTGATGTAGGCGATCGGGTTGTCTATCCCCATCACGGTGCTGCAGTTATCGTTAAGCGTGAGAAGCGCAAAGTCGAGGGAAAGTCCACGGAGTACCTCGTTCTGCAGATGGCCCATGGCGAACTCACGCTGCGAGTTCCCGTAGAAAACGCCGATGACGTAGGAATGCGTCCCCCGATTGGAGCCGAAGAAGTTGAAGACCTCTTTGAGCTCCTCGGAAAGAAAGACATTCGTGAACCGGCCAACTGGAGCCGTCGCTTTAAGAACCACCAAGAGAAGCTGAAGTCTGGTGACGTCTACCAAGTTGCCGAGGTTGTCCGAAACCTTGCGCTGCGCGATCAGTCCAAAGGTCTTTCTGCCGGAGAGAAGTCGATGTTCGTGAAGGCCCGAAGTGTGCTCGTATCTGAACTCAGCTTTGCGTTAGACGTGAGCGAGGAAGACGCGCTTTCTCGTGTTGAGGCGCAGCTCTCCTGAGTCTGTCGTGGCAATCCAACGGGTGTTGCAGATTCTCAAGGACACCGATGCCACAGACCAGCATCTCGCTGCCCTTGAGTTGCACCATGGTCTCACCCGCTCTGGATGCGAGGTGCGAACGCTAGCGTTGGGCCCTGGCAAGACGGGGCAGCTTGCTCAGTCGGTTCCAGTGATTGCCCCTTCGCGGAAGTCGCTTGCTGCGTACACCCAACTTCGCGCAGAGCAGCGATGGGCCGATGGCCTAATCCTGCAGGGGGTTCAGGCTGCCGAGGTTGCTGCGGTGATTCCGGGGGCTCTTCCTACAGCGGTTGGGCTCTGGTCAGAACCGGCGGACTGGGAGGGCGGCAAACGCGTGAGCTTGAGGATGGCGAAAGCAATGCGAGACGGCGTGCAACTTGTGGTGACGAATGCTGCGGCTACAACAAGTGCGCAACGCGTGCTTGATCGGTATCGCGGGAGTACTGGTATCAACTCTGAATCCAGCGGCGTTCAACTGATTCACACGGGTGTGCGGCTTGCGAATTCGGCCAAATCAGCCGCACTCTCTGAGGCTTCTCAAACTGCTCGTCGAGCGGCTGCCAAGCAGGCGCTCGGCCTTGAGGTCAGCCGCCTTGCCGTTCGGGCGTTGCAGTCTGTGAGTGTGAGCTCAAGAGGCGGCAACGCTGGGTCGTCGGGCGGTGTGCGCGAGGCGGCCTTGTCGGGAGGAGCCCAATTCGTAGATTCGCTGACAGCTTCTAGCGCCGATGAGGAACTGCTCTTGGCGGCTACCGACGTGGTGATATTTTCTGACTGCGCCGATGGGCCGTCAGTGGAACTCCTGCGAGCGATGCACACTGGAGCGGTAGCCGTCGCTGCAGACTCCCCGGCCATGGGCGAGCTCGTCGAGGATCATGTGACCGGACGGAGATTCTCCTCGGTGGGGTCTGCCGATGGTTCACTCTCAGAAGTCCTAGCTGAACTTGCTAGCAATTCTCAGCAACGTTTCGCACTTGCTACCGCAGGGATTCTGCGAGTCCAAGCTGAGTACTCACTTGGTCAGACCCAGGCCCAGTGGCTCGCGACCTTGAGCTCAGCGCTAGCCTGAGTGAGATGGGTTCGCAGTCGGGAAAACAGTTGCGCGTTCCAAGCGCTCGCAGCCGAGTCAGTCTGCGGATACTCTTCCTTGGCATCTTTATCGCGTTTCTTGTAACGGCCTGCGTCCCCGAAAAGCACGGGCAATCCTCGGAGGTCAACGACGGAAGCGACTCTGCTAGCGAACCAGCAAAGGCTCCTGAATTTCCTAGTCGAGGAGAGGTTCCCTCGGCGCTCCTCGTTGATGGCCTCGTGTATGACATGACCTTTCGGCCGGCAGATCAGTCCTACTGGACACCCCCTCGAGCACAAGCGAAATGCGCAGCGAAAGGGATTGTCAAGAGTGTTGGAACGAGCCGACTCTCGGCGCTCGGGTATCGGCCGGGCACCCCAGGGGCTGCACTCAATGACATTGCGCTCACTGATGCAGAACGCAGTCAAGTAGTTGATCAATTCAGCGAATGTGTCGATTTGGTTCAAGGAATAGCAGCAGTCTTTTTCGGAGATGGACGACTCAGCACACGCTCGGCCATCTGCATGGCAAAGGGCCTCGGAGACCAGGGGTTGCTTCGCCCTTTCGTTCAGGCCTGGGCCTTCGGTAGAGCCACTGATCCGCTCGCCGAAGGGGGAGCTCTCGCTACCGCCATGCTCGCTCAGGCAGATGTCTGTATTTCTCCCACGGCGTTGAACTGGCCCGATGTGAGGCTGCCAGGCACCGATCCACTTATCGATTCTGACTCTCCGGGTGGTTCTGGCAACTCGGCCTATCCAGCTGACCGTCCCGACGGATCAGGAAACACCCCGCCGGTCACGATCACGCCCCAAACCACTGCAGCACCGTGACTTCCTTGAATTGCCAGTTCTACAATGACAGCCTGACTGGCCTGAACGGGACACACTGGTATTCACGTAGTCCACACGCCTGAGTCTGCCTAACCAACAAGGATATTCATGTCACTGCTCTTTGGGAGCATCCCAAGCCCACCCTTTCAGGAACTCGTACTTGGGCCCTTGCACTTTCGAATGTATGGCCTCTGTATTGCCATTGGAGTCCTTGTCTCGGTCACGGTGGCTCGTCACCGGTGGGCGGCTCGTGGTGGAGACCCAGAAGACATCACCACTGTTGCCCTGGTGGCTGTTCCTGCCGGCCTGATTGGGGCGCGGATCTATCACGTCATCACAGACTGGCCCGACTTGTACTCAGATGGGCGTTGGTGGCCGAACGCGTTCCTTGTGTGGAAGGGCGGCCTTGGTATTCCCGGGGGAGTCTTGTTTGGAGCACTTGCAGCGATCTTCATGGCACGGCGCATGAAGATGGATTGGAAGCTGATGGCCGATGCGGCTGCCCCAGCTCTTCCGATTGCGCAGGCCATTGGTCGCCTTGGCAACTACTTCAATCAAGAGCTCTATGGTCGGCCGACGGGACTTCCGTGGGGTCTTCAGGTAGAGAATCCGCCGCTGCGCTACGCGGTCGACACTCTCTTTCATCCCACCTTTTTATATGAGGCCTTCTGGAATTTGGCCCTGGCGGGGCTCATCGTGTTGTTGGGTCGCAAACTGGTACTCAAACCCGGCCGTTGGTTCGCCGTGTACATCCTTGGCTACGGAATCGGAAGACTCTGGGTTGAGTCTCTG
Source organism: Actinomycetes bacterium (assembly GCA_037141255.1). Lineage (GTDB taxonomy): Bacteria > Actinomycetota > Acidimicrobiia > Acidimicrobiales > Microtrichaceae > IMCC26207. Next base: position 15,284 of record JBAXCX010000038.1, on the reverse strand, counting down.
CGCATTGACTTTGCCAATGAGATCTTCGGATTGCGCGTGAACACATGGATCTCGCTCTTTGCAATTATTGGTGGCGCAACCTGGCTGTTCTGGAAAGGGAACCCTGTTGATTCGGTTTCCACCGCAGAACTTCGTGCCGGCGGGGACCCGATAGCAGGGCTCATACAGTTGGATTCTTCCGCCGAGGATGACGTGCCGACGACTGATCCAGAGCAAGCAGAGGATGATTCTGAGACTGCTTCAGATGAGTCTGACTCAGAGGAAGCTGGCTCGGACCTGATCGCAGAAACCGGGCCACAGGTTGATGGCCCAATCTCCGAAGTCTCGGTCAGTGAGGACAATGCAGGCGAGCCTGCGGACGGGATCCACCCAGAAGAAACAGCCTGACGCGCCAAAGTGCCCATAGGTCTGTGCGCTTGCCGTCTGACCCATCCAGTGTGGGTTTTTAGCGCCGTGTAGTTCAGGTCCGAGTCCCCACGGGCAGGGTTCGTATCTACCCCACCCGGGAACCACCCCGGCCAGCTCAGGGAACTGCACCTGAGTAGCCATGCTCCAGGTTGAGGAATCAAGAAGAGTTGGGGAGAACATCTCTCGAGCTAGCAGGCAGAGGTCCGCTGAGGTACTGACTGCATCCTTTGCCGCCGAACCATCCAATGAGGTGTCGAGCAACCCCAGGGGTTCGAGGACTGCCTCGGAGAGGTACTGCGCAAAGGGCATCTCTGCACGCGCTTCAAGGTATTCTGCTGCGAGTTCGTAGCCTCGGTTCGAGTAAATCCTTCGGATTCCTGGCGCAGCGACTACATCGTCAGTCTCGAAACTCAACCCAGAGCTATGGCTCAGCAGATGTCTGAGGGTCGAACCGGGTGGACCTACTTGGTCCTGGAGCGAAACCGTTCCTTCTTCGACTGCTACCAGAATGGCAAGCGAACTGAGCAGCTTGGTGACCGAGGCAAGCGGGAAACGCCAATGTGAATCCCCGTGGATCGCCAACACCGCAGAGGAGCCAACCACGGCGGCCGTTGCATGCTGAGCGCCCCATGAGTCAATGCTTTGCAGAGTCTCACTTGTCATTGGGTTCCCTTGGGAATACGGCCTTGAGCCCAGACACGGGTAACCTAGAAAGCATTACAACGATCCTGAAGTGGACATGACAAAAACTTTTGAACAGCTCGGTGTGGACCCAGACTTGTGCCACGCCCTCTCCGAGCGGGGCATTACCACCGCATTCCCTATCCAAGAGATGTCCATTCCAGACATCCTTGCCGGTAGAGACGTCTGTGGAAAAGCAAAAACAGGATCGGGTAAGACTCTTGCCTTCGGTCTGCCGATGCTGCAGATCCTGCAAAAGGCCAAACCTGGACGACCCACAGGCATTGCGCTCGTGCCAACTCGCGAGCTCGCAACGCAGGTTCGTGATGAACTGCTCCCCCTCGCTCATGCGCGTGGCATTCGAATTACTGCCATTTACGGTGGAGACCCAATCGAGAAGCAGATTAAGGCACTCAAGGCCGGCGTTGATCTTGCAGTCTGCACGCCTGGGCGGGCCATTGACCTGATTGAGCGTGGCGATTTGTCAGTAGAAGACGTCAAGAACGTCATCATCGATGAGGCCGACCGGATGGCCGATATGGGATTCCTTCCGCAGGTGGAGTGGATCCTTCGCAACGTCGAGGTTGGGCATCAGACTCTGCTTTTCTCTGCAACGCTCGACGGTGCGGTGGATACGCTGGTGCGGCGTTACCAGCATGAGCCGGCACGCCACGAGGTCGAGTCCAAGGGCGCCACTGTTGAGCAAATGACGCATCGGTTCATCACCGTTCACGAGATGGACAAGGCCAAAGTTGCGGCCACGATTGCTGTGGCTAGCGGCCGGACGATGATCTTTTCAAATACAAAGCACGGCGCAGATCGCCTTGCTGACAAGCTTGATGACCTTGGAGTGTCGGCCCAAGCAATCCATGGTGATCTTCGCCAAAACATGCGTGAAAAAGCGCTGTCGAATTTCTCTGCCGGAAAACTGCAGGTGCTCGTAGCTACCGATGTTGCCGCTCGAGGCATTCACGTAGATGAAGTAGACGTGGTCATTCACTATGACCCGCCCTCTGACCACAAGAACTATCTTCACCGCTCCGGACGCACTGCGCGAGCTGGCGAAGATGGTCTAGTGGTGTCTTTGGTTCTTTGGAATCAAGAACTCGAAGTGAAGCGAATCCAGAAGCGACTCGGCCTAGATATTCCCATTGTCGAGATGTTCTCGAACGATCCCCGCCTGCAAGATCTTGCAGCATGGGATCCGAGTTCTGATTCCTAAGCCTGCAGGCGCATCACAGAAGCTCTGATCCTTAGTCAGGACAGCGCTAGGTCAGACTTGCTAAGTACCGCAGCACTGCGATTGCGCTGAGTCCATCCAGAACCAGGTTCTCGGAAACGATTTGCCGAAGACGCGAAGGTGAGACCCAGTCCACGCGCTCTGCCTCATCTGAGAACGCGGGCCCAACTTGTTCGCCGCCCTCGGCTGCAAAAACCCAAAATCGCTGCGTTGACTGCCCGGCATTCGGGTTGAAGTACTGCAGCAGACGCATAGGTCCTGGTGACCATCCGGACTCCTCAATGCATTCGCGGCGAGCAGCCTCCTCGGGGCTTTCGCCTTCTTCGATCATCCCGCCCGGGACTTCGAATCCCCACTGATTGCTCAAGAAGCGGTGTCGCCACATGAGCATCACCCCCCGGTCGGGGTCGCTCACGATCACCCCTGCGGCGTCGAGCGAAGAAATCGCGTGATGCTCGTAGCGCCGGCCACCGGGCGTCTCTACGTCTATCAGTGAGAGTGTGATCCATGGACTCTGGTACACCTCGCGCTGCCCGTGAACTGTCCACTCCAAGTTGTCCCCGCCCTTCAAGTGCCGCTCACTGCAACCTGCAATCTGCGACCTGCGACCGAGGCCCACTAGGGCATCGCTCACCCGATCCCCGCGTGCCGACAGACTAGGGGGATGCGTGCTGCCCCTTCGACCACTGCTGTGCAGGCGCGCATTCATGCCCACGAGAGTTCCGTATCTGCCGAGCAGCGCAAGGCTGATGGGGTGCACTACACGCCGGCTGTGCTCGCTCGGTTTTTGGTTGAGCAGGCAATTTCGGCGCTCGGTTATGTGCCACAACAGATCTGTGACCCGACATGCGGTGCTGGTTCGTTTCTGCTCGCTGCTGCAGATGCGCTTGCCGACCGCGGCGTGGCTGTCCAAGAGATTGTTGAGCAGAGACTGTTCGGTGGTGAGATCGACCCGCAAGCCGGAGCGCTGGCTCAGGACTCGCTTCGTGCTTGGGCAGAGCAGCGTATTGGCCGCGTGGCGGGGTCTCGGTTATGCCCGCAGATCGCCGTTGGCGACATGTTGCTGCGAACGCCGGAGTCTTGGGTTGGTAGAAATCCTGAAGGCTGGGACCTAGTCATTGGGAATCCGCCCTTTCTTAGTCAACTTGCAACTCGTACCTCTCGAAGTTCCGCAGTTCGAGAAGCCGTTCAGCAGCGTTTTGGTGAGATTGGGGTCTACGCGGATTCTGCCTCGTTGTTTTTGCTTGGTGCCCTAGACATGGTCTGCGAGGGGGGAGTGGTCGTCATGGTGCAGCCGCAGTCCTTTTTAGCAACTCGCGACACTGCAGCGGTGCGGTCATCGTTGCTTGGTTCCGCACAACTGCGGGGAATCTGGGCAAGCGAGTCTGAATTCTTTGAGGCTTCTGTTCGGGTCTGTGCGCCCGTGCTTCAACGCTCAGTAACCGGCGACTCCCAGTTAGTTCAGTCGACCCAGTCGGTTCAGGTTTGGTGGGGCGGCAAGCCCAACGACCTTGGAAACACCGAGCAGTTTGTAGAGCAACAGCCACTTCCGGGGGACTCCTGGGGACCGCTCTTTGCACGTGCGCATGGCTTGCCATCGGTGGCCTCAACTGCCGGCCAGCGACTCTGCGAGGTTGCCACTGCAACAGCGGGGTTTCGTGATGAGTTCTATGCCTTGCTCGACTCCTCGGTGGACCTTGGTCAGTCTGGTCCTCAACTCCTCGGTGGTGCTCAGGCCTCGCCGCTCATCACTGTCGGGATGATCGACCCTGGCAGTCACAGTTGGGGCATGCAGGCGCGCCGGTTCGGTGGGCGCAAGCAACTCGCTCCTGCAGCCGATATGGCCGCTTTAGAGAAGTTGCACCCTCGTATCGCTGAGTGGGCCCGTGCCAGACAGGTGCCAAAGGTGCTTGTGGCTACTCAGACCCGAATTGTGGAAGCGGTTGCTGACCCCGTGGGAAGATTGATCCCCGTCACTCCAACCATCAGTGTTGAACCGCGAAACACCAGTCGCCCTCAAGAGTCCGTGTGGCACCTAACTGCAGCACTGTTGTCCCCTCCAGTTTCGGCCCGAGCCCTTGCGACGCATCTTGGTGCTGGGTTGTCCTCGGGTGCTTTGCGGTGGTCGGCGCGGTCAGTGCTTCAGGTGGAACTCCCCATCGATAAAACAGTCTGGGCTTCTGGGGCAGTTCTCACTCAGAAACTCGCTAGCTGTGACCAAGCTGATAGGCCAAAGAACCTTGCCGAGCTCGGCAAGGTCATGTGTGCTGCCTATGAGATTGACTCAACTGATGCAGTCTTCGGATGGTGGTTGGAATTGGCCCTGCGCGCAGCGAAGCCATGAACTACAGGACACCCACACCGATTTTGTTCGTTCCGCTTGACCAAAAGGGTAAGCATTGTGAGACAATGAAATGATCATCAGGAGTGGCCCCTCGGGGTCCGGCAACCTGGGACGGACACCCAAGGTGCCTTCTCGCTTCGGCGAGGATGTGGCAGACCGCGCAGGTTCGCAACCAAGTGTCCGAAGTGTTCCGCTCGCGCGGAACCTCTCAGCTGTCGACCTCCGCACCATGCCAACGTCCACAGATTCGATATGAGTTCAAGCTCGTGACTTCCTTACCCGCACAACCGAACCGTCAGGACAAGCGCCCGCCAACAGGCGCGTGGCAACCTGGTGACGCGCCTGGCGATCGGAAGTTTCATGCGGTGCTCGGCCGCCGCGGCCTTCGACTCGACGGGGGAGTGTCGCTGCGCGAGGTTCAGTTGGCCTATGAAACCTGGGGAACCTTGAATGAATCAGCCTCAAACGCTGTCCTGATCTGTCATGCGCTGACTGGCGATAGTCACGCAGCAGGAAGATCGGACGGAGCCAACCCGGTGGCCGGGTGGTGGGAAGCACTCATTGGTCCAGGCTTAGCAGTCAACACTGATGAGCTTTTCGTGGTCTGTGCGAACGTCCTTGGTGGGTGTCAGGGCTCCACCGGACCAGCATCGCAAAACCCAGACACGGGCCTGCCCTACGGTTCGCTCTTTCCAATCCTGACCATTCGCGACATCGTGCGCGCTCAGGCCTCACTCGCCGATGCCATTGGAGTCACACGCTGGCGGTGTGTGCTTGGCGGCTCAATGGGGGGCATGCAGGCTCTGGAGTGGGCGGTGATGTACCGAAAGCGCGTGGGGTCGATGGTCTTAGCGAGCACAACTGCACAGGCTTCCGCTCAGCAGATCGCATGGAGTCACATTGGCCGCAGCGCTATTGAGGCCGACCCTGGCTTTTTAGGAGGCGACTATTACGCTGCTGGACCCGGCGGGGGGCCTCAGCGCGGATTGGCCATTGCACGCATGGCCGCACAAGTCACTTACCGAACCGATCAGGTGTTTACAAAGAAGTTTGGTCGTCGCTCGCAGAGCGAATTGGAGCTCACTCCTGAGCCTCAATTTGATGTAGAGACCTACCTCGAATATCACGGCCAAAAACTCGTGGGTCGCTTCGATGCAAACAGCTACCTGCGCCTAAACCGCGCAATGGACCTGCACGATATTGGCCCTGGCCGGGGTGGCGTTGCGAAAGCTTTGGCTCGGGTTGAAAGCCCCGCGCTCGTGATCTCGATCACCTCGGACACTCTGTACCCGCCTGAGCAGCAGCGCTCCTTACATCAGGGGTTGCTTGATTCAGGTAATCGCAGTGAGTGGCTCGAAATTGATTCCCCTGAGGGCCATGATGGGTTCTTAGTCGAAACCGCTCGGATGGCACCGAGGATTACCGAGTTCATCGAGGAGCACGCATGAGCGAAGATTCCACACCGGTTAGGCAAACACCAGAGAACACTCTGCAGCCCGAAACCCTAGCGATTCGCTCTGGACGAAGCGCAAATGGTTCCTCACTCGCTTCCGTGCTCTGGGCCACCTCGACTTTTGTCACGCCTACGGTTGAAGATGGCCGAAAAATGGCAACCATGGTCGGGGCCGCACAGTTCTACAGCCGTTACGGCAACCCCACCGTCAACGCCTTCGAAGAAGCCATTGCGCAGCTTGAAGGTGCCGAGGCTGCCCGTGCATTTAGCTCGGGCATGGGCGCAATTGCAGCCATGGTGCTCGGCTTGTGCTCCAAGGGGGACCACATCGTGAGTCAGCATCAGCTGTATGCGGGCACACAGATGCTCTTGCAGTCGGTGTGTCCCCGCTTTGGAATTGACGTCACTTTTGTGGATTGCACCGACCCCGAAGCCTGGCGTGCGGCAGTTATTCCCGGACGCACCATGTTGCTGCTCGCCGAGACCCCAGCGAATCCGCGTCTTGACCTTGTGGATTTGGAACAGCTTGGTGCAATCCCAGGTCCCATGAAGGCTGTAGATTCAACCTTTGCCACCCCGCTCTCTCAGCGCCCGTTGGACTATGGCATTGACCTTGTCATGCACTCGGCAACCAAAGCAATCGGTGGCCACAATGACATCACCCTGGGGGTTGTGGCAGGCACGCGAGAATTGATGGATTGGATCTGGGGGTTTGCCGTGTTGCAAGGAGCCAACGCCGCACCCTTTGATGCACTTGGGGGACTCCGTGGTCTGAGAACTCTTGATGTGCGTTTGCGCCAGCAGACGGCAACTGCTGAACGACTTGCTGCGGTACTCGAGGCAGACGACCGTGTGAGCGAAGTGCGTCACCCAAGCTTGGTGTCTCATCCGCAGTATGCGCTCGGGCAGAAGCAGCTGAAGTACACCGGTGGGCTCTTGACTGTTGAACTCGCCGGTGGTTACGCGGCGGGTAAGGGCTTTGTTGAATCAACTCAGATTTGTCAGCTTGCGACATCTTTGGGTGGTCCAGAAACACTGGTGACCCATCCATCTTCAACCACGCATGTCAACCTGTTACCTGCAGAACTCGAAGCTGCAGGAATTACCCCTGGCACCGTGCGCATATCTGCCGGTCTCGAAGCCACACAAGATGTGGTGGACGATGTCTTGAATGCCCTCGGAGGCCGACCGTGAGCGCTGCCCTTTCCTTACGGTCTGCCGTAATGAGCAGCGCAACAGCGGCATGGTCAATCTCTGATTCTGATCCGAGCTCTCGACTCTCGATGGCTATTGCAGGGCTGCTGTTGTTGGCGCTTGTGGTGGTGATCGCCACGGTGATTTTCTGGCGAATAACACGCCCTGACTAGGGTGGTGAGTCCGTGCCGCTCGCGGCAGTTCGATTACCCTGAGGCCATGGCTGAACTTGATCCTGATGCAATGATCCAGCGATTTGCCGAGCGGGCATCCTCGGTAAAGCGCCGAAATATTCCACCCGTTGAGGGTGAGGCTCGCAAAGAATTCATTCGGCAAGCGGAGACCGACTTTCAAGATTTTGCCCTGCTCGCTGATGCGGAAGCGTCACTCGAGGATGGGGTGCTGGTATTGCGCATCGACCTGAGACCTAGCAGCGCATGAGTGAGCGGTTCTCGCGACTGTATGGGCCATCCTGTGATCTCATCGATGCAGCAAACGCGCAGGACCCCGAAACGTTAATTTACCGGGGTGAGTCACACCCAAAGGAACTGCTACACGCAGAGATGATGACCAGATGGGTGCTACTGCTTGACCCGCAAGCAGATGAGGCACAGATGCTCGCAGCGCGTGCTCACCATTATCGGCGGTGGCTCAGCCCTCGGTCTGACTACCCATCTGGACGCTCGGGTTACCTCCGGTGGCGGACCCAGGCAAAGAAGCGGCAGGCGGCAGAGGTTGCCGAGTTGCTCGGGACCTGCGGCTACTCCGATGCGATGGTTGAACGCGTGGCAAGCCTGATTCGCAAAGAACACCTCAGCACCGACTCGGCTGTACAAACGCATGAGGATGCCCTGTGTCTGGTGTTCTTAGATACCCAACTCGACGATGTGGCGCTCAAGATGGGTGAAGAGGAGATCGTGGCGGTCATTGCGAAGACGCTGCCAAAGATGAGCGCACGGGGCGTTCAAGCAGTCGCACTGCTCGACCTCAGCGCTCAGGGTGCAGGCATTGTGAGTCAGGCGGTGGCGCTTCATGCAAAGAGTTTTGAATCCGAGGGGGATCTGTAGTTCGATCCCCCTAGCATGGTGATCACACTCTTCCCCCAGAGTGCCTCAAGGAGCCCGAGTGACCGACATTGATAGTGAAGCTCATCTGGACTCTTCTCAGGGACTGTTTTCAACGGTTGCTTCAGACAACGTTGAGGTAGTTGGTGAGGCATCCAATCGGGCTTCTGAAGGATTGTGGACCGTCGCTCCGAACCATGAAACAGATGCACAATCCAATGACTGGAACTCTGATGATTGGAGTACCGCAGATCCAACACTGCAGGATTCCTCGGATCTCTGGAGTGATGTTGAAGATGATGCCGGTGATGACTGGTCACAGATTCCCGATGCTGAGCCTTTCGAAGCGACGGTTCGTCGACCCGTGAGTGATGCAACTGGGTCAGTATTTAGTGCCGATCCCGTAGATCACTTTGAAGACACCATCGACGAGGCCGAGGTCATCGATTCTGGCGACTGGATTCCTCCTGTAGCCCAGCAGCAGAGCAATCCGCTCTTCTCGAGTGGGCCCGAGCGAACTGCGCAGCCAAGCTATTCGGGCCCCGGTGGCGCCTCCTCCGGGCATGCAGCAAGCGAGGGCGAGGATGTGTGGGAGCAGCGCCAATCCGCTGGTCCAGACTGGGAAACCTTCTCTGCGCCCCCTCCACCGAGGAACTCGCCGCAGAACGGAGCGCGTAGCAGTACAGCACACTCTTGGAACGACCAGCGCTCCAACCTCGGGAGTGCTGACTTTGAGACGGCGGTGCTTCGGCTTCACCCTGAGGATGCTGAATTGGCCCATGTTGCACTCTCGATCTGTGCAGCGCTGCTCCCCGAAGGCGAGAGTGTGGTTGCTCTCGTTACGGGGCAGATGCTCGGACGGCCTGCTGCGGTAATGGTGACTGAATACCGAGTCGTGATTGCAAATGATCGCCGTTGGCAACCAGTAGTCGACGTGTTCGCAATAAACGCAGAACTCAGCGTGCGCGGCAGGCAGGACCGTGAAATAGCGGCGCTCAGTTTTTCTGACCGAACACGGCTCTCGATGGTAGATGGCATTCACGAAGTTGATATGGCGGTCGACTTAGCAAATCTCATCAGGGGCCCGGGGGTGCAGAGCGATTGGTAGCAGTGCTGTTTGGTGAGTCTTCAGCACTGCTACCCCGCTCAACTTGCCCAACCGGGGTGGTCTGATACGATCCACAAGCCTCGCGGACGTAGCTCAGTTGGTAGAGCGCAACCTTGCCAAGGTTGAGGTCGCCGGTTCGAACCCGGTCGTCCGCTCCACAAGATCCCGGCCACGCGTGGCCGGGATTATTTTCTTTTTTCTTCTGTGGCAGCAATCCGGCTAGTTACGGAACTACTGCTCGGACAGCTAGCATGGGGAGTCACTGGCGACGTGGCCGAGTGGTTAGGCAGAGGCCTGCAAAGCCTTGCACAGGGGTTCGATTCCCCTCGTCGCCTCAACTGATGGGCTCTGTCGGGCAAACTGCCGACAGAGCCCATCCTGATACTTCTCATCGCACGGTTGAACCCCTCAGCGGGGCAACGGTTGATTTAGGGCACACTAGGGGAGTGTCATCCCCCGAAACTCCCTTATCTGCGCCGGGTGCGCCCAATCCAGCTTCTCCGGTTGTACCCGCGAACTCGCCCGGCATGAGCTTCTCGCAGAGTTCACCGCTCGGTGGAACCCTGCCGATAACAGTTGCCGCACCAGTGAAATCTGATCGACGCGAGCTGATTCTGACTGCAGTCCTGCTCATCTCGGCACTCCTCGTAGGCGCATCGAGTCTGATGCCTTGGCGTGACTATGCCTTCAGGTACGGAACCCGCGCTCAAGAGACAGGTTGGGCTGGAGCGAATGGAAACCTGGGTCGCGGCTGGATAACTGTTTTCTTGGCAGTCCTCTTGGCTATTTCTGGGGTACTCATTGCGGCCGAACGCGGCCGAGCCGGCAGGGTGCTCGCGGCGCTCAGCGGAACCGCTTTGGTGCTGTTTGCAATTGCAGAATGGGGCCTTGGTGCGGGCAACAGTCGCACGGGTCCCGGTGCTGGAATTTGGGTGGAACTCGTGGTTGGTTTGGTCGTGGTCATCGCAGTCGGGGTCCTCGGCCGTGTCGATACAGCCACCGCTGCTTCAGAGGCCTGACCGCACCTACCGCCGGCCACAAGAGGCCGGTCTGCAAGATAAGGATTTCACTGCCAGCGCGCAATAGGGCTCCAAGATGTCGCCGCCTGCTGAACTCCTGCTAAGTTCGCACCCGCTCGGGCGTATAGCTCAGTTGGCTAGAGCGCTTCCTCGACACGGAAGAGGTCCGCAGTTCGAGTCTGCGTACGCCCACCCGAAGAATCCCCTGCTCCGGCAGGGGATTCTGCTTTTTCTGCCGAGGGTCAGATTGCGCGCAGCCACTTATCTCGTAATGCAATGAGGACGCTGAGTGAAACAAAGAGGAGCACCAAGCTGAGCGCAATGGCTGCATCCGGGTTGGAATCCAACTGGGCGTAGATTGCTAGCGGCAAGGTCTGCGTGCGTCCAACAATGTTGCCTGCAAAGGTAATGGTGGCGCCGAACTCACCGAGTGCACGGGCCCAAGCCAGCACAGTTCCTGCGATCAGGCTGGGTGCGATGATTGGCAGCGTAACTCGCCGTAATGTCTCGCTCGGTCCGGCTCCCAAGGTGCGAGCAACATCTTCAAACTGTGAATCGAATGAGCGCAGTCCGGCCTCTGCAGTAATGACAAAGAAGGGCAGCGCAACAAAGGTCTCTGCCAAAATTACTCCTGCTGTACTAAAGGTCAGTTGGATCCCAAACCAGTCATAGAGGTACTCCCCAATGATTCCGGTGCGTGAGAACGCAGTCAGCAGTGCGATGCCACTAACTACGGGTGGAAGGACCAACGGCAACAGAATCAGCCCTCGCAGAAGTGAGCGTCCCCAGAACTGTCCTCGAGCAAGAACCAAAGCTAACGGCAGACCAAAAAGTACAGCTAGGGCGGTTGCGCTCAGCGAGCAGGTGAGCGAGAGCCTCAAGGCGCTCACGGAGTCGGGCAATAACAGGTCGCTCACAAGAGTTGACCAAGAGGCGCGATGCAGAAGTCCGATAAGGGGAACCACAAAGAACAGTGCCGCAACTGCTGCCAAAGCCGGTACGAGCAGTTCTCTGCGGTGGCTAGAGGATGTAATCACGGGGCTAGGAATCCGGCTCGGCGCAGAACGCGCTGCCCTGCTGCTGACAGTACGTACTCCACGAACGCAGCAGCAAGCTGTCTCTGCGAACTCGACCTAGTCACGGCGATTGGGTACTCATTGTTGAGGTTATAGCGCTGCTCGATGGCCACAGAAGTGCCGGTGCGGGCATCCGTTGCATAGACAATGCCTGCTTCGGCATCCCCCTCTGTTACAGCGCGCAAGGTGGCTTGCGCATCGGCCCCGCGGGTTATGTTCGACTCCGTGATGCTTACCCCAGCCGTAGTGAGGGATTGCTGAGCGAACTTGCCGCAGGGGGCAGTCTGAACACATAGCGAGACCGTCCCAACGGTGGCTAAGTCGGCAAGCGATTTGATATTTTTGGGGTTATTCGTCTTCGTCACGATTGCCAGAGAGTTCCGGGCAAAGATCGTCGATGGTGCAAGAACCAGCTTTGCTTCTTCAAGGGCAAGCATTGGCGCAGTATCTGCAAATGCTGCGACATCAGCGGGAGCTCCCTGTTCGATCTGCGTGGCGATCTGGCCGGAGGAGCCGAAGTTGAGCGTGACCTTGGCCTTGGGGTGCTGTTCCAGAAAGGCCTTGCTGATCTGAGTAAATGAAGAGTTCAGACTCGCTGCTGCAGAGACCAAGATGCTGCCCGAGAATTCCTGCGAGGCCTTGGTGGTTTGAGTGTTCCCAGATTGATTGCCATTCGAGGTCGAACTGCATCCCGTGCTGAACAGCGCAGAGCTGAGCAGTGCAGTGCTCAGTAGTGCAGCGCTGAACGCGTGGGTGGTGTTCCTGATTGCAGGTCGAGCGGAGCGCTGCCTGCGGACCTGTCGGTGAGTCACCTTGGCAGCCAGCTGTGGGTAGCTCAAAGAAGTTGGAGTTCGCATAGTCAACTGTTCTGTCGTCAGTTCTGTTTGGATTTGTCTAGTTCTGTCTAGTTCTGTGACGTTCTGTGAAGTTCTGTCAGGTTCTGCGGGCTAGGCCTGAGGCAACTCAACGACAACGTTGGTTGACTTGACTGCTGCAGTTGCTAGGTCGCCTGGTTGCAGATTGAGCTCATCCGCTGCCTCTCGGGTCATCATCGACACCAGGCGATGAGGCGGGGAATGGATCTCTACGATTGCTACCAACTTGTCTCGTTCTACGCGGGTGATGATGCCCGTGAATCGGTTGCGAGCCGATTGGTGCAGAACCGATTCTGGTTCGTACGCTGCGCCCTGCGTGCTCAGATAAGCCGCAAGGTCGATGCCATCAATGATGCGACCTCGGCCGCTGTTCTCGGAGCTTTGCAGTTTGCCTTCCTCACACCATCTGCGAACAGTGTCGGGGCTCACTCCCAAAATCTCTGCGACTTGGCTGGGCTTATAGGTGGGCATTCAGATAATGGTAATCCTCTTGTCGCATCTGCGTCAGAAACTCAGGATATTCACCGATTTAACCCGCTGCGTTTGCTTTTTTAAACGTATCTGCAGATTTCGTGGGTTGGAGGAAAGGGGAGTAGGTGATCTCTGCGTACAGAGCCGTTGAGCAGTAATTGCCACGCAATGGCGCACGCGGTGGCGCACGCAGTGGCGAGCGAGGCCAACAGCGGAGCAGTGGGTAACCGGTGGCCGGCAGTACCATCGATGCATGAGCACAAGCGGGCAGCAGGACAGTCACCCCGCTCAGAGTGATGCTGATGCTGGTGCGCACGGCAGCGGCCGCGGGCACGCTCAAGGCCACTCTCACGGCCTTAGTCACGGACATGATGTTCGCAGGGCGCAGAAGAATGCGCTCATGTTTGCCATTGGAGCAAACACGCTGCTGCTCGGCGCTCAGGTCGCCGTTGGGTTAATCCTCGGTTCGCTAGCGCTGCTTGCTGACTCTCTGCACAACGCCAGCGATGTGGTGGCTCTGATCGTGGCACTTATCGGCCAGAGACTCGCTACTCGTCCAGCTACGGCTCGCCAAAGCTACGGGTTGGCCCGAGCCGAGATTTTGGGCGCCTTACTGAACGGGGCAGTCCTACTCGCTCTGACGGGATGGGTGGTGGTCACTGCAATCGGAAGATTCTCAAATCCGAACACGCTGGACCCATTGCCGCTCGCGGCGATTGGGTTTCTTGGTCTTGTGGTCAACGGTGGCAGTGCCTGGTACCTCAGTCGCAGTGCGGGCAGCAACCTAAATATTCGTGCGGCTTTTTGGCATCTAGTAGCCGATGCGCTCGGTTCGCTTGGCGTCATCTTGGCGGCTGCGGGGATCTACTTCTTCAATGCCGAATGGGCCGATCCCGCCGCCTCAATTCTGATTTCGGCGCTGATTCTGGTGGGTGTCTGGCGACTCATGAAAGACACGGTGATGGTGCTGCTCGAGGTCACCCCCAAGGGGATTGATCCCGACGAGGTAATTGCTGGGATTGAGTCAATGACAGGCATTCGTTCCGCCCATCATCTTCATATCTGGGCAATTGACTCTGAGGCCACTGCGCTGACTGCACACCTAGAGCTTGAAGACGGAACAGACCTGCATCGTGCTCAGGAACTAGCCGATGCGGCCAGAGTGCTGGTGCATGATCGCTTCAACATTGCGCACGCCACGTTTGAGCCGGAATGCCACGATTGTGCGGCTCCTGACCATACCCACGCGAATGGAACTCCACAGTAATCCTGAGTCTCCGCTCAAACGCACTCGGGGAGCTGCCCGCAGATGTTTAGCCTTCACACTTAGAGTGAGCGTGGTGAAAGACCTCATGCCCACCCAAGTGCTCAGAACTGCAAACCGTCTGCTTCTGGGCGCCACCGCTGTAATGACCCTGATGCTGTTCGCCGCTGGATGCTGAAATGCACAAGATTCGCAAGAAACCTCTACCGCAGTCCCTGCCGCTGGGACCGAGTCTGCGAAGGTGCACAATGCAGCCGACGTTGCCTTCGTAACTAGAATGATCCCTCATCATGAACAAGCTGTTGAGATGTCAGATCTGGTCCTCGCTCAGCCCGTCTCGGCCGCAGGCTCAAACGCTGAGGTCAGGGCGCTTGCTCAGCAGATTGCTGATGCACAGGCCCCCGAAGTTGAGCAGATGAAAACCTGGCTCAAGGATTGGGGTATGGGCAGTGACACTGTTACCGGTGACGGCGGCCATGATATGGACGGCCATGATATGGCGGGTCATGATATGGCCGGCAGCGATATGGGCGGTGCAGATATGGGCGGTTCTGCCATGAACGGCATGATGACCGAGGCACAGATGAACGAGCTCTCACAGGCGACTGGGGCTGAACTTGATCAGCTCTACCTCGCACTCATGATTGCTCACCACGAAGGCGCAATTGAGATGGCCCAAACCGAGCTCAAGGATGGCAAGAATCCTGCGGCGCTCAAGTTAGCTCAGGGGATCATCGACACTCAACAGGCAGAGATCAAACAGATGCAAGACCTGCTGAACGCAGATCAATAAGAACGCCGAGCAATCTTTCGAACGCACCTAGCGAGCCCTGCACTCGCTCCGGTTGAATCGCACGGGCCCTCCTGACTATTTCCTTTGCGGGACCCCGAACCGACTCCCGACTCTCTGCCACAGAAGAGAATCACGGGGATAACTGCCGACTAGAGTCACAGCTGTGGCTGCAGATGCTGATGAACCGAAGCGTGAGGAGTCGACAGACCCTCCCGCCCCCGGAGAAGTGACGTTCTGGGAACGCGGAGAGGAGCCTGAATTCGGCCGCGTAGCGTTCTTCACGGACGCAGTGTT
>JBAXCX010000037.1:0-21669 GCA_037141255.1 Actinomycetes bacterium | reverse complement strand
GTGGGTCCGCAGTAAGAACTCGTGCGGTAGTTCTCTCGGATCGAGAAAACGAGCCCTACTTGCCGCGTGCTCGACGCTGATGACGCGTACGCCTCAGAAGCTTTTTGTGTTTTTTCTTTCGCATGCGCTTGCGGCGCTTTTTAATGAGTGAGCCCATGGCGCTGTTGACTCTAGGTGCAGAGATGCCGCCAACTCAAAACGTCTATATCGCCCTGGTTCCCCGTAGCGCGCATTTTCAGCTCAGAATCGGGTTGGACCCTCAGATAATCTGCTCGAACAACACGTGTGGTACGCCTTGGCCGCAAGTCTCGTTGTCTGAGCGGTGTAGGAATTAGCCCGGTAGTCCGTATGCTTTGGGTCTAGCCGCGAGATACTTGGTTCTCGATGTACTTCAGTAGGAGACCTTCGCTCAGATGATGCCGATGCGCACAACCTCCGGGACCCTCGAACAACGAGAGGCTCCGCCTGCGGTGGCCGAGACGCGACGCTCTATTCGGCTGTCCAAGGTCCAGACGCTCATTGTGGTGGCCTCGATGCTTGTGACTGCAGCGATTGCAGCGGCTCTTGCGCTGACGAATCCACCGATCTTCGAGACTTCCCGTTCCATTCTGGTGCTCTCCGGGGCAAATCCGAATGACAATGAGGTGCTAACCCGAGCGCTCGAGAGCCTGCTGACCTCGAAAGGTCTCGCAGCCGAGGTCAAACGAAGAGGGGACCTTCCGCAATCGATTGACCAGATCTCGGCCATGATCAGTGCGAGTCGCAAACCCGAGTCGGCATTCATGGACGTAGTCGTTTCTAACCCCGACAAGGCCACCTCAGAACAAGTCAGCGCCCAGGTCATTCCTGCGCTCTCCGGTGTTTTTGAGAGTGCTCAGCAGGATCTGCCGGTAGAGAGCAGAATCACCGGGCCGATTTTCCAAGAAGTCTTCGCTCGCCCACTTCAGTCCACCTCAACCTTTCCACTCTGGTTCGCGATCCTTTTTGGGTTGCTCCTTGGTGGACTCGTCCCCTTCTTGTTCTTCGTAATCCGCAATCTTCGACAGCCGGTGGTCGAATCCTCTCAGGACGTCACCGACGCGATCGATTTGCCAATTTTGGCCAAGGTGGCGCCGCTCAGTGCTCGAGGAGCAAATCCTCAAGACACCATCGCCGGAGTGGTGTCTGCCATTGAGCGACTGAGTCTGAATGAGCCCGTGCACCGGTTAGTGCTTGTGGGGTCAGACGAGGGGGTCAATCGTGCAGAGATTGCCCTGGCGTTGGCCTGCATGGTTGCTCGCAGCTTTGGTCAGCCCGTCGCTCTGATCGATGCTGACTTAGACAACGGGGTACTGACCTCGATGCTTGGTGCAAGCGATAGCGCGGGCCTTGCTGAATGTCTTGCCGGTCAGCTCGATGCGGAGGCCTCGCTTTCTCCGCTTTCTCAACTTCGCGTACCGGCTGTGGTGGAACCCATGCGTCCGCCGGATGGCATGGTGCGCTTCTTGGGAGTCGGTGTGGATACCAGCCGGAATGTGCTCAAGATGCGTTCCAGCTTTCATCGGGTGCTCGAGGCCCTTGCGGGTCGCTATGTGGTGATTGTAAACGGCCCAACCATTCCGGGACCGGTGCCTACCGCTCAGGTGCTGTCACTCGCTGACGCCACCTTGATGGTGGTGACTGAGGGAGTCACGACCCTGACCGATGCCCAGGCCGCTGGGGACACTCTTCGTTCATTCAGTTCTGGAGCTTCCGGCATCATTGTGCTGCGTCAGTGAGCTTGAGACAACGGCGTGATGTTTCATGACTGATGGTGATTCAGGGGGAGTGTCGCCAGGTGCGTCCGATAAGGATTCACCCGACCAAGACTTCATCGAGGCGTTCGCTGACTCTGGGCTCATTGACGCTGAGGGCGCGGCCGCCGGAGATCAGGAAACTCAAGATGCTGGCCCCAATCCAGAGTCGATAGGAACCACTGCATCTCGCGGGTTTCTCTGGGCCAACGTCGGGGTGTTTACGCGTTACATGTCGGCGCTGCTCCTTGCAGCGGTCCTCGCGCGCACACTGAGCACTGCGGACTATGCGGTGATGGTCACGCTGATGGTGGTGACCTTTTACTTCGATAATGCGCTTGACCTCGGCATGGGCGCTGCACTGGTCTACGAACAAGAGACCGGGATCACCGAGCGGGTTCAGGTTGCGTTCACTGCCAATCTGGGAGTGACTGCAGTCTTGGCCGTGCTGTCATTTTTTGTGGCTCCGCTCATCACGGCGTATTACCACCTTGACGGATATACGGCCATCTTTCGTGCACTGAGTGTGGTGGTGATCCTCTCGGGGCTGACCACGATCCCGTGGTCACTGTTCATGAGGAGCATGAACTTTCGCGCTCGCGCAGGAGTGGAAGTCTCACGAGACCTCACTCGCGTGGGAGTCACCCTGGGGCTTGTTGCAGCAGGCAAGGGTGCATGGGCGGTCATCCTCGGCATGATTGCTGCTTACTCAGTGTGGTTTGTACTCACCTGGCTCGTGGTCAGGTTCCGGCCAGTGCTTCGCTGGAACATCGTGATTGTGAAAGAACTGTTCGCCTATGCATGGCGCATGGCGGGTACCCGCTTATTGGGTGTTCTTGCGCTCAATGGGGATTACATCGTGGTCGGCAATCGCCGGCCTGATCAGTACCCGATGTACTACCAAGCCTTTCGCCTTCCAGAATTTATTCTTGGAGCTCAACTCAACGCGATGTCGGCTGTGCTCTTTCCCATGTACTCGCGTATTCGCGCCGAAGGAAAAGTCGCCATGCGCGACGCCTTGTATAAGGCGCTTGGCTTAGTGGCATTGTTCTCGATACCGGTCGGCATCGGACTTGCCTTGGTCGCACGTGATGGAATCCTCTTGATGTACGGAAGTGATTCCTCGGTCTCTGTTCAGACCATGCAGATCCTCTCGGTCACGGGCTGCGTGGTGGGGTTGGGATACGCAACGGGCGACCTACTCTTTGCGATTGGTCGCCCCGGCGTGATGGTTCGGATCAATTCGGTCATGGTGCCGATCATGCTTGGCGCTATGTGGATTGTTGCTCCGTATGGAATTGTCTGGGTCGCCACGGTGCATCTTGTGACGGCTGTGGTGTTCACGATTATTCGTCAACTCGTGGTGAATCGCATTGTGGATGCGAGCGCAATCACGGTGGTGAAGGCTCTGATCCCTGGAGTCATCGTGGCGCTATGCGTTCTGGCATGTGGGTTGCCAGTTCGCCTCTGGACCCAGCCCGGGTTTGTCTCGATGGTCCTCATCGTCCTAGCCGGTGGGGTGGGCGGCCTGATCGGAATCGGTATCAGTCGCTCTGCTCGGACGGAGCTTCTTGAGTTTGTTTCGAAGGTGCGCGGCTAAGGCGAACGCTCAGGGCCGCCCGAGATTTGGCTGCGGCAGCTGCGAACCGTTGCTGTGCAGTCGCAGCGTGAAGCGCGGTGCGAGCTCGAAGGCCAACTCCGAGTCTGCAACGCACAAGCTGTCGCTGATTCTCTGACCAGTCGGACTTGTAGGGCTCGTCGCCTCGCAGAAGGTCGTACTCCTCAAACCCCTCTGCACACGCCCAATCCAAAATATCTGCCCGTAACACCGAGCCGGAGCCGCGCCACTCCCGATCAGTCCTTCGCCCTGCCTGATAAAAGGCGAGGCGATTCCCGCACCGAAGGTCAAGCTCCGTGGCGATCACTTCATTTGTTGCCGAGACGAGTTCGTGGATCACCACTGCTCCCTCAGTCCCGCCAGCCAAGGCTGCGGCGCGAAACTGCTCCCAGCTGTTCAAGAAAGCCGACTCCTCAGACCACCGACCCTCGTGAAGTTCGGCTAGCCGGTCCAAAGCCTCGGGCATCTCCTCCGAAGTCACCCGGCGAAACTGAACGCCCTCGCGAACGAACCGCTTGCGTGTGCGCACAATGGTGCTGCGAACCTTTCCAGCGCGCCCAGCTAGGTACTCCGCCCCGTCGGCAGGGAGCTTGGTGAACGGCGCCACCATGCTGGAAATCTGATGTGCGCGTAACGCCTGAGCTAAAGCTCCCGTTGCGGCAAGGCCGTCTAGGTCGATGATTCGCGAGCCCGGCCGGAGCAGCCAACCCAGTACCAGGTTGAGCACTTCGCTGGCGTAATGAGGGCTCGCTATGAGGTCAAGGTGATCCGGGGCCAACGTGCCCTGCCCCAGACATCGCACGCGCTCAAGAGCGAACGGCCCCGAGCCGACTGCTTCGAGTTGGAACGCAGCGCCGCCAACAAGATCCGCCCCATCGAAGCAGCAGAGCAGCGCAGAGGTTTTGTCTGTGGCGTGATCAACCCACCAGCTCGACAGGAACGGTGAGCGCAACGTTTGCTGATCAACTAGCTCGTCCCAGGTGCTCGCAAGGGCATCAAGTCGGTGACGAATCTCTAACCGAATTGGCGATCGAAGGGGGGTCGGAGGAATTGTCACGAGTGGAGTGTGTCTGAGGAATCTCTGAGTTGCCACCTGAACGGTCGAGAACTCTTCCTCATCAAACTCACAGAAACCCTATAACTCGGCTTTGGAAGCCCTCAACAGGGGTTTCGGGTGGAATTACCTACCTGTTTACGGGGATTTCGCAAGATTCCGCTTGACGATGAACGAAGTCACACGTTTACTAGAGGGGTGCGAAACATTCGGTAAACGTTTCGGATGGAATAAATAGCGGGACTTGGTTGCTGGGCTACCAGAGTCATCTTAACGGGGGCAGAATGCTGAAATACTCAGAAGCGAGCGAGGTGCCAACCAAACGAAGAGTTCTTCGTTTGCAAGGTGGGGCAGCGAAAGATGTGACTGCGGTGGCAGAACCTGCTTCTCCTGCGGTCATTGATCTGAGAGATCAAGCTTCCTCGGTCACCCCTGAGCCAACCGTGGAGTCGGTCAACATCCTTCCGCTTCAACAGCGTCGTGCAGTTGGACGCACCCTGATGCTTCTTGGCCACCTCTTCGACTTTCTTGCTCTGCTTATTCCCCTCACACTCGGCTACCTGTTGCTGAATGATCAGATTTCGATGAAGGTCGTCGTACTGTTTGCCGCTGTCGGAACTGCGTTGCTCTGGCCGACCTCCCGCCGTGGCCGCCACGCGGTGGCACCAAGCGAGGGCCTCGCCTCTGTGGTCGGTCGTCTCGGGCTCGCTCCGGTCGTCACGTTGATCATCGTCTCGATCGTGAATATTGGGCGTTTCGGGATGCCGAGCGAGTCCATTGACGTATTCGTTATCGCCGAGATCGTGCTTGCAACCGTCCCGCTGGTGTTGCTGGGGCGCTTGCTGAGCTTCCGCCTCGTGGCCTCTGCTCGATCCAAGGGCTACGACCTTGAAGACGCCCTCATCATTGGAGTCGGTCCCATCGGCCTTGACGTGGCACAGGCACTGCTCGACACACCTTCGTTCGGACTTGTGCCATGCGGGTTCGTCGACCGCTTCCAAGAAGAACTGCCGCTTCCCATCCTTGGTCGCCCCGAGAACCTCCCAGAAATCCTTCAGCAAACAGGAATCCGCCACGTGGTGCTCGCCTTCGGTTCTGCTGGAGAAGAAGAACTTGTCAGCATCATCCGCAGATGCCAAGACCGTATGGTGCAGTTCTACGCAGTGCCACGACTCTTTGAGCTTGGGCTCTCTGCAGGCGATGTGGGCTACGAAGTCTCTGGTCTCCCGCTGGTTCCCGTGCGTCGACCAGGAATGTCTTGCAACATGTGGCCAGCGAAGCGGGCCTTTGACCTAGTCGCAGCCTCATTCCTGTTCCTCTTGACGCTTCCCCTACTGGTGGCTTGTGCCCTCGCAGTCAAGCTCACTAGCCGTGGCCCGGTCTTCTTCCGTCAGGTGCGAATCGGTGTAGGCGGTCGGCCCTTCGAGATTCTCAAGTTCCGTTCCATGAAGGTCAATGACGAGTCCTCCACCCAGTGGTCGGTAGAAGAGGATGACCGAGTGACTGCAGTAGGACGCTTCTTGCGGCCGAGTCACCTTGATGAACTTCCTCAATTGTTGAACGTCCTGCGAGGTGAAATGTCGTTGGTCGGTCCCCGCCCAGAGCGACCACACTTTGTTGAGCAGTTCAGTTCCGAGATCGACAGCTACCAGTACCGTCATCGCGTGCCCGTGGGCATTACGGGTTGGGCGCAAGTGAACGGCTACTGGGGAGATACCAGCATCGAAACCCGAGTCCGACTCGATAATCGCTACATCGAGAACTGGTCCCTCTGGCGTGACCTAGTGATTGGTTTGCGAACCATTCCCACCTTGCTCGGTAAGCGCCGCTAGCAGAACTGGGCTCAGACTCCAGCCCTCTGGGTTGGTGGTCTACCGCTTTCATTCTCCGCGATGGCTAGAGTTCTCGCTGCTTGAAACTGCTCGTCATTACCCCGCGATTTCCGTACCCGCTTGAGCGTGGAGACAAGCTCCGCGCCTATCACCAGATTCGGCAACTTTCGAAGCAGCATGAGGTTACGCTCGTGGCCCTTTCAGAAGGCCCCGTCGACCCTGAAGCCTTCAGCAAAGTTTCACGCGATTGCTGCGAGAAGATTCACGTGATTAGTCGATCACGCCTGACCACTGTCTGGTCAACCCTGCTCGCTGTGCTTCGAGGTCAGCCGTTGCAGGTGGGATATTTCTCTTCGGCTGCTGCAGCAAGACAAATCGATCAGATCATTGCTGATGAGAAGCCCGATCACATCTATTGCCAACTGATTCGCACAGCCTCCTTCGGTCGAAATAGTTCCATTCCGCGAACCCTTGACTATCAAGATGCATTTAGTGCTGCCATGCAACGCCGCTCAGAGCAGTCCCCAGCTTGGCTCGCATGGGTGTTTGCCCTCGAAGCTCGAAGAATTGCGCGCTACGAGGAGCAAGCCTTTGGCTGGTTTGATTCACAGGTCATCATCTCGGAACAGGACCGAGACCTTTTACTGTTCTCTGGATCCGAGCAGGTGCAGATCGTTCGCAACGGGGTAGATACCGAGTTTTTTTCTCCGAGAGATAGCGGCACCCCTCAGACTGACCTTCTCTTTGTTGGCAATATGGGCTACCCGCCAAACGTGAATGCAGTCACCCGATTGGTTACTGAAATTCTGCCGCTGGTTCGAGAGGTGCGCCCCAATGCTGACCTGTTGATTGCCGGGGCCCGACCATCGAAGACGGTGAAGCAGCTTGAGGGGCCTGGGGTTGAAGTAAGCGGATGGCTCGACGACATTCGAATTGCCTATGAGCGCGGTCGCATCATGGTGGTACCGCTAGTGATCGGTGCTGGACTTCAAAACAAGATCCTTGAGGCCATGTCGATGGGGGTTCCCTGTGTGACCACCGAGCTCGTCAATCGCGCTATCGGAGCGGTCCCCGGTGAAGAGATTCTGATTGCCTCGACCCCTCAGGAATTTGCCGAACAAACCCTTCGACTCTTGGGTTCCCCGGCTCTCTACGAAAAGGTATCTGCTCAGGGGTTGCAGTTGGTTCAGAGCCGCTTTAGCTGGCAAGCCGTGGGCGATACGTTGAGTTCGACGTTCGCTCACTAGGGTCGAAGCTAGGATTTCGCCTGCACAGTCGGGCCGAGAAGTGAAAAACGGGAAGGAAGCGCACGAGATATGGAACGACTGATTCAGAGTCTGCTGCAACGCACGCTGGGCTTTGACCGTTATTTGTTCTTGTTTGCTTGGTTCAAGACGAAGACGCTGCGCTGGGACCCCAATGAGCGCGATGTATTGCAACTCATCAGTCGGATGAGCGAGCAGTCCATCGTCTTAGATATTGGAGCAAACATTGGAATCATGACGGTGCTGATCGCGCAGCGAGTGCGGCGCGGCCATGTTCATGCATTTGAGCCCATCCCCGAAAACTTCCGTGCACTCACTCGGCTCGTTGCGCACTTCAAGTTGAACAACGTGACCTTGCACCATATGGCCTTGGGTGAGAGTTCCGGGCAGCTCGAGATGGTGATGCCCGAGGAGCAGCATGTTCGGATGCAAGGCCTCAGCCACGTAGTTCAACCCGGGCAGGAAGTAGCCGGGCGTCAGTACCAAGTTCCTCAGGATCGCCTCGATGACCTTGAGTTCTTGCAGGACATCCAAATAGATGGCATCAAGATTGATGTTGAGGGATTTGAGCAGTTTGTCTTTGCTGGAGGCCGCCAACTTCTGAAGCGTTGTTCGCCGTTGGTCTATGCCGAACTCGTCGAGCCAGAGAACAGAAGATTCTCATGTGAGCTGTTTGAATCGCTTGGCTACACCGTGGGAGTCGCCCAAGAGGATCAGATTGTTCCACTGGACCTCAACCGGCACCATTCACATAATTTGTTCCTGATTCCGCCGCCAAGCTGACGGTTCCACCCTCAACGCGGTACCGTAGCGTCAAGCAATCGCGGGTAGTTCAATTGGCAGAACGCCTGACTTTGGATCAGGAGAGTGCAGGTTCGAGTCCTGCCCCGCGAGCAATGAGTTGGCAGTTATGAGTTCATCACTAAACATCCCGCCGCTCTCGGCTATTTTGCTTGCCGCAGGGGAGGGCAGCCGGATGCGCTCCGAGCGACCCAAGCCCCTGCACCGACTCTGTGGTCGGCCCATGCTCATGTACGTCTTGGATTCGCTCGTAGAGGCACGGCCCAAGGTTGCGGTCATCGTGGTTGGCCATAAGGGCGACTGGGTGACCAAGAAGGTGCAGGAACACGCACAAGACATTGCCGTGGAGTTCGTGGAACAACAAGTGCAACGCGGTACCGGAGATGCCACTCAGGTCGGCCTGGTGGGACTCGAGGATGATTCCGAAGAGGAAGATGTTCTTGTCCTCCCCGGAGATGCGCCACTCCTTCGTCCAGGCACGATTGCGCGCTTAGTCGA
Organism: Actinomycetes bacterium; assembly: GCA_037141255.1. Lineage (GTDB taxonomy): Bacteria > Actinomycetota > Acidimicrobiia > Acidimicrobiales > Microtrichaceae > IMCC26207. Next base: position 12,829 of record JBAXCX010000037.1, on the reverse strand, counting down.
ACAACATCGAAGCTCCGGTGCGGCCGCCACCATGCTGTCGGCTGTGGTTGATGACCCAACAGGGTACGGGCGAGTTCTGCGCGGCAAAGATGACCGAGTCTCGCGAATTGTTGAACAGAGAGATGCAAGCGAAGAAGAACTCCGCATCACCGAAGTCAACACCTCAATCTATGTGTTTCGCCGTAGCCTGTTAGCCCCCGCCCTTCGGCGAATCGAGCCAGATAACACCCAAGGCGAGTATTACCTCACGGATGTGGTCGAGGTTCTGAACTCTGCCGGCCATCGTGTTGAGGCCGTAGTTGTTGCAGATGGTGCAGAGGTGCAAGGGATTAATGACCGAGTGCAACTTGCCGCTGCTGAGGCCGAGTTGAGGCGCCGGACCAACGAAGGTTTGCTCCGTTCTGGTGTGACGATGGTTGACCCAACTGCGGTGTACGTCGACACCACGGTAGAGATCGGTCCCGACGTCACGTTGTTCCCGGGCGTAATTCTGCAAGGCAACACCGTGATCGGCAGTGGCAGTGAAATCGGTCCGAACACACGCCTCATCGACACCGTGGTTGGAGATGGGTCTGTCGTGCAGGCCTCTACAGCGGTGAACGCTCGGATTGGAAACCGATGCATTCTGGGCCCCTATGCTGCTCTCGGCCCTGGAGATGAGATTGCGGCAGACACCGTGACGGGACCGTTCTACACTGCAGGTTCGCAACTCTGATTTCGCCGCTTAGGTCAGCTAGCCCTGACTGCTGCCGGCGACACATGGCATGGGGAGACACACCGTGGAACTAGTAACAAAGAAGCGGCTAACAATCGTTGCGGGTCGGGTGAACCAAGAACTGGCAGGCGAAGTTGCTGAGAGGCTGAGCCTTGGGTTGGCACCGCTGCAGATTGCGGAGTTTGCTAACGGAGAGATTCACTGCAAGTACGGGGAGTCAATCCGAGGGGCTGATCTCTTTATCTTCCAAAGCCATTGCTCCACCGCCGAGTTGTCGGTCAATGATGCACTGATGGAGCACCTGATCATGGTTGATGCCGCCAAGCGTGCCTCGGCCAAGCGCATTACTGTCGTTGCACCGTTCTACGGCTACGGCCGACAAGATCGCAAAGCAGAGGGCCGGGAGCCAATCACCGCAAAGCTGCTGGCAAACATGTTTGAGGTAGCTGGTGCCAAACGCATTATCAGCGTTGACTTGCACTCCGGTCAGATTCAAGGCTTCTTTGATGGCCCCGTTGATCACCTCACTGCAATGCCAGTGTTGGTGGACTGGATGTCGAACAACCTGCCGCAGGACCTCGTTGTGGTTTCTCCTGACGCGGGTAGAGTCAAAGTAGCGGAGCGCTACGCCAATCAACTGTCTGCTGATCTAGCCATCGTGCACAAACGTCGTGTGCGTGGGGCCAAGAACAGCGTCGAGGCAAAAGAGGTGGTCGGCGAGGTAGCGGGGCGAACCTGTGTCCTTATCGACGACATGATTGACACTGCTGGCACCATTTGCGCTGCTGCGGAGCAACTTGTTGAACGCGGGGCTACTGCGGTGTACTGCGCTGCCACACACGGCGTGTTTTCTGGCCCGGCAATTGATCGCCTCAAGAATTCAGTGATTGAGAAAGTTGTGATTACCAACACTCTTCCGCTCCCTCCAGAAAAGAGCATCGACAAAATCGAGGTGCTCTCTGCTGCGGGGATCATTGCTGATGCCATCGATGCCGTCTTTGAAGACACCTCAGTCTCAGAGATTTTTGACGGACAGAACCAGAGCTAGCTGACGCGACAGAAGCCCACAACGAATCGGTCCCGGTAGATCGGTGGGCTCTATCTGGCAATCATCGAGCATCAACAACTACTGTTTGAACCATCCCGCACGGAAGTATTCGTGCGATTACCCCGCATCTGCAGTCTCAGGAGTCATTCCATGTCCGAGGTCACCCTCACCGCCGAAACAGGCCGGCTCATCGGCACCCCCGCCGCTCGGCGCGCTCGCCTAGAGAATTTAATCCCAGGGGTCGTCTACGGCGCTGGCAAGCCCTCTGTTCCAATCTCGGTGCAGCGCAGCGACCTTCGCCGAGCAATGACCACCGATGCCGGCAGTAATGCCCTTGTCTTTCTTGCTGTAGATGGCGAGAAAGCAGATCAGGTGCTCGTGCGTGAGATCCAGCGTCACCCGGTTCGCCGCGACGTGACCCATATCGACTTCATGCGCATTGACCCCACCAAGCCAGTAGAACTTGAAGTTCCCATCATCTTGGTGGGCGATGCAAAGCAGGTCACGGTCAACGGCGGTATGACAGAGCAGCGTTTGAACAAGCTCAAGATTCGCGTTCGGCCCGACGACATTCCGAATTCAATCGAGGTGGACATCTCCATGATGCAACTTGATCGGTCACTGTTGGTAAAGGATCTGCAACTCCCCGAGGGAAGTGTCTGCTTGTCGAAGCCTCAGCAGGCAGTCGTCACGGCGGAACTCACCCGAGCTGCAGTCGTTGCCAAGCCCGCAGATGAAGAGACTGCTGAAGCAGACGCAGCGGCAGCAGCAGCCACCCCTGAGTGAGTTGTAGCACTTCGTCCAGATGGGGTCGCCCTGTGATCTCCTCGTGGTCGGATTAGGTAATCCTGGAGACAGGTATGATCAGACTCGTCACAACGTGGGTGCTGACGCTGCGAGATTGTTGGCTGAACGCCAAGGAGCGACACTGAAGCTTGAGAAGCGTCTCAAGGCTCAAGTTTCGGAGCTTCGCCTTGATGACTGGCGTGTGGTCATCGCGGTTCCGACCACCTGGATGAACGAGTCCGGGCAGTGTGTATCAGCGCTCGTGCGACGTTACGGAATTGAAGATTGGTCATCTCTACTTGTTCTGCACGATGAACTTGACCTTCCGCCGGGCCGAGTCAAACTGAAGCTCGGCGGCGGATTGGCTGGCCATAACGGGCTCCGTTCGATCACGGCTCACCTGCATACGCAGGAGTATGCACGAGTACGGATCGGGGTCGGAAAGCCTCCCGGCGGCCCAGACCAAGGAGTGGATTGGGTGCTGTCTCGGGTGCCAAAGGATCAACGAGTGCAACTCGATGTTGCCTGCGAACAAGCCGTAGACGCAGCGCTGATGATTTTGGATCAAGGGATCGATGCCGCCATGCAACAGGTCAATGCCAGTAACTGATCGAGGTGCAGGCAGGTGCTGAATCAGGGTGCACCGGTTCTGGGCGGAATCAACGCGCTGCTTCGCGAGGAGCCCGGCGTTGTGGCGGCACTCGGGCGATCCTCCACGGTGCTCGTTGTGCCGGAACCTGCGCGGGCGGTAACGCTTGCTGGACTACTTGGCGCATCTCGACGAACACCGATGGTCGTTGCCGTTCCCACCGCTTCTGATGCCGAACGACTCGTTGGAGATCTGCGGAACTTCTTGCCGGCCGCTTCGGTGGAACTGTTTCCTGCCTGGGAAACCTTGCCGTTCGAACGAGTTAGTCCGTCGATAGAAACAATGGGGCTCCGGCTTCGCACTCTGTGGCGATTGCGAACAGGTGACTCCTCGCTCTCGGTGATCGTTGCGCCGGCACGAGCGCTGGTTCAACGCCTCGGCCCGCAGGTTGAAGATGTTGAACCGGTGACCGTCTCAATTGGCGACAACATTGATTCCCTGGAACTTATTGAACAGCTTGTGTTGAGCGGCTACCGGCGTGAGTACCAAGTTGAGCACCGCGGAGAGATTGCAGTTCGCGGGTCAATCATCGATGTTTTTCCGGCCACGGCCGATGCACCAGTACGAATCGATCTCTGGGGAGATGAGGTCGAGCGTCTCACAGAGTTCTCTGTGTCTGATCAGCGCTCAACGGTAGACCTGCAGGATCTGACGGTATTCCCTGCTCGCGAACTGCTCCCATCACGCGAAGTCTGCGCTCGTGCCGAGCAGTTGCTTGCCTCTCAACCTTGGGGGCGAGAGCAATGGCAGCGACTAGCTGATGGCGAGGTGTTCGAAGGGATGGAAGCCTGGATGGCCTGGCTCGCCGATCGTGAGCATGTGCTGTTCGATTTGGTCCCCGATGACGGACTTATTTTGCTAGCGGATCCCCGCCGACTGCGTGATCGTGCGGCTGATATTGCAGCTGAGGAACAAGACCTTGGACAGTCGTTGTCTCGCACCTGGGGGCTCACGCTTGATTCCCAAGGAGGGGCCGCAGAGTCGATGCCTCAGATGCACGTGGAGTTCAACCGCCTGCTGCAGCACACAAAGGCGCCAGTCTGGTCCATGGCGGCTGTACCTGATTCTCCGCAGTCACCGGCGGTGACCGCGCTGGCGTGGCCCCCTGCAGTCGGTGAGGCTGAAGCACTCCTGCACCAACTTCGCCAACTTATCGCCGAGGGGTATGCAGTAGTGGTTTGTGCAGATGGAGCAGGCTCGGCAAGCCGGATCGACAAGTTGCTCTCACAACATGGCTTATCTTTTCCGATTCGCATACCCGCTGATGGCTCTGCTCCAAGCCCCGCCGATTTGCGGTCTCCTGGCGGATCAATCGTGCATGCACCGCTCGAACGAGGCTGCATCCTGCCAGCAGTAAAGCTGGCTTTACTCGCCGAGGCAGACCTCACTGGTCGCAGACGAACTCACCGAGCAGCCAAAGCTCCCCGGCGTGAGGCGCAGCGGTTCTTTGAGGACCTCAAAGTTGGCGATCACGTGGTGCATCAAGTTCACGGTGTTGGCCGCTTTGACGGCATGGTGACTCGTGCCATGGGCGGTGCGGAGCGCGACTACCTGCTTCTTGAATACCGCGGCGGAGACAAGCTCTACGTACCGTCAGACCAAATCGAATCCATTCGGTTGTACTCGGGTGGGGATTCTCCGCGACTCAACAAGATGGGTGGGTCTGATTTCGCTCGATCGAAGTCAAAAGTTCGCTCCGCCGTGGCAGAGATCGCGCAGGAGTTGGTGGTGCTGTATCAAACTCGGGTGTCTACAGCCGGGCACGCGTTTGGAGTCGACACGCCTTGGCAACGAGAGATGGAACTCGCTTTTCCCTTCCAAGAAACTCCCGACCAGATCACCGCCATTGCCTCGGTAAAAGAGGATATGGAATCAGCGGTTCCGATGGATCGTTTGGTCTGCGGTGACGTTGGATTCGGAAAGACCGAGGTTGCTATTCGTGCAGCGTTTAAGGCCGTCCAAGATGGTTTCCAAGTGGCAATTCTGGTTCCGACCACATTGTTGGCTCAGCAACATTTCCAGACCTTCAGTGACCGCTTCGCCGGCTTTCCCGTGCGAGTCGAGTCGCTCTCTCGATTCCTGACCCCGGCACAGACACGCTCGGTGGTCAAACGGTTAGCGACCGGAGAGGTTGACATCGTGATCGGTACGCACCGGTTGCTATCTGGAGATATCAAGTTCAAGAACCTCGGATTGCTCGTGGTTGATGAGGAACAGCGCTTTGGTGTCTCGCATAAGGAATCGATCAAACAGTTCAAAGCTGCTGTGGATGTTCTGACGCTCACTGCTACCCCAATACCAAGAACTCTTGAGATGAGCCTGACGGGAATCCGAGACCTCTCACTGCTCAACACGCCACCCGCAGCGCGTCAACCCATCCTGACCTATGTGGGTGAATTCGATGAGCGGGCTGTGACCGAGTCCATTCGCCGTGAGTTGCTGCGGGAGGGTCAAGTTTTCTACGTGCACAATCGGGTGCGAGATATTGAACAACAAGCCACACGAATTCGAGAACTTGTCCCCGAGGCACGCGTTGCCGTTGCGCATGGTCAGATGGACGAGGGCAGTTTGGAAAAAGTGGTGGTTGATTTCTGGCAAGGCGAGTACGACGTGCTCGTGTGCACCACGATTATTGAGTCGGGAATCGACATGCCAACCGTGAACACACTTGTGGTGGAGCGAGCCGATCTGCTGGGGCTGGGACAACTACATCAGCTTCGTGGGCGTGTTGGTCGCGCTGGCCAGCGTGCGTATGCCTACCTGTTTTTTCCGCCGGACCGTCAGCTCTCGGAGGAGGCGTATGAGCGTCTCAAGACAATCGGTGAGGCAACCGAACTCGGTTCGGGGTTCCGAATCGCGATGCGAGACCTCGAGATCCGAGGTGCAGGAAATCTGCTAGGAACCGGGCAGTCCGGCCACGTGGCAGCGGTGGGCTACGACCTGTATGTGCAAATGGTGAACGAGGCGATTGCTGAACTGAATGGCGAAACACCGCCGGAGGTCGAAGAGATTGTGCTGGAGCTGCCGGCTCCCGCGTTCTTACCTCCTGATTATGTGGAGCGAGAAGATTTGCGCCTCGACGCCTACCGCCGCTTGGCCTCGGTTCAGTCCGCCAGTGACGTTGACGACATTGCGCTCGAGTGGGTCGACCGCTTCGGCCCCGTCCCGGCACCTGCTGCGGCACTGTTGCAGGTTGCTCGTGTGCGAGCCGAGTGCGTGCGCACTGGAGTCACGAGCGTGACCGTGCTCAAGAGCTCAACGCTGTCGGGGGCTGGGCTGCTGGCTCACGTTGCTCCCGTTCGTTTGCCTCAGTCGAAACAGATGAGATTGGCACGCCTGTTCAAGGGCGCGGTCTACCGAGATGAGGAACAAGAGTTGCGCCTACCCGTGCGCGGTGGCACCGGAATTGCAGAGGATCTGATTGCTGCGCTGCAAGAACTGATGCCCTCGGTTGAGACGGTTCCCAGCTCTGGTTCTGCCTCACCCGGCCTATCGGAATAGCATCACTATCATGTCTTGGGTTCGTACCTCATTTTTGTGTCTCGTTGCGCTCACCGCTGTGGGGTTACTTTCCTCCTGCGGAGTCACTGCCGATACCACTGCTGCAACGGTGGCCGGCAAGAACGTTCCCGTTGACACTGTCAATGCGCTCGCGCGTGACGAACTCTTTGGGCCGCAGAGCGGGTCCTCGGCGAATGAGAGTGTCATCTCTGGCGAACCGGCTCGTGCGGCCCTGCTCCTTGCAGTACAGGCAGCGGCCTGGGGCGCCGAATTAGAGCGATTTGGTGTTCCGCTGAGCGCTCAGGCCAAGGCACAAGCAAACCAGCAGATCGACGCACAGCTTGGGCAGCAGGGAGCCCCAACACAGATTTCAGCTACTGCCCGAGAGGTATTAGTTCAGTTCATCGCTGCGCAAGTGCTGCTTGGCGAACACTTCAAGGCCATGAACGAATCGAGCACCAAGGATTTGCGCCTGCTCTATAACGGACTGCCCGTGTCCAGAGAACTCACCTGCATGACCGTGGCAGCGGTTGCACCCAAGTCAAAGGCTGCAGCGCTAAAGAATTTGGCTGGGGGAGTCAGCCTGGAGGACCTTCCAGGTATCGACCCCGGAGTAAATATTGTCGCTACATCCCGCGACTGCATCCCCACAGCGTTGCTCTCGGGTGCCATACGCGAAGCCGTTGTTGCTGCGCCTCTGAAGGTCGTCGCCGCTCCAATCGACGTCACCGATAGCAAAGGCGCCCCGATCACCTATCTCGTTCGCGTGGATCAGCGTCGCCAAGTACCGTTCCAAGAAGCGGTCCCGGGACTGTTGAAGTTGATTTCTCAGGGGCCAGAACTCTGGGTGCAACTCGTGGTCGACTCGGCTCAGATCAACCCGAGATATGGCTCTGGAGTCGGCACCGGACCAAAGGGATTACCCGCAATTTTGGCACCGCCAGCTCCTGAGCTTCCGGGTGGAGGACTTCTGGCGCCCGGAGTGAGTGCCGCAACTTCCACCCCGTGAGGTTGCCTCGCGTCCATATCATCGGTTTAGGTCCTGCGGGAGAAGAACTCGTCACCGCTGGGTCGCTGCAGCTGATTGCGAGTATCCCCAGACAGTTCCTTCGCACCGAACGCCATCCTTCAGCGAGCGTGATGCCTCAGGCGCAATGGTTTGATCGCCTCTATGAATCGGGCTTCACAATGACTCAGGTCTACGAGTCGATCCGTGAAGCGCTCGTGAAAGCTGCTGAAGAGGAGCACACACTCGCCGCACAAGTCGGTTCCGTGGGCGAGGTGCTCTATGCAGTGCCGGGCTCGCCAGTCGTGGCAGAGCACACCGTTGAGCTGCTGCTCGTCGACCCCCGAGTTGACGTGGTGATTCACCCTGCACTGTCTTTTCTTGATTTGACCTGGGCCCGGTTGGGGGTTGACCCGGTGGAGCGCGGAGTGCGATTGATCGACGGTCACCGCTTTGCAGCTGAGGCCGCCGGTCAACGTGGCCCGCTGCTTGTTGGGCAATGCGATAACCCCTTTACGCTGTCTGACATCAAGTTGTCTGTTGAGTACCCACCAACTACTCCGGTTGTCGTTCTGCAACGCTTGGGACTTCCCGATGAGCGAATCTATTCAGTTGAATGGTCCGAACTTGATCGTGAGGTGACCCCTGATCACTTGACTTCGCTCTGGATTCCCGAGTTTGCGGCACCTTTGGCGGCAGGGATTGTGCAGTTAGAGGAACTCATGCAGACCCTGCGTTCTGAGGACCCATGGAAAGCAGAGCAGACTCACGAGTCACTCAAGCGCTACTTGCTCGAAGAGGCCTATGAGGTCTTCGAGGCGATTGACGCTTATGACCCCGATACGGGAGCAGGCGCTGTTGAACTCTGCTCCGAGCTCGGCGATCTGCTGTATCAAGTGGTGTTTCACTCTACGATTGCGGCCGAGGCGGGCTGGTTTAGCTTCTCTGACGTAGCCAAGTCGATTCATGACAAATTGCTGGCTCGACATCAGGTGATTGAACAAGCACTTGGGACATCGCTTGCTTCGGCTGATGTAGCTGAGGTGGTGGCGCTATGGGAATCTGGAAAGCAACAAGAGCTCGGCCGAGACTCTGCACTTGATCAGATTCCCGTTGGGATTCCAGCACTTGCCCGGGCCCTCAAAGTTGCCAAGCGAGCAAGCGGTATCTCTGGCTTTGTCGCACAGCTGGGTACTGATTCGCTCAAAAGCATGAAGATTAGTCAGAGCGAGCTGACTTCAGCGCAGTTGGGGTCAGCACTCCTCGACCTCGTCGACCTTGCCCACGATCAGGGCCTTGACCCCGAAGAGGCCCTAAGGCAGGCAACGGAGTTGCGGATCGAATACCTTCGATCCCTCGAGTAATCACCCTCGGGGACTGCGGCATTCTGGGCGGAGTTGAGTTCTGGAGCTGACTCAACAATGGGTCAGCCCGGTTTGCCGCGTACAGTGTGCGGTCATGCCTGAACCGCTACAGATTGCCCCCGCCACTGGCCGCCTTGGAATCCTGACTCCCGGAATGGGTGCTGTGGCTACCACGCTGTACGCGGGAGTGCTTGCCGCCCGCAAGGGATTGGCTGAACCAATTGGATCGCTCACCCAGATGGCGCATATTCGCTTGGGTGAGCGTGAGGAGGGCCGCAACCCCATGATGAAGGACTTTGTTCCGCTTGCGGGCCTAGACGACATTGTTTTCGGTGGGTGGGACCCAATCTCACCGAACGCATTAGAGGCTGCTCGCACCTGTGGGGTGCTTGACGAGCGCGACCTTGCGCCTCTCTCGGCAGAACTCGAGGGCGTGGTGGCAATGCCGGCGGTGTTTGATCAGCGGTGGGTGCGCAACCTCGATGGGATTCGCGTCAAAACGGGGGAGTCCAAATGGGATCTCACTCAGCAACTCATTGCCGATATCGAAACCTTCAGAATTGAAAACGGCTGCGATCGACTCGTCATGGTGTGGTGCGGGTCGACCGAGGCCTACCAGGAACCAACGGCTACGCATGAATCGGTACAAGCTTTCGAGGCGGGGTTGCGTGCAGACGACGAGAATATTTCTCCGAGTCAGATGTACGTCTATGCCGCATTGTCGAGTGGAGTGCCCTTTGCGAACGGGGCGCCGAACTTGAGCATCGACCTGCCCTGCATGGAGCAACTCGCAGCCACCCGCGGTGTGCCCATCACGGGCAAGGACTTCAAAACCGGGCAGACCTTGATGAAGACCATTCTGGCTCCTGGGTTTAAGGCGCGCATGCTGGGGCTTCGTGGTTGGTACTCAACCAATATTCTGGGAAATCGCGACGGAGAGGTTCTTGACGACCCAGAGAACTTTAAGACCAAGGAAGTCTCCAAACTCGGGGTGCTTGACACCATTTTGCAACCCGAGGTGTATCCCGAGTTGTACGGAGACATCGCTCACGTGGTGCGCATCAACTACTACCCGCCTCGTGGAGATAATAAAGAGGGCTGGGATGCCATCGATATTTTCGGCTGGATGGGCTATCCGATGCAGATCAAAGTTGACTTCATGTGTCGCGATTCGATCTTGGCAGCTCCTTTGGTGCTCGATCTTGCGCTGTTCTTAGACCTCGCGCATCGGGCTGGGCAATCAGGTGTGCAGGAGTGGCTGAGCTTCTATTGGAAAGCCCCGCAGGCCAAGGGTGGGGTCAAGCCCGAACACGATATTTTTATTCAGCAGACCAAGCTGAAAAACACCCTGCGCGAGTGGATGGGCGAGTCCGCAGTCACCCACTCCGAAGCTGGCTAACCCAGTCCCTTTGTCATGCGCCTGACCCCCCAGAGGGGGTCAGGCGCATGACAAAGCGGAGCTTGAATTCTGTTAGCTGTGACACACTGTTAGGAGTGAGCGTGAATCCAGCAGCACCACCGGAGGCCGAAGGCCGACTCGAGATCGATCTGCTTGATGCGGAGTTCTACCGAGCAGATCCGCACCCGGCGTTTACATGGATGCGAGCAAATGAGCCGCTGTACCGCGATCATAAGAACTCGCTCTGGGCCGTCACTCGTCATGCCGATCTTGCCGAGGTTGAGCGCAATAGCGCCGTATTCATATCAGGACGTGGCTACCGCTCTTGGTGGGCACCCGAGGAGATCAACATCATCTCGATGGATGACCCAGGCCATCAGCAACAGCGGCGACTCGTTGCGAACCGCTTTACTCCTCGAGCTACTCGTGAGCATGAGCCTTGGTTACGCGCAAGAATCAACGAACTTCTAGATGCTGTCGCTGCGGAGGGTGAGGTAGAGATCATCGACGCCTTAGCGGCTCCTCTTCCGAGTCGCCTGATTGCAAAGCTGTTGGGGTTTCCCGAGGACAGATGGCGAGACGTTAAAAACTGGTCTGAAGCAATCATGCGTTTCGATGCGGCATCGCATGACATGGATGCCCTAGTTGGCTTAGGAACTGCGATAGCTGAATTTGTGGAGTTACTTGAGCAGCTTGTTCCTGAACGGATTGGGTGCCCCGCCGACGATCTGATTTCAGTCTGGGCGAATGCAGATATTGCTGGCGAGTCAGGGTACTCCGAGCGACGGATGCTCCATGAGACTGGACTGTTTATTGCTGGCGGCGCCGAGACAACCCGCACCGTGATTGCGCATGGGCTTCGGGTCTTCGCAGATCACCCAGATCAGTGGGACCTTTTGGCTGATTCTCCGGAACTCATCCCGGATGCTGTTGAGGAACTCATCCGCTGGGTCACCCCACTCAGCAACTTCTTTCGGACTGCAATCCACGACACAACGGTTGGTGGCCATCCAGTCGCTCAAGACGACCGCCTGATCCTGCTCTACCCCTCTGCGAATCGAGATGAGCATGTCTTTGAGGATCCGTTCCGCTTTGATGTGACGCGATCGAGTAATCCGCATTTGGCCTTCGGGCACGGCACTCATTTTTGTTTAGGGGCGAACCTGGCCCGTTTCGAACTGCAGATCCTCTTTGCCGAACTCACCCGCCGCTTCGAAGTTCCCCAAGTCATCTCGGAACCGGTCATCGAGGCAAACATTTTTGCCCGCGCCGTGAGCTCCTTTGAGGTCCGTCTGATCGCACGCGAGTGACCGCCTTCGCCTGACGGGATTCATGGGACCTCCCCGCAGTGGCACACAAACACAATGCTCATGCGCAAGAATAAATGGCGGTGACCACCACGATTCAGCGCCCCGCGCCCACACGAGACGTCAAGAAGCTGGGCTATCAGCCAGCACTTGATGGTCTGCGCGCCATCTCGGTGCTTGCTGTGGTCTTTTATCACGCAGATTTTGTGCTGATTCCTGGCGGATTCTTGGGCGTTGAGGTCTTCTTTGTGATCAGTGGCTTCTTGATTACGACCTTGCTCACCGAGGAACGTATGACCAAGGGTCAGATTGACTTGAAGCAGTTCTGGATTCGTCGCGCACGGCGACTCCTGCCGGCGTTGTACCTGCTTCTCGCGGTTGTCTCGATGGCGGCGATTCTGGTGTACACCGACGCTGCGGGCCGAATGGGTGGAGATGTTCTGGCGGCTCTGGCCTATGTAAGCAACTGGTGGGACATCTACCTGAGGGAATCGTATTTCGCTCAGGCCGGTCGCCCGCCAATGTTGCGACACCTCTGGTCGCTCGCTGTTGAGGAGCAGTTCTACCTGCTCTTTCCGCCGATTTTTGCTCTGGTGCTGCTCAAGTTTGGCAAAGGCAAAGCTCGCCTCGGAATCATTCTGTTGGCCTTGGCTTCCACGATCGAGATGGCTCTGCTCTTTCATCCTTACTCCGACCCATCCCGGGTGTACTACGGCACCGACACTCGAGTGGCTGGACTGTTAGTTGGTGCGGTCCTAGCGCTGAGTTGGGCGCCGTGGCGGTCCACCGTGCCGGCTGCCAAAACTGCGGGACGACTGCTTGACACTGCCGGCGTTGTTGGCCTCGTCGTCATTGGCTGGTTCCTGACCCGAGTGAATGAGTTCGACGCCTTCATTTATCGCGGTGGATTTCTGATGCTCGATATTGCTTGCATCGTGGTGATAGCCGTACTCGTGCATCCAGCGGCCAAGCTGTCCAAAGTTCTGGCTTGGCCGCCGCTGGTTTGGATTGGCCTGAGGTCCTATGCCATCTACTTATGGCGCTGGCCAATTTT
>JBAXCX010000036.1:0-21957 GCA_037141255.1 Actinomycetes bacterium | reverse complement strand
TGCCACATGTCGATGGACATCGCGTTGAGCGCTTCCGGTCGAGTCCAGGAAATCAATCGGACGCCGTTGTTGTCTTGAACGGTGAGTTGATCGCTCATCAAGTTTTAGCCTTTGCTAGTCATGGGGTTTGGAAGCCTGAGGGTGTGACGGGTAGCACTTCCTTATCCGAAGGATCAGAGCCTTTCCGAGTCTAGAATCTTCATGTTCTGCGCAGGTAGTTGGGAATGCTCGGCTAACGCAGTGCCAGATAATTGACCTTTCAGGGAGTCCGTTTTGTATCGTCGTTTAGGTTCATGGTGTTTCCGCCGCCGAAAGACTGTTGTTGCGCTCTGGCTGCTGGTTCTTGTGGTCGGTGGCAGTGCTACCGGCCTCATAGGGCCTCACTTTGCCACGAACATGGAGTTGCCAAATGTAGAGAGTCGGCAAGGCCTCGACATTTTAGAAAGAGAGATGGGTGGCGCGGGAGCCGGCATTGAGGGGACGATTGTCTTTCGCTCTGAAACTGGTTTCGAAGACCCGGCTGTTCGGCAACCACTCGTTGACTACCTCGCCGAGGTAGACGCCGAAAACAACGTCACTGTGGTGAGCCCCTTTGCTGCGCAGAAGTTTGACGCGAGCTCGCCACTCGCCGTCTGGTATCTCTCGGGCGTGAGCGATCCTGCGCTCCTCCTCAAGCTCGCAGACGCCAACTCAAGTATTGCGACTGCAGGTTCAGAGTCAGGCAAGATTGCCTTCGCTAAAGTTGAGATCAATCGTGACAGCACGATGGACGCTGCGCGCAAGCAAGGCACCCAGATTGAGTCAATCGCACCGAAGGTGCCGGGGGTTCAAATTGAATACGGCGGAAGGATCTTCGAGCACTTCGAAGCACCGGATTCGGAATTGCTTGGTCTGGCCTTTGCAATAGTTATTTTGATCCTTGCCTTCGGATCTGTGCTCGCGATGGGGCTGCCTATTGGTGTTGCGCTTGCCGGCATCGGGGTTGGAGGAATAACGCTTGCATTGCTCTCGAATCTGATCGCGATGCCAGATTTTGCAACCACTCTCGGCGTGATGATTGGGCTAGGCGTTGGTATTGATTACGCGCTGTTCATTGTGACGCGTTACCGAGAGGAGCTGCACCGGGGTCACTCGGTTGAAGAATCAGTCGTTATGGCAATCGATACTTCCGGGCGTGCAGTTACCTTTGCTGGCCTCACCGTGGTGATCTCGTTGTTAGGCATGTTGGTCATGGGTGTGTCGTTTGTCTCGGGTCTTGGGATCGGCGCAGCCACCGTAGTCACGGTGACGATGATCGCATCCATAACGCTCTTACCAGCGCTCCTCGGCTTTGCGGGTGAGCGAGTAGAAGTCACTCGGTGGCGCGGCCTGATCGCTGCGGGTTTTGTGGCCGTGGGCTTGGTCGGTCTTGGTCTCAACCTGAACCCACTGCTCGTCGGTTTTCCGCTTGCCATCATCGTGATGATTGCCGGATTTGCGTTCGCTCCCCTGAAAAAGGAGTTCGTACGCAAAGCACCGAAGCCACTGCATGAAACCTCAGCGTATCGTTGGAGTCGATTTGTGCAGGGGCATCCATGGCCACTTGCCATTGGCTCAGTGGCGATTCTTGTCATTCTTACCGTGCCGCTGTTTGGTATTCGTCTTGGATTTTCCGATGCGGGCAACCTGCCAGAGAACAACACAGGCCGTAAGGCTTACGACCTTGTCTCAGACGGTTTCGGAGCGGGATCAAACGGAAAGCTTCTGTTAGTAGCCGAAGTACCCGCCGGAGTTGATATTTCGAACCCGAAGCCCCTCATTCAAGTGAGCAAACAACTTGAAGGGGTGCAAGGGGTGCAGACGGTTTCCCCTCCGGTTCCGTCAAATCTTGAAAACCCAAGTGAGTCAGGCGCGGTTTTGTGGGTAGTCACCCCGACTACTTCACCACAGGATGAGGCCACCACAAATCTGGTGAACGACCTGCGAGAGAACCTGTTGCCTCAGGTTGCTGAGCAGACTGGCCTCGATGTCTTGGTCACTGGCCAGGTGGGAATTTCAGTGGACTTTACGGATTACTTATCGGGTCGCCTATTTCTGTTTTTCGCAGCCGTGCTCAGTTTGAGTTTCCTGCTGCTCATGATTGTTTTCAGGTCGCTCCTTGTACCACTGAAGGCAGTGATCATGAATCTTCTCTCGATCGGTGCTGCCTACGGCATCATCGTTGCAATCTTCCAGTGGGGCTGGGCGAAGGATCTTTTCGGGATAGAGCCCGCTCCCATAGAACCGTTCATCCCGATGATGCTATTTGCCATCGTGTTTGGGCTCTCGATGGACTACGAGGTCTTCTTGTTGTCTCGCGTCCGAGAGGAATGGCTCCATACCGGCGATAGTCACACTTCGGTTGCAAACGGTCTTGCTGCAACTGCTCGAGTAATTACTGCTGCTGCGGCGATCATGGTATTCGTGTTCGGGTCATTTCTTCTCGAAGCTGACCGGACTATCAAACTCTTTGGGTTTGGTCTGGCAATTGCCGTACTTCTTGACGCCTCGTTGGTCCGCATGTTGTTAGTTCCAGCATCTATGGAGTTAATGGGAGACAAGAACTGGTGGTTCCCCGCATGGCTCGACCGCCTGCTTCCCAGCATAAACGTGGAAGGCCCGACTGAGATTGTTGAGGACGAGGCAGAGCCGCAAAAGCAAGAAGCCTTGGTGTAATCGATCGGCTCAAGCTCGTTGGTTCTCAGTCTTCTCCGAATGGCGGGCGACCCATCTGCACCCGAATCGGGATGACCTCGGGATTGGTGAGTGACCTTCGCTGCCAGTTGGCACCGTCTACAACCAACGTGTGACCCGAGATGAACCGAGCATAGGGGGATGCAAGAAACGTTGCGGCCCAACCGAGTTCTTGTCGTTGCCCGACGCGCATGGCGGGTTGGCAGAGGTCCTTATCGTTGGTGTTCTTCAGGTTCCCCTGAATATCTGCAGTCATGTCTTCGTGGGGCATCAAACCTGGCACCAGACAGTTGACCTGAATTCCGTAGGGGCCCCACTCCACGGCTAGGGATTCGGTCAGGTTCTTCACTGCAGCCTTCGCAGCCGCAGAATGCGCAAATCCAGGGCCACCAGTCCACGCATACGTTGCTCCAATGTTGATGATGGAGCCCGCCACTCCGGCGCTCAGTAAACGTTGGCCATACTCGCGACACATCAAAAACGTGCCATTCAGAGTGATGTCAACAACAGTGCGCCAAGCGTTGGGAGACAGATCCTCACTCGGCGAGGGAAAGTTCGCTGCAGCGTTATTGACTAGGACTCCCGGCAAACCGAAGCGCTCCTCAATCTGATCAAACGCCGCTGCGATGCTGTCGGCATCTCGAATATCACACTCGATGCACAACACCTCTGCGCCAATCGCAGTCATTGCAGCCTCGGCAGCATCTAGGTGTTCCGCCTTACGGCTCAGGATGGCTAGGCGTGCACCGAGACGGCCGAACTCTGAGGCAATTGCCTTGCCAAGACCAGTGCCTCCACCCGTAACAACCACCGTCACACCCTCAAAGGTTCCCGCTGCGAGTGCAGTTGCACCAACTGCTGGGGGCTGGGGCAATCCAATAATCTTGCTCATGGCTAGCTGTTCCTCTGTTCACAGGTCGGGAAAATGTTGCAGAGTCAGCTGCCGCTGTACCGGGGCTCACGACCCTCGGCCTTGGCAGCTTTGAACTCTGCAAAGTCATCACTCTTATTCAGTGTCGTCTGATAGGTCAGTTCGTCCGCCATCGATGCACGCAGTGCAGGAAGAGAAAGGTGCCGGAGCACTTCTCGGTACAATTTCACGGTGATGGTCGGAGTGGATGCGATCTGCTCGGCCATTGAGCGCACCACCTGGTCAAGCTCGGACTCGGCCACCACCCGACTCACTACACCGTGTCGAAGAGCCTCTTCGGCGTCCATGACACGACCCGTCAGAACCATGTCGTTCACAACTCCATCTCCACACATCTGATGCAATACCGCCACGCCGCCCGTGTCGGGGATTACTCCGTAGGTCAGTTCCGGCAAGCGGAACCTGGTTCCTTCTGCGGCAACGCGAATATCACACAGCAGTGCTCGCTGAAACGAGCCACCCATAACCCAGCCCTTGCATGCAACAAGCACCGGTTGGTCCATCTGCCAGAGCTGTTGGATACCCCGATGCCCCCTGCGCATGAGCTCATGGTGAGTCAGTTCCGTCTTTGCAATCCCTATGGACCCAACATCTCTACCCGAAGAGAAGGACGTACCTTCTCCTCGCCAAATCACGACACGAATCTCTGGGCTCGATTGGATCTCTGCCAAAATTTCAAACAGGCGAGCATCCATCTCATCATCAAAGGCATTGTGCTTCTCGGTGTTGTCATTCGTGATGGTTGCAATTCCAGCATCAATCTCGAGATGGATGGTTCCAGACATGGGAAGCCCCGAATCAGAATTGCTCAGGCCGTAACCAGAGCACATGGATAGAGAGCACCAGAATCTACTGCGTGTTGGGCAGTCAGGTTTCTCCGTGTGCGACATCGGCCGACAAGTAGGCGTGAAGCGACTCGGCAGTTCCGTCATGAACAACATGGCCGTCATCAAGCACGAGGCCGCGTTTGAATCTCGAGATCACTGCGGGGTCGTGCGTAGCGACGAGCACCGTGGCTCCGCCTCGACGCGCCTCCTCGAGCAATCCGAGCAGCGCTTCGCGCCCGGCCACATCAAGGCCTACAAAGGGTTCGTCGACTAACAACAGCGTAAAGGGACGGACCAGAGCAACAGCCGCAGCCGCCTTTTGACGCAAACCCCTGCTGAACTGCGAGGGTAGGTCGTCCTCTCTATCGGCAAGACCGAGGCGCTTGATCAAGTCGTCAATAATGGGTTCATCGCCTTGGCCGCCGTGCATCCGAATGGTGTATTCCATATGCTCGCGAACACTGAGGTCGTCATAGAGCACTGGAGTGTCTGGGAGCCATGATCTGCGCTCACGGGCATAGATCGAGTCGGGGGGCTGGCCGTGTACCAGGACGGTTCCCTCTGAGGGCTCGAGCATCCCAGCAATGATGCTGAGCAGCGTTGACTTGCCCGACCCGTTGTGGCCGACCAAGACGATTGCCTCTCCTGCCATGACCGAAAGGTCAACGGGAGCAAGCGCACCCACGTCTCCATACTCTTTTGCCACGCCGATCAATTTGACAACCTCTTTTGGCTTCTTCGCGTCTGTGGAAGCAGATCTGCTCATCTCAGTTCAACTTTCATGTCTTGGCTCCCATTGCCTCACCCATAGTGCGATGAAGATCTTCGCGGTATTTCACCCACATGAACACAATCCCGGCGAGCACCAAGATCGGAATAGCCAAAGTGAGCGCAGGAGGGATCGGATCATGGTTCAGTCGCATTGCTCGCTGCGCCACCAGAATTGGAGTCACACCAATCACAGCCACGAGGGGAGGCCACAGCGTGCGGATGACGACTCTCGGCCCGGTGACCTCTGGTGGCATCATTGCGGCATCTCCAGCGTCAAGTACAGCTTCAGACACCACGCTGATCGATGCGCCTGCAACGGCAGTGGCAGCAGCAGTGATCACCGTGATTGCTCCAATGGCAATGAGGTTGACCGATGGGTGCAGCAGCCATACCAGCAGCAAGCCCTCACAACCAACGAGCACCATGACGAACACGGGTGCCACGAGATGGCGCTGCAGAATCACACCAGCAGGCTCGGGGTACGAGGCCAGCATCATGGGGTGATCCACCTCTTGAGCGAGTGGTTCGATCACATCTAGGCCAGCCACATAGGTACAGAGCCCAGCTAGAAGCACGAGCGGGGTAGTCCCGGACCAAGCGCCATAGAGACATAACGCAGCACCAAGGCCGAGCACGGTCACTCGCAGAACTCTGACCCAAGGCCAACGGCCAAAACTTTGCACATCACGCGTAAACACCGGGAACCGGCCAGCAAAACGAATTGGAAGTCGGGCGAAGCGACTCTTGTTGCGAGGCCGCTCCGAGGCAAGCTGCTTTCGAAGGAGCAGCACTGACCGCAAGTCCTGCTGGGTGACGGCAAACCGCAGTTGACCCACCAGTCGGGTTCGGCGTTGAGCAAGCTCAATAGAAAGCCCACCAATGATCATCAGACCGGTAGCGGCAAGAGTGAGTGCAACTGCAACCAACACCAGAGCAAGGGGAGTAAAGCTGAGTGGCCAGAACAGAATCTGCCCAAGCAGGGTCAGCGGAGCGAATGGCGAATAACCAGCAACAGCTACGACCGAGGCAATGAGAAGGGCCCAGGCAAGGAGTTCGATCCAAGGCCTCGGTACACGTCGAGATGCAGTGATGAGTGCCGCTCCAAGTGATAATGCTGCTGCTGCGCCGCCAAAGAGCGCGCCCGAAAGCATCCACTCAAAGGTATTTCCGGGGAGGCGTTGACTGCAGAGCGACCCCACCAGGGCTCCCACTGCCATGCCAGTTGCAACTCCGTAGCCGACTACGCCCACGGCGGGGCGTCGCAGCACTCGAGACCGGCTGATCGGAGCGAGCAATAGGTGATAGACGTCGGCTGATTCGAGTGCAATCGGACCCGCTCGCGTTCCAGATCGCACACCCAGCAGCAACACAAGGCCTGCAAGCAGGCCAGCCCAAACAGGGCCGAATTTCTGAACCGATGCCTGCGACGCGACCGACAGTTCCGAGTCGCCGACCCAACCGGAGGCAAACACTGCAAACACCAAACAGGCCAAAGCTGTGGTGTACACGCGATACGCCAAGTCTCCCCAGGCTACGTCCCCGATGCGACGTCTCCTACGGGCGCTCCTCAGCTCGTCCAGAGCAAGTCCACTCGAAAGCTGGTCGACATGGAATCGCGAGTCTTCTCCGAGATTTGTCACAAACTCTTCGGCTGACTCATCACCTTGTGATGATTCGGAGTCCGAAGTTTCTGAATCTGTAAGGTCAGGGGGTGTCGGATCCGGCAAGGCAATTAGATTACTTCTCCAAGCGGCGCGAACGGAATCTGGGGGGCCTGCGCCATCATGGGTAGAAATGTGGACGCTTGAATCGTATTTAGTATTCACTGTCCCAGTTGATTGGAGAATGCAATGAGTGGACTTGAGCGGTGCCCGGTAACAGACTGGCAAACCGACTTTGACCATACTGCGCCTGAGTACGCCGCTGACGCTCCTGCTATTTGGCAAGAGTTGCGTGAAACTTGTCCCGTAGCGCACACAGATCGCTTCGGCGGAACTTGGCTGCCCACTCGCCATGAGGATATTTCGGCCGTAGCGCATGACACTGAGCACTTCACATCTCGTGGGGTCATCGTCTCGGTATTTGAGCCCGAGACTCCTGCGCCAGTTGGGTATGCACCGCCGATCACTTCGGACCCGCCCTTTCATCAAATCGCCCGCGGCCTGCTCCTACCGGCGTTCGCGCCCAAGGCAATCCGTCCGTTGGAGGCACCCACCCGAGCGTTTTGTTCGCAGCTCATCGATCAGATTCTTGTTGATCTGCCTGCTTCAGGTGTCGTTGACGTTGCAGAGCAGTATGCGCAGCACATCCCTGTTCGCGTCATTGCTCACATGCTCGGCGTTCCGGCTGAAGACGGAGATCGATTTCGAGGTTTTATTCACCGGATTCTTGAGATGGCTGGCCAAAATGACGAACCAGTTTCGGCTGAAGACACCATGGTTCACTACATTTTTACCCAGATTGAAAAGAGGCGAGGCGAGCCGAGCGATGACCTCATCGGCTTTCTCCTGCAGGCAGAGATTGACGGCGTTCCCCTCACCGACGAGCACATTGTGGGGACGATCGCTCTCATCCTTCTTGCCGGAATCGACACCACCTGGTCTGCAATCGGAGCGAGCATCTGGTACTTCGCGCAGCACCCGCAGGAGTGTGCACGTCTCATCGCACAGCCAGAACTTATGCCGTTCGCCATTGAGGAAATGTTGCGAGCCTTCGCTCCCGTCACGATGGCCCGCAAGGTTGCTCAGGACGTCAACCTCGGCGGCAAACAGTTGCTTGAGGGCGACTGGGTGTTGCTTCCCTTCCCATCGGCGAATCGCGACCCTGAGTTCTTTGAGAATCCGAACGAGGTGATTCTTGACCGTGAGAAGAACCGCCATGCAGCTTTTGGACTCGGGATTCATCGCTGCCTTGGGTCGAATCTGGCTCGAATGGAACTCACCGTTGCCCTCGAGGAGTGGCTAGCGAAGGTGCCCGAGTTTGAGCTAGCCGAACCAGAAGCTGTTCTGTGGTCTACAGGCCAAGTGCGCGGCCCTCGCAAGCTACCCATCCGAATTCCCGCTGCGGGCACTCCGAGGACTGCCAAGGGCGCCACATGAAGATTTCTTTCAACCGTGAAGCCTGCCAAGGCCACAACCGGTGCTACCTGCTAGCCCCCGAACTCTTTGATGTAGACGACGAGGGATACGCCGTGTTGTTGGTGACGGGTGATGTGCCAGAGCAGTTGCACGCCAAAGCTCAGCTAGCAGTAGACAACTGTCCGGAATACGCGATCACCTTGACCGAAGAGAATCCGCCCGCCTGACCGCGCAGCGATTGCCTTTCTAAAGGTGGTCGCCCTAGCGAAGAACCACCGGTTCCTGCGCCGATTCACCTGTCCACCACAGGGGGAGCGAGGCAGTCTCGGGGTCGTACTGGCTGAGCCAAGTACTGAGCGCTATTGGGTCGGTGAAATCGCTCGGATGATGGCCCGGCATAGCTGAGGCCGCAACGTCGGGCAGAACTTCCCAAGCCAAACTGATGCTGAAGAGCAGCAATCGCCACCAAGCAACCGGATGAAACAGCCGGCCCTGGGCCTTGAGGTTGAGAACCGTGGAGATCAAGGTATACCCGCTCAGGATCAGTATTGAACTCACTGCAGCCAGCAGATAGCGCAGTCGTGAGCCGTCTACCTGTTCGTACGCGTCGAAGGCCACCGACTTGTGCTCCACCTCTTCGGCCAGATGCCAGAGGAATAAGGTGGTGATCTGTTCATTGGCTCCATTGAAGAGTGTTCGCAGATGGGATTCTGTCCACCGGGCCAATGCAAAAGCCACCGTCTCGAATCCTGCAGCAAACGCAAGATTGAACCGAGTCGATCGGCTTCGCGATAACCAGGCATAAGTCCGATGCATCCAGCTCTCAACTCGGCTCATTCCAGGAATTTGAGGGGTGACGCTTGCATTAAAGATCCGGTGCTGTCGCTGATGTTGCGCCTCTTGTGCGATGAACCCTGCAGCGGCAACTCTCTGCTCTGTCGGAAGCTGCTCGAGAACCGCGCGAACGGAAGAAATCACATAGGGCTCAACATGTGGCATGAGTAGGGAAACCGAGTTTGCAGCTGCCGAAATTTCGGGCACCCTTGGAGTCCATACAAGCGGGATCTGCTCAGGGAACTCAAACTTGATTCGTCGCGGAGTGAGCGAAGTGACTGCCACCGCTTCAGGCTACTGATCGGAAGTGCAATTCACTCCGAGAGGGATAGGCATAATGGGGTCGGCCTAAGGGGCCGGCAGCGGATTTTGAGCTCTTCAAGGGCGCTTTGCGGTCTAGCTTGTATCTCGCTCGAAAAGTTTCTCGCCTCAGAGGAGAACCGCAATGACTGATCAAAAGTTTGAGTTTCAGGGGATTAATCACTTGGCACTTGTCTGCAGAGACATGCAGGTGACGGTTGACTTCTACTCTGGGGTGCTGGGCATGCCGCTCGTCAAGACCATCGAATTGCCAGTCGGAATGGGGCAGCACTTCTTCTTTGATTGCGGGGGTGGCGACCATCTGGCGTTTTTCTGGTTCCCAGAAGCACCTGAAGGTATCCCCGGAGTCTCGGCCCCGCGCGGTCGCCCCGACCAAGGCGAGCTGTCTAGTGCCATTGGGTCGATGAACCACGTGGCGTTCGCTGTACCGCCAGACAAGATTGAGCAGTACAGGGATCGGCTCGTTGAAAACGGGATCGACTGTACCGAAGTTGCCAATCATGACAACAGCGAGTTTGGTCTGAGCGCCGAAATGAATGATGAGGTATACGTCCGGTCGATCTATTTCCAAGACCCCGATGGAATCCTGCTTGAGTTTGCCTGCTGGACGAAAGCGTTCACCGAAGACGATGTTGCGCACACTCCGGTCCGAGCGAACAGCTGACCGGTCGGTCGCAGCCCCATGTGGTCGGTAGCGACGGCAGATCCGCAGCGACGGTTCATTATTGAGGGCTATTCCGATTCCTCGAGCAGGTCTGCCGAGGCGGCAAGCGCAGTGGCGAGCATGGCCGCACGCTGAATAACGGCCGCCATGTAGTGATCAGCCACCGAGGCCTGCCCGGGCAGCGGGGCAGTCCCCATGGATTGCAGGAGCGCGGTAGGATCATCCGCCGGACGAATATCTGGTGGCTCAGGAGGCTCGGGCGCTGCACGCCAGAACTCCGCTGGTGGTGCAATCTTGTTCTGGCGGCTCCCTTTGTTGGCAGACTTTCCGCCTCCCTTTCCGCCCGCTTTCCCACCGCCCTTCGGCTGGTTCTTGGCAGATGAGCCGTTGGCGTTCTTTTGCTGTTGCTGGTTGCCGTTGTGGCTTCCATCACTGTTTCCGCCGCCTGATCCTCGCCGCTGTTTTGGTCGCCGCCGAGGTTCATTCATCGCAAAGCTCCCTCAAACCCATCGTCTACAAAGTTGCTCTGCTCATCGGATTCGCTGACATCTCGAGCCAACTCGGCCGGATTTTCTGTCAGCAAAGTCTCCTCCTGTAAACCAAGGGCGGTGCGCAATTGCGAGCTATCGAGATCTGCAAGTGAACTCGACTTTGGAAGCACCAGATTTGCGATGTGCCGCTTGCCCGCAACGACCTCCTCGACCCTCTCGTCAACCGTTCCGGGGCAAACCAAGCGATGGGAGACCACCGTTCGGGTTTGTCCGATTCGCCACGCCCGGTCTCTGGCTTGATCCTCTACTGCCGGATTCCACCAGCGGTCATAGAGCACCACGTGGCTCGCTGCAGTCAGGTTCAGGCCAGTTCCACCCGCCTTGAGCGACAGCACAAGCGCACCCGGTCCCACACCATTTTGAAACTCCTCGACAAGTCTGTCGCGAGCGCCACGGGCAAGGCCGCCGTGGTAACAGGCCGTTTGGATACCCGTGTGTGCGGTGAGGTGTTCGGCGAGTCGCATTCCCCAGGTGGCGAAGTGGGTGAACACCAGAACTCGTTCACCCGAGGCATAGACCGCGTCAACAATCTCCTCCAACCTGGTGAGCTTTCCTGATCTGCCAATAAGTGGCCGGTCATCATGCTGATACGCCGAAGGATGATTACAGATCTGCTTCAGAGCAGTGATGGCTGCCAAAACCGCACCCTTGCGTGGCTCTGCGCCGAGTTCGTCTGAGCTATTCGTGACGAGCCCATCAAGAACGGCTTGGTACAACCCAATCTGTTCGGGGGTCATCGTGCAATGATCGAGTTGGTCGATCCGCTCGGGCCACTCCGCCGCCACGATCGGCTCTGACTTCGTTCGGCGGAAAACCAAAATCCCGTTCAATGCACGAAGGGCAGTCTCGGCCCCTTGTCGCGAATGATCCTTGCCCGCAGAGAGTTGCGCAATGAACGCTGGTCTGGGACCGACGAGCCCTGGATTTGTGAAGTCAAGAATCGACCAGAGGTCTCCGAGACCGTTCTCGATTGGCGTACCCGTCAGCGCAACGCGAACCCTGGCCGGAATGCGACGCAGTTGCTGCGAAGTCTCGTTCGCCGAGTTCTTGATGGCCTGAGCCTCGTCAAGAATCAACCGATCCCAGCTGAGTTCTGCGAGCGTCTCCACATCGCGAACCGCCGTGCCATAGGTGGTGATCACAATGTCTGCGCCTTCCACCTTGCTCGAAAGTTCCTTCGCAGAGGCGCGAGATGCCCCGTGATGCACCACAACCTTGAGGCCCGGCGTGAACCGACTTGCCTCGGCAGCCCAGTTGCCTACAACTGCTGGTGGGGCAACCACGAGAGCCGGACCCTTGCCTGCAGTACGCGCAATGTGCGCCAGCATCGTGGGGGTCTTGCCCAAGCCCATGTCCAAAGCCAAACAACCGCCGAGTTCCACCGAGTCGAGGAATCCAAGCCAGGCAACGGCCTCGCCCTGATAGCTGCGCAGCTCTCCCTCGAACCCATCGGGAGAGGTGATTGGGTCCTTTGATGTCGCCTCCGCTTTGCTCAGAAGTTCCGCTGCCCACCCCGTTCCACTAACGCTGAACCCTCCAGCCAACGGCGACTCCTCGAGGCCGATCGCATAGCGAAGCACCTCTGCACCGGTGAGTTGCGTGGTGGATGCCCGTTCTGCCAACGCTGCGGCAGCCGCTGCAAGATCAACTCGATCGAGCTCAACCCATTTCCCATGACTTCGAACAAGGGGACGAGCTTCTGCAGCAAGCCGTGAAATGTCGGCCGCACTCAGCTCAACATCGTCAAACACAGCTGACCAACGCACTTGCGCCAACTGCTGTGCTCCAACCACCGACGGGTCAGAAGAGATGGTGTCCAACCGAAGCGCAGCTGTGGGTTTCTTGCGGCTGAGCGCCGGCACGCGCACATCGAAGCCTGCGGCGGTAGCGAGCGGTCCGGTCTCGGTCATGAGCTGCCAGGCCTCGTCTTGGCTCAGAACCACCTGCCCGCGTCGAGCAGCCCCTGGCCGCTTCAGAACTGGCATGAGCCGCTCGAGCCGAACGAGTTCATCTGCAAGATGGCGCTTTGGACGACTCTCAACTAATGCGACCTCAAGCGGGACGAGTTGCCCATCGGGATCGGGACCTGAAACAGACAGGAACCATGCGTTGTCTTTGTCTGGAGGGTCAAGACTGATGACTAAGCGTGCGTCAGTCGGTGTTGTAACTGCGCTTGTCCAACGTTCCATCCGCTTTGCAATGTCTGCACCGATGCGAGCAGGTACTTCGAATGAAGAGCCATCCATACGAGTCAGAACAGTCTCGGCAATGCTGACCGAGTCATTGGGTTCAGGCGGGGGAGCCGGCAGCGTGAGCTTGCTTGCAGCGTCGGTCACGATTGCATTGATGATCGAACCGAGTACCGACAAGGTAAGAGGTTTCGCCTCCGTTCGTTCAAGTGCGGTCACGGGCCCAGGCATCGCCGCGGCAAGGTCATGAAGCTCCGTCAGTCCGAGGAGGGCTGGACCCCAACGAACGGAGAGCTCTGTGCGGCCTTCTACCCCCTCTTGTTGGCGGCCCCGACGACGATTCCGAATCGTTGGTGCGATCTGCCCTGCAGCGACGAGGCGCACCGCCCACACGGCAACTCGTCCAAGCCAGGTCACACTTGATCCGATTGCATCATTATCATGCCCGCCGCCCACGTTGGCGAGCCATCCGATTGCATCTCCAATCGGAAGAGCGAGGGCTGGAGCGGGGGTACCTGAGGGCAACTTGACTGGCGGGTGCGATGTCCACCCGGTTGCTAGAACGCCAGCGTTCTCGAGTCGAGCAGCAAGATCGGAAGCATTGGCTGGTGCCGTACCGGGCCCAGCAGCCCAAACCACGAGTCTGCCGGCTGCCCAAGATGCTTGCAGTCTTACCTCGCCAACTGATTCCAAGAGCACCGGGTCTGAACCCGATTTTGTATCGCCCACAAGACGGTCGAGCGCTGCCTCAAGTCGATCTCGCTCACTCTCAAAGTCCGAGATCACCTGCTCTCGCTCAGGAGTATTCAGGCGTCGAACTGCAGTCAGGTCTTCTTCCGTGCGGTACAGCAACCGTTCCAGGGTCCACCGCCAGCGCCCTTGATGCTGCTCGAGCAGGGCAAGCTGAGTAGCCGTGGCCTCGGCAGCAGCGGCTGCCTCAACGGCATAATCGAAGCCTGCCGGCGCAACGCCTTTGCTGCTCGTAGCTGTGTTGTCTTCACTTAAGTTCTGCATGTGCTCCTCGGCGCTCACAGCGCTGATACCCCGACAGCATGAGACAGCTGCAATTTCGAACTCACAGAGTTCGAGGACGTCATGTCCGGGCTGAACGTGTTTCTCCGGTGCGACCCAACTGGATTGCTACGGCCATCTAGGCGCCGGCTCTACTCGAAAGGAGGCTGTGCCCGAATGCGATATGTGCTCCGTGCAGTATAGACCACTCATTAGGTTTGAGCAGTAGTCAGCCTCACAGGCGACTTGCCTCTAGAGTGAACCCCATGGGAAGTTCCGGTGGAAAGCCACGCAAGCCAAAGCAACACAAGCTGCCAAAGGTGGGTTCTCCAGAGAACCTCGACTATGACATCAAGATGAAGCAAACCGAGGCGTTCGGTGGGTGGCCAATCGTCTTAGTCATGGGGATTTTAGTTCTGGGTTTTTTTGCGTGGATCGTTTTCACGGCGCTCTAGCCTTCTGGCACTTACGGCCATTCGCCATTGCGTTCCGTCTAGTCATCTTGACTGGGGAGATTCTCCTGCCGCAGGAACCTTTCTGTTTATTTGCCCGGTGTTCATTTGCCCGCTGTTCAGTTGTCTTTTCGAGTCCGGGGAATGAATCTGCGCAATCGGTACAGCATTCTCGGCTCTGATGGTCTAGAGTACGTTCCGTTGGGACAGCCATACGGGCTTGCTCGAAAGTGAAAAGAGAAGAAGTTGGCAACAGGTACCGTAAAGTTCTTCAATTCCGAGAAGGGCTTCGGCTTCATCTCGCGTGAGCAAGGCGAGGATGTCTTCGTCCACTACTCAAACATTCAAGGAAGTGGATACAAGAGCTTGGAAGAGGGACAGCGCGTTGAATTTGACGTGGCCCCCGGCCGCAAGGGTGAAGAAGCCCAGAACGTTCGGGTCGTCTGAACCTTAGTATTCTTTGGGGGCCGCCGGCTGCTAGCCGGCGGCTTTCTTATTCCCTGAATCAGCATTGTTGGATGGATCAGGTATACCTGCAAAAGATCCCTCTCAGCCAAGAGGATGCTCAGTTGTCGTTGCCCATGATGTGATTCTCTCTGGGCGGCATGACAACATGTACATCTCGGTATGTAGAACTTTCCGGCCGTCGATGATGGTGTGCCGGCGCCGGACGAAGGAGCACCATGGGTGCGAGTCGAACAAGCTTTGAGAAACTGCAGCGTGACCGTGCCAAAAAGGCCAAAGCCGCCGCAAAGAGAGACAAGCGACTTGACAAGAGTCCCGAAGACGCCCTCACTCGTGATGAGGATGAAGAGATGATTGAACTCTCTACCTTCGCTGAGGGGGATGAGATTCCACCAGACCAACTGCTCAAGATGGTCGCAGATCTGCACCAGCAGTTCGAGG
Source organism: Actinomycetes bacterium (assembly GCA_037141255.1). GTDB lineage: Bacteria > Actinomycetota > Acidimicrobiia > Acidimicrobiales > Microtrichaceae > IMCC26207. The sequence goes on along the minus strand of JBAXCX010000036.1, from coordinate 6,711 downwards.
ACGAGGAAATCACCTTCGAGGACTTCGAGGATCGCAAAACAGAATTGTTCGCACTGCTCTCTGTTGACTAGGTCGCTTGACTAGGTCGCTTGACTAGGTCGAACGAATTCCGCCCTGAGTCATCTTGAGAAGGTCCAATGATGAAGTGACCTGTTCAGGTGTGAGCAAACCGGACCTGGTGACTTCTTGTCGAATTGTGGAGCCTTCGGCCTGCGCTCGTTGCGCTAGTTCGGCCGCAGCCTCGTAACCGATCAGGGGTACAAGCACCGTCACAAGTGCAGGCGATCGTTCTGCAGCCGCGAGGAGTACTGCCTCGTTTGCGATCATTCCACTCACACACTTTTCTGCGAGCGTGCGACTCGCTGCACTCAGCAGATCTATCGATTCCAACAGGTTCTTTGCCATCACCGGCATCATGACGTTGAGCTCAAAATTTCCTGAGGCTCCGGCGAAACCCAGTGCCGAGTCGTTACCGATCACCTGCGCAACCACTTGTTGAACCACCTCGGGAATCACCGGGTTGACTTTGGCTGGCATGATCGAACTGCCCGGCTGCAAGGCCGGCAACTCAATCTCGCTCAGTCCTGTGGCCGGCCCAGAGGCCATCCACCTCAGGTCAGCGGCAATCTTGTTCAGGCTCACAGCAACCACCCGGCACGCACCACTGCACTCCACAAGGGAATCTTGACCGCCCTGCGCCTCGAAATGATCTGCGGCTTCATGGAGTTGCAAGCCAAAGGACTCGGTGAGACGCTGAATCGTTGCCTCGGCAAAAGCTGCTGGTGCGTTCAGTCCTGTTCCAACAGCGGTTCCCCCCAGGGGTAGGGCGCTCAGGTGATCCTCGGTAGCGCGAAGGCGTTCAACCCCAAGCTCCATAGCCGTCGCGTATCCGCCAAATTCTTGCCCCAAGGTAACTGGAACAGCGTCCATCAGGTGTGTACGGCCCGCCTTGACTACCTTCGCCCAGTCTGTCTGCTTGACTCGGAGGGCTTCACTCAGCGCTTCCAACGCGGGAACCAACTTCTCATTGAGTAGCGACAGCACGGCAAGGTGAACTGCAGTCGGGAACACATCATTCGAAGACTGCGAGGCATTTACCTGGTCGTTCGGGTGCACCGTCTGACCGAGATATTTGCTGGCCAACGTAGCGATCACCTCGTTGACGTTCATATTCGTTGAGGTGCCCGATCCTGTCTGAAACACGTCGACAGGAAACTGCTCTTGCAGATCTCCCATCAGGAGTCCGTCGCAGGTGGACATAATTGCTTCAGCAACTTCAGATGAGAGAACTGCAAGTTCGAGATTGCTCTGGGCAGCGGCGCGTTTGATCCGCAGAAGTGAGCGAATGACCTCTGGATGAACTCGCTGCCCCGAGATGGCAAAGTTCTCCACTGCACGTTGGGTTTGCGCTTGCCAATGAGCAGTAGAGGGAACCTGGACCTCACCGAGGGAGTCGCGCTCGACCCGAAACTCCACAACCACTCGCTGATCCATCTCATGCTCCCGTTCGGTGCGTGTATAGGATTTTAGGCTAGGCGGTTGGCGAGGCTGAGTATGCGTTGAGGAGATCACACCGGTGTTCGGGGATAATCTGTAGCGTTGAGAGGTATGTCGCCTCTCGCTAAAGCCCCCGACTCCCTCCCATCAGATCGGCCTCCGCTGCTCGGAAGAATCGGGAGGTTCATGGCTCGCCATCACCGACTTGTGCTGCTGGGGTGGATCGTCATCATTGTTGCTGCTGGGTATGTAGGTGGAATCTACAAAAAGAGCGTTTCGGATAACTTTCGGATTCCGAACTCAGATTCTCAGGCAGCCTACGACTTGCTTGATCAGCGATTTGGATCCCAGAACGCTGCAACGGCAACCGTAGTTTTCGCAGCACCCAAGGGGACGGCGCTGACGAAGGCGTCCAACTCAGCGGGAATCAACGCCGCAGTAGCTCAACTCGAAAAGCTGAAAGGCGTGAGTTCTGTTTCGAATCCTGTCTCTACCGCTGGATCAGACTCCTTGCAACAGATCGTGGGAAACCTTCCCCCCGATCAAGCTGCAGCCGTCAAAGATATAGCAAAGAATATTCCGTCTGCCCTCAGCAAAAATGGAGCCATTGCCTATTCGACCGTGACCTTCAAGCAGTCGGCGTTGGATCTCATGACACAGTACCCAGTAAGCGCCGATACCAAAGCTGCTGATTACGCCAACCCCTACTCACAAGTAAACAACGCTGTTGAACAAGCGCGAGCAGCGGGTTTGACAGTGGCGGTAGGCGGAGTTGTAGCAGATACATGGAATGTCCCGATCAGCGCATTTGCAAACCATGCTGATGAGATCGGAGTTTTACTGGGGGCACTGCTTTTGTTGTTTGCTTTCGGTTCGCTCTGGGGGATGGCAATTCCGATTGCTACTGCTCTCTTCGGAGCGGTCACTGCTAGTGGCGTGGTATTCATACTGGCTCGATTCACCACCGTCTCTTCGGCTGCACCACCTGTTGCGCTCATGATTAGCCTCGGTGTGGGTTTGGACTACTCCCTTCTGATTGTTACGAGGTATCGGGAGTTCATTGAGAACGGGGAGGAGCCGGTTTCGGCTGTTGGTCATGCACTTCAGACTGCGGGCAACGCAGCAATGTTTGCTGGCATCACCGTGGTGGTTGCGCTTCTTGGGCTTCTGCTTGTCCCCATTCCACTTGTACAAACGTTGGGCTTGGCGGCTGCACTTGGGGTGACGGTCATGATGTTCGCTGCGATGACGCTCCTACCCGCATGGTTGGGGTTTGCGGGTTCACGAATTGATGCGGTCCTGCTCCCCGGCCGTAAGAGTGAACCAGCAGACCCAGCTACATCCTTCTGGGGTCGGTTCGCAACCGCGATGTCAACCAAACCGTGGGTTAGCTTGATAGTGGGTTCGGCGATCCTGTTGCTACTTGCTGCACCCTTCCTGAAAATAGAGTTCGGTATGCCAGATGATGGTTCACAGCCGAAATCGCTCTCGCAGCGGACTGCCTACGATTTGATGAGGGATGGATTCGGTGAGGGAGTCAATGCGCCCTTGCTCGTTGCGGTGGGACTCAACCCCGACAAGGCCCTCGGTTATCTCGATGCGCTGAGCGAGTTAGCGCCCGTAAACAAGGCGCTCGCAGCCGAACAGCCAACCGGCACGATCAAGGGTGTTCAATACTCGCTGGGACCAATCCCCAACTCGGTGAGCAAAACCACTGCGGTGATTTATCAGATCACTCCCACTTCAGGGCCGGACTCACCAGAGACACAGGCACTTGTAGAACGACTGAGATCATCCCTAGACAAGGCCACAAAGGGCACATCACTTGATGCTCACCTCGGAGGCAGCACGGCGACGCTGATCGACCTGACAAACGTTGTGGAGCACTATCTACCAATCGTGATTGGCGCAGTTGTTCTTGGCGCATTCATCCTGCTGATGCTGGTGTTCCGGTCGATCCTCGTTCCGCTGAAAGCCTCCCTCATGAATCTGATTTCGATTGCGGCGGCCTATGGAGTTGTGGTCGTTGTCTTTCAGTGGGGCTGGGCTCGTCAGCTTGTAGGCCTGACCGATACCATCCCGATTGTCTCGTTCGTACCGCTCGTGATGTTTGTGATTTTGTTCGGACTCTCCATGGACTACGAAGTCTTTCTGATGAGTCGTATGAAAGAGATCTGGGACTCAACTCATGATCCTCGACAGTCGGTAATCCTCGGGGTTGCAACAACGGCCCGAGTAATTACCACTGCGGCACTGATCATGATGGCGGTGTTTTTCTCGTTCGTAGCGAGCCCAAGCCCAACAGTGAAGTTGATTGGTTTCGGCATGGCAGTAGCGGTCCTGATTGACTCAACCATTGTTCGAATGATTCTGGTTCCCGCAATCATGGAACTCTTTGGAGCAAAAGCATGGTACTTCCCAACCTGGCTCTCTTGGTTGCCTCATCTCAACATTGAGGGCACAGACTCTGAGGCAACTGTCTTCGCTCAGCGTTCAATCGAGGAACACAGCGACACAACACCAGAAGCGTAAGGAGACCAAATCCTCGCCTATCTTCAGGTATCGCCCTTCGCAGAACCTTCTTGTTTTGCAAGTTCGGAGCGCACCTGCTCCATATCCAAGGCCCTCACCTGACGAATCAGGTCGCCGAGAACATCTTTCGAGAGCGCACCGGGCTCGGAATACATCAGGATTCCATCCCGGAAAATCATAAGTGTCGGTATGGACTGAATCTTGAGACCGCCTGCGAGCTGTTGCTCAGCCTCTGTGTCGACCTTTGCAAAAGTAATCTCAGGATTCAGAGTGGCAGCCTCTTCGAACACGGGAGCGAACGCTCTGCATGGCCCACACCACGAAGCCCAAAAATCCACGAGGACGATTCCTGGCGCCGTTACAGTTTCTTCAAATACTGACTCAGTTATTTCTACGGTGCTCATCACAGCCTCAAGTCCTGATCGTGGGTATCACGCCATCAACACAGCCCAAGCGGGACTGCACACAGAGCCTATTGGTACAAAGGGACTCGGCGGGGACATAGCCTAAGCACCTCATGGCAGTAGATCTTCGCTCTCAACTCCACAACATCTTTCAACCGACCTCGCATGCGTTGTCGGGCACGGTGGATGGAGAGGCACGAAACGCCGGTGTGCGCCGTCTGATCGAGGAGGGAGCGCGGACACCACGTATTGCCATTCTGGGAGCCGGTGCAGCAGGGCTATGCATGGCGATTCAACTGCTTGAGCAGGGAATCTCCACGTTCACCCTCTATGACAAGGCTGAGGCTGTTGGCGGAACCTGGCGTGAGAACACGTACCCAGGAGCTGCGTGCGATGTTCCATCGCACCTGTACAGTTTCTCGTTCGCCCCGAACGTGAGCTGGAGCCGGAAATTTCCTGAGCAGCCAGAGATTTTGGAGTATCTCGAATCACTCACCGAGCAGTATGACCTAGCCCCCCGCATCGAGTTCGGCGCAGAGGTCAAGAGCGCTGTTTGGGATGATGATCTTGGCCTTTGGAATCTTGAGGTTGAGCGCTCAGAAACTGACCGCACCGCACTGCCGTCGATCGTTCAGGCGGAGATTGTTGTGACGGCACTGGGACAACTCAATCGCCCGAACATTCCAAAGATTCCTGGTCTCGAACGATTCACTGGGACCACCTTCCACTCCGCTCGATGGAATCACTCTCACGATGTAACAGGTGAGCGCCTAGCCGTCATCGGAATTGGTGCGAGTGCGATTCAATTCGTGCCTCAGATTGCCTGTAAGGCTTCTGCGCTCACCCTGTTTCAGCGCAGCGTGAACTACGTGGCTCCCAAGCCCGACCGCCCATTTCGGCCATGGGAGCACTGGGTTCTGAAACACGTTCCCAAATTAAGACAGGCGTACCGAACCTCGATCTATTGGCGGTTTGAGTTTCGTTTTCGCTTGATGCGAAAGGGGAGCAGGCTTGGTGCGCTGATGCAGAAAAAGTTCGCCGAGCAGGTCTCAAAGCTTGCGTCGCCAGAACTTCCATCTGAGGCGTTAGTCCCTGAGTACACGCCGGGGTGCAGGCGCATCCTGATTGCAAACGATTGGTATCCAACACTGCTACGGCCGAATACTCGGGTGGTGACCGACGGAGTCGCCGCTGTCACCGAGACTGCAATCGTGACCGACTCAGGTGAAGAAATCGAGGTTGATACCATCATCTTCGGAACAGGCTTCCGAGCCACCGACTTCTTAGCTCCCCTGACTATCACCGGCAGGGACGGAAAAGATCTCAATCAAGTCTGGGCCGGCGGGGCGCGAGCATTTCTGGGCGTCGCCGTAGCCGGGTTTCCCAATTTCTTCATTCTTTACGGGCCAAATACCAATCTGGGCCATAACTCGATTCTCTTCATGATCGAACAGCAAGTTGGCTACATCCGACAGATCATCGATGAGTTTGTTGTTCACGGTGCTCAGTCTGTTGAGGTTCGTGAACAGGCCATGGCAGCATTCGACGGGGAGATCGAAGCTGCCACAGCAAGGACTGTTTGGGCTGAGGATTGCAGCAGTTGGTACAAGAACTCAGAAGGGAGAGTCACCAATAACTGGCCGGACTATACGGTGAAGTACAAACGCCGACTCACGCGTCCCGACCCTCAGGACTGGATTGTTCGTACCGTCAGTCCAGATCAAGATCCACAATGAATTGATCCAGAAACTCTCTGTTTCTCACCCTACGCATCGGGGGAAGCAGGTCGAGGATTCGGTTGCGATATTGCGCCTCGGCTAGTCGTGAATCGCATACAACCACCACCCCTCGGTCCGTAGCGGTTCGAATGAGTCGTCCTGCCCCCTGCGCGAGCTGCATCCCTGCAGCGGGAACCGAGACCTCCATAAACGCTGCATCTCCAACGACCTCACACCTAGCCTGCACAATGGGATCGGTCGGTACGGGGAACGGGATTTTGTCCAGAATCACTGCCGAACATGTGGTGCCTGGACTGGATATACCCGTCCAAAAACTGGCCGTCGCAAAGAGGCTTGTATGCTCCTCGGCAAGAAATTGCTCCTGCAGTACCGGATTCGGGGCATCCCCCTGAGCGAGGAGCGTAAAGCCCTCAAGGCGTTCACGACACAATGCAACCGTGCTCCGCAACATGCGATTCGAGGTGAACAACGCAAGCGTTCTTCCCGATAGAGCGCGAATCACATGCTCAACCTCTTGGGCCACCTCTTCGGGCCAATCC